>JAJRTW010000258.1 GCA_024278075.1 Bacteroidota bacterium | reverse complement strand
TGGCTATTCCCCCTTAAAAAAGGGGGAAGTGAGCAAAGCGAGCAGGGGGTTGTCCTACAATCTGCAAGGCATAAGGGCATAATAAATCCATTTCCTTGCACTTTCTAATTGAATAGTTTTCGTAATTAATATAACAATAAACAGTTAGTACTTTTTGAGGGCAATCTATTTAGAAATATTTGAATTAGGCAGGCATAGCGGCGGTTATTATTAGCTCATTTCATAGAATTCATAATTGCTTTTCATAGAATTCGTAATTGCTTGTTATCAACTAATATTCTATCCTTCTGCATATTTTATGAATAATGCGGATTAGATTTGGAATTATTTCTGAATAGTCTTAAATTTGTAATCCTGAAAAACAAACGTAACCGGAGAAAGAAAAATGGCAAAGAAAGATGCCCGTCAAATCATTACATTGGAATGCACGGAAGCCAAAAAGGAAGGCAAGCCGGCTTCGAGATATTCAACCACTAAGAACAGGATGAATTCTCCCGACCGCCTTGAATTAAAAAAGTACAACCCTTTCCTTCGGCGGCATACTATCCATAAGGAAATAAAGTAAGCGTCAATGATATTACTATTTATCAAAGCGTGTTCCGTTGCGGTTCACGCTTTTTTTGTTTGGGGGCGTGGTCAACTATCAACCGTAGGGTTAACCCTACGGTTGCCGATGTATGCCCTACGGGTGCCGATGGGGCATGCCGCCATGGTGTTATTATATTGGTTCACCGCTTTAACAAAGGGGAAAGCGAGCAGGGGGATTGCCCTTCTATCAGCAAGGCATAAGGGTATAATAAAGCAATTTTCTTATATTTTTGTGTTAGCTGCCATTAAATGAATTCGATATGATGTATAAAGAAATTAAACTATTTTCGTATCTTCTAAAAATGGGAATTGCTATCCAAATCAATATATCTTACTGAGCGAATCAATGCTGTCATCGGATAATGCTAACCAATATTACTTCAACCTGAGGGACACTCT
Source organism: Bacteroidota bacterium (assembly GCA_024278075.1). Classification (GTDB taxonomy): domain Bacteria; phylum Bacteroidota; class Ignavibacteria; order Kapaibacteriales; family UBA2268; genus JAJRTW01. Next base: position 12,514 of record JAJRTW010000258.1, on the reverse strand, counting down.
TTCGGATGATGCTCCAAACAAGGTAAAATTCATTAAAGTATATAGTCTATTGAATGAATTATTCTTTGAGATTCTTGATGGTGAGAAACAATTATTCTCAAACTTTTTCACTTCTTCGATCTTTATCTTCGACAGATTCAAATTCCCGCCGGAACTAATCCGCAATATTAATAAGGTGCGCTACTTCTCGAACCAGTTAAAACGAAATAACAAACTCTATTGCAGCAACGACGACCTAATATATGCAACGCAGGCCGCAGTCAAGGCCATCGAGCGATTATCTAATCTGCCGGTGCCGGATTATTTGAGTCAATATTTCAGGGCCGATCTTATATTTCATTGGAAACCCGAATCTTTAGGCGGTGAAGATAAAATTATTAAAGAAATTCGGGTTGTCGTTAAATCAAGGAAGAAGCACGAAAAGCAGTATGATTATGATGACGCTGCGTTGCTTTGCGATTCGGATGATTTCGGGCAGGTAAATGTTATATTAAAAGACTGGCATTCCGATGTCTCGAAGCTGCTGTGGCGCGGGGCCGTGCTGAATCTGTTCGATTTTGCCGTTGCAGGCAATAATAATTCTGATAATAATTCTGCCACCGATGCGGAGAATCCCGCTGAGATTACATTGGAAAGCACCGCCAATTCTTTGGTAGTCCTCGAGCCGGATTACCTGATTGATGTGACCGGTATAGCCGAATGCTTCAACAGCACCGGGTCGAACGTATATTTGTATTTTTTGAAGCTCTTCATTAGAACCGGCACAAGCTATCCTCTCGTGGTCGGCAATTTGGTAAATTCGGTATTCGACGAAATGATAGCCAACAAGTATGCTGGCTTCGATTCGGCTTTGAAGAATGCTATGTCGTTCAAGCCGCTGCAAATATTTGCTTTGATGGAGAAAGACCCCGATTCGATTAAACTCCTAAGGCCCGGAATAGCAAAGCATTTCAAGAACCTGATGCACATTACCTCCAATTTTGATTGCCGGCACATCAGCATCGAGCCAAGTTTCATATCGCCTGCCTATGGGCTGCAGGGCAGGCTGGACGCTATGCTCGAATATGATGATGATGAAGATAGAAAGGACGTAATTGAACTTAAATCCGGCAGGGCGCCTTCAATCGATATGAGCTTTCGGGGCAGGAATAATTATAATGTGAAGACGGGAGTATGGCGCAACCACCTGGCACAGGTTAGCTGCTATAATTTATTGCTCGATTCGGCTTATTCCGGCAGGGTGGGCAGCTCGCAGATATTATATTCCAAAACCGAAGAATTCCCCTTGAGAAATGTGCCGAATATCATACAGAACAAGCAGGAAGTGCTGGATTTGAGGAACTGGATTCTCGCCCTGGAACGAGCTTTGTCCCGCGGGGTTTATTCGATGTTCGACTCTTTTACTACGAAGCAATTTGGCAAGCGGCCTTCGTTTATTAATAGTGAAATAATAGAGTTCGCAAGTTGCTATGGTTCTCTTAGTGATATTGAGAAAAAATATTTCCATGTTTATGTAGCGTTTCTGCTTAAAGAGTCCGCCGCGCAAAGGACAGGCTCCGGCGGGTCAGTGTATAACAAAGGATTCTCGCGGTTGTGGAGGGAAGCGATTGAAGAGAAAATCAGCAATATGACGGCCCTTGCAGGGCTGAGAATTAATGTTGAGAAGAGTGATTTCAATACCTTCCATATTCATTTTGACTTCGCCTAAAAGCAATCTTATACGACAACAATCCGCAAAGGCGACCTGGCCATATTATACCCGGACGTGCGCGGGAGTTCCTTCCGGCCATACAACCGGCAGCAATTGAAATGCACAGTGAAGAGCATTGACAGCGGCTCGGTGGCAATAAGCCTTAGGAATAAATCCATGCGAAGGGAATTCCTCGATAATTATTCCGAATGGACTCTCGAGCATGATTATATCGATTCAACCAACAAAAAACAGTTCCAATCACTCTACGCATTTATTTCATCAGATAAAGAGAAAAGGGATCTGTTGTTGGGATTGAAAAGGCCGAAATTCATCGAAGATAATGAATCAATAGGAAAAAATGAATCAATAGGAAAAAATGAATCAATAGGAAAAAATGAATCAATAGGAAAAAATGAATCAATAGCGGATAAGGAATCTTTGGAAAATCAGGAATTAATAGCGGACGGACTATTGCCTTCGCAAGCCGAATGCGTGTCCGTGGCGATTCGTGCCAAAGATTACTACATGCTGCAAGGGCCGCCCGGGACAGGCAAGACGTAATACGTGCTTCGGGCGATTGTGGAGAATATCTACCGGACAACCGGCGAAACCCTGCTCGTGATGGCCTATACCAACAGGGCTGTGGACGAAATCTGCAAGGCACTGAAAACCATCGACGGAGCCGGCTTCCTAAGGCTTGGCTCGAAGGATTCCTCCGAATATCCCGAGCATTTAATATCGCATCTTATTGGCAAAATGCCACTGAAACAGCTGTACGAAAAGGTGAAATCCACAAGGATAATCGTATCGACTGTGGCTTCGGCCGCGGGGACAAACGAAATTTTCGAGATTAAGAAATTCGACACCGCAATTATCGATGAAGCCTCGCAGATCCTCGAGCCGCAAATAATCGGGATACTAAGCGGTGTTAGGCGGTTTATAATGATCGGCGACCAAATGCAGCTGCCTGCCATCGTCACTCAAAGCGATAATTCTTTAACGATTTCGGACGAAGAATTGCATTCAATAAACCTCTATGGCCTTAATTCATCGCTGTTCGAAAGGTTGATTGCCTCTTGCAGGAAAAACAGCTGGCACAAGGCGGCCGGCATACTGAAGCATCAGGCAAGGATGCACCGGGACTTAATGAAATTCCCCAACGAGACGTTTTATAACGGGCAGTTGGCAACTATGCCGGGGAACGACTGGCAGGTTTCGAGCGAGCAGAGATTTGAGACGGAATCCGGCGATCCGCTGGAATCTCTTCTTGCCAAGTCGAGGCTGGTGTTCATTGCTTCTAACAATGAAAGCAAAGCCAAACTCCATACGGCCGAGGCCAGGCTGGCGGCTAATCTCGTAAGGACGATTAAGGCGAAATACGGGCCGGATTTCAACGACAGAACCGTTGGGGTTATAGCTCCATACAGGCTTCAATGCTCTGCGATTATTGGGCAGATGGAAGAGCCGCTGGCCGGCAGCGTCACAGTCGATACCGTAGAGAGGTTTCAGGGATCGGAAAGGGAGATTATCATTATTTCATTTGCCGTTAATTATGAACATCAATTGGAGCAGATGTTCGCATCTGCCGGACGGGGCGCGGCAGGCAACAGGAAGTTCAATGTTGCTATCACCCGTGCCGCCAAGCACTTAATAGTAATCGGCAACCGCCAAATCCTAATGAAAAATGAAACATTCAAATCATTTCTTAGCCATGTGGAACGGAACGGGAGCGTGATTTCTATTGATGATATTCCCGGAAGCTAAGGCAGGGCACAAATGTATTTAATTTCACGAAATATTTTGCTAATTTATCATGCTTTTATTTATTATATTTATAATTACAGGGGTTTATGGGTTTAGGATATTTGAGGTTTTGAGTAATATCGTTCACGGTCTGACAACCTAATGTAGAAATATATATATTGTTGAATAAATCTGAAGTATTAATATGTCAGGACACAGCAAATGGGCAAACATTAAACACCGCAAAGGCAGGCAGGATGCCAAACGTGGCAAAGTATTCACCAGGATTGCAAAGGAAATAACAATTGCCGCACGCGAGGGCGGAGGCGACCCCGACATTAATCCGAGGCTGAGGCTCGCTATGCAGAATGGCCGCGCAGTTAATATGCCTTCGGACAATATAACGCGTGCCATCAAAAAAGGCACTGGCGAAATCGAAGGCGTTAATTATGAAGAGCATACCTACGAGGGCTACGCACCCAATGGCGTTGCCGTTATCCTCGAAACTGTTACAGACAACAAGAACCGAACCGTGGCGGAAATTCGCAGCAAATTCGTTAAAATGGGCGGCAACCTCGGCGAAACTAACTCCGTAGCCTGGAATTTCGACCGCAAGGGCGTGATTACCGTTAAAACCGGCGGGATTTCAGAAGACGATTTCCTCGACCACGTGCTTGCTTCCGATGCCGAGGATATGGAGTATGATGCGGAAACAACCCGGGTGATTACGCCCATGGAAAACTTCGCCGTAGCGAATAAATATTTTGAAGAACACGGAATGGACATTTAAGAAAGCAAACTTGAATATATCCCGCAGAATATGGTTAAGGTTGATAATGTGAATGTGGCGCGAAAAGTGATTAAATTCATAGACGCTTTTGAAGACCACGATGACGTACAGAATGTATTCTCAAATTTCGAGATTGATGATTCCATCGTGGGGCAGTTGGAGGAATAGGCAGCAATGCGGGATATATGACCGGCAGTTAACCTTTAGCCAAGGGTGGAGTTTCATCAGTGGCATCGTTTTTGTTTCGTAATTTTGAACGGTGCTATCCATGTCATACCCGCACCGGCATTGCGGGAAATCTTGGTTTTCATCTAATATGGGGTTCTTAGTTGCAAGCACTTTCGAACGGACTGCGTCAAATTCCTAGTGTCGTGTCAACCTTATTATGACGGATCATTTGATTTGTCATTCCGGACTTGATCCGGAATCCATCTTAATATGGCCATATAGCCCGTGAATACTGGATTCTGAAACAAGTTCCGCAATGATAGCCAACAAATAATTTGTCAAAGCATGCTTGACACAACACTATGAATAATTAATAAATAATGTAATAGATACAGGATAGCATTATGAAAAAAACAATTTTCTTTATTATTGCAGCTCTGATAATCTATAGCTCCGATGCGAAAACGCTGTCGGTCGGGCAAGAGGGAAGCTATGATTATTCCACAATTACGGCAGCTGCAGGTGAAGCAGTTCCGGGCGATACGATTCAGGTATTCACCGGCGTATATACCGATAGCGAGAGGATAGAAAATCTGCAGGGCACAGCCGATGACTGGATAATAATCAAAGCAGCCGAAGGCAGTGAAGTGCTATACAGGGGCGGCAGTCATGCATGGCACTTTTCAAATGTAGCTTACTTACATATTATCGGTTTTGGCTTCGAAGCCCAGACTTCCAACGGCGTGAACATTGATGATGGCGGCAGTTTCGACTCGCCTTCGCATCATATTATAATTGAGAATTGCAAATGGTTCTCAATGGACGCTGCTGGGAATAATGATGAATTGAAATTATCAGGCCTGGATGACTTCGAGGTAAAGAATTGCATGTTCAATAACGGGAGTGATGGTGGAAGTTTAGTTGATATGGTCGGCTGCCACCGCGGGAGGTTCATTAATAATGAATTCAATAATGCAGGCTCAAATGCTATTCAGGCAAAAGGCGGCAGCAGCGATATTCTGATTGCATATAATATTTTTAGAGATTGCGGGCAAAGGTCAATAAATATCGGAGGCTCGACAGGATTGCAGTTTTTCAGGCCGCAGGGAGCTAATTATGAAGCAAAGAATATTTCTGTGGCCGTAAATATATTTGCTGGCTCGACAGCACCCATTGCTTTCGTCGGTGCGGTTAATTGCAGCGTGTATAACAATACGATTGTGAGGCCGGAGAAGTGGGCTATCCGCATTCTCCAGGAAACCACCGGGGCCGGATTCCTCCCTTGCGGTAATAATGCATTCTATAATAACATCGTATTGATTGCTAACGAGGCCGCATCACCTACGCTGAACATCGGAGCTAATACCGACCCCGAAAGCTTTACTTTTTCTAATAATTTATGGTTTAATGAAGGCGATGAAGCTTGGAGCGGCCCAAATCTTCCTGTGGCGGAAACCAATGGAATCATCGGAACTGACCCAATGCTCAAAGATGCCTATATGTTAGATGTGGATTTGCAGCCAAATTCTCCCGCTATCGGTGCTGGCGTGGAAACTGACGATGGAATGAGAGATTTTGCCGGAAATTTATTTAATAATCCGCCCTCAATTGGTGCTTTTGAAGGCAATCCCTTGCAAACCGGCATCTTAAGTAATGATGCTGAAGCCCGCGAAATTAATATTTATCCCAATCCGGCAGCTGATATTATTAATATCAAATTAAATATGAATGCTGCCGGTAGATATAATATCGAAATCATTGATTTATACGGGCAAAGCATTGCAAATAAACGAATTATTTCTACTGCTGAGAACGGGGAATTTACTTCTGTGAATATAAATAATCTGGCAAATGGATTATATCTGCTGAAAATTACCACCGGCACAAAATATTATTCCAAAAGATTCATTATAAAAAGATAAGAGGGATAATAATAAATCACGAAATGTTCTGCAGGCCAATTAATTATCTCTCATAACGAGTAAAACACTTCAAATAATACCAACCTCTATAATAACAGGACAATAGTGAGTACATCTCTAACAGTAAAAAACGGAATAATCACCGGAATCGATACTGCTGAAGGCCCAGCGGTAATAAATATCGACGGAAAGGCAACATCCTATGCCAATGGCTGCATTTATCCCGGCTTTACCGATTATCATGGCCATATCGCAGCACTTGGAAAGAAGTTAAACGGCGTTGCTCTGAATGATTGCCGCAGTGCTGATGAATGTGTTGAACGATTAAAAAGCAAAATACATCAACATGACAGCTGGATAGTCGAATATGGATGGAATAATTAATTATTTGACGATAAATCCTACCCGAATAAAGAAATTCTCGATGAAGCTTTCCCCGATAATGCTGTTTATCTCGTCAGAATTGACGGCCATGCAGCCTGGGTGAACTCAAAAGCACTCACCGAAGCAGGCGTTGCCGGCTTAACACCCAACCCTTACGGCGGAATTATTGCAAGAAATAAATCCGGCGGGCCAACTGGCATATTAATAGATAATGCAATGAATCTCGTCAGTCATTTAATACCTCCTGTAAATGCCTCAGAGCTTGAAGAAATGATTGCTAAGGCCGTGGAAGAGCTTGCTGCTAAAGGAATTACCACTGCCTATGATATGGATGTTGATTTATATACTGTTGACATATATAAAGCAATGGCAGAAGCAGATAGATTACCAATTAAAATAAATATATTTCTAAAAACACAGCGGGATGAGTGGTTAGAGAGAATTCCTTACCCATTTGCCAAAGGCAATATGATAGTTTGCGGATTAAAATACTATGCAGACGGAGCTTTGGGCTCAAGAGGAGCGGCTCTTTTGGATACATACGAAGATGCTCCCGAGAATAAAGGCCTTTTGCTTATCAATGAAGATGATTTATATGCTAAGGCCATAAAAGGTATGGAAAACGGATGGCAGATTGCAACGCATGCCATTGGTGATGCCGCTAACAGATTAGTGCTTAACGCTTATGAAAGATTGCGAAAGGCCAAAATTGCAACAAATAAGGATATTCTACGAATTGAACATGCCCAAATCATACATCCTGACGATGTATATCGATTTGCTGAGAATAATATTATAGCTTCTGTGCAGCCAGTGCATTGTACGAGTGATGCAGCAATGGCAGCTAAGCGATTAAATGCCAGAGCATTGAATAATTCCTACAGATGGAAGAGCATGCTGGAGGCAGGCATAACCATAATGGGAGGATCTGACTTTCCTATCGAATCGCATGATCCGGTGATTGGAATTGATGCCTTTGTAAATCGCATCGCTAAAGGCTCGTATAGGGCATGGAACGCATACGAACGGATTTCTGCCCGCGAAGCCATGAAATGTTACCAGCCGGAAATAGACACTAAGGCCAGAAGTAATAACGATGACTTCCTTCAAAATGGTGATAAAGCCGATGTCGTAGTTCTGAACCGTGATATTTGTAATATTGAGGACGCAGATATTAAAGATGTCAGGGTGATAGCTGCTTATTGCGGTGGCAAACAGATATATGGGGGAAAAGCCGATTAGCATGAAGCAAGTTGATGATTTATTGATGATATATTGATGATTTATTGATGATATTGAATGAAAATTTTTGTATTATTGAAAAAGAATAATATATTGGGCAAAGTTGAAATTGCATAGATGGCGATAGTGTAAGGCTAAAAAGTTGCTTAATACGCCGAATCATAGTTATCAACTACGTTTTGCTTAGTATGGTGCAGCTTTAGATATGATTTGGATTTTGCAGAATAAACTATTAATTCATGTCATTCCGGACCCCGTCCGAAATCCATCTTAATACTGTCAGATAGCGCATGAATATTGGATTCTGAAACAAGTTCAGAATGACAAGTCATATTTTTCAGGTGTATATTCAGAACGATTCTCATTTTTAACCGGACGCTAACAATACTCCATTTTTCATATCGGCGGCCTATAGTAACAAGGGCTATCCATTGTCTATCGCAGGCATTGCAGCCCGTTCAGAACTCTTGCTCCAAACTAATAAATTTAAGTTGATAATAAAAAATATCATATTTTATTTGCTAATTGCAATTATGTGCCTGTTCAGCATATTCAGCTGGACAAATCAACTGAACCTGTCGCCGGATTCGACGAATTATCTTTCGGCCGCTCAGCATCTTAGCTCCAAAGGCGAATTCGAAATATCTGTTAATTGGCCATCACAGAAAATGCGGCCCCAGCCAGAACCATACACCGAATTCCCTCCCGGGCTGCCACTTCTTGCTTCGGCCTTCATTCTCGCGTGCGGTGATGTAATCCTTTCGGCGGCAATCGTCCAGTCCCTGGCAATCTTAATGTTCTATATTGCTTTGTTCAGGCTAATGGGGCTGCTTGGCCTATCCCGCAGGTTTCGCATCGGAGTATTCGCCGTATTCAGTTTCTTCCCGGCCTACAGGATAATTTTCACTACCTTCTGGACCGAAACGATTTTCCTTTCACTACTATTTTTGCTCCTGATTATCAACTATAGAATTATTACATCAAAGCATGAGAAATACTGGGTTTATGCGTATATCCTGCTGTTTTTGGCATCGTCATTCAAATATATCGGCGTGTTCAATGCCTTCCTTTTCGCCTTGCCGGTTATCAGCCTGGCGGGAGGCAATAGAATAATAAAAGCTATAAATATTATACTATTTTCAACTTTGCCGGCCATAATTTGGTTCTTACGGAATAGTATACTCTACGGCTCAATATCCCTATCCCACAAAATTGGCAACAAAGTCAGTTTCAATTTCGTTGATTTCGTTGTTAATTATTTTGAGCCTCTGCCATTGTTTGCTGTTATCGGCGGGATTATCGTTCTTGTTTGGATTTGCTATCTGATTATATCCACAGCATTTAGCAAAATCAATCTACAAAAAGACAAGCGTTATTTCGTTCGCAACTTGCTGGTAATAATTCTGGTAAATATTTCAGCATTGGCCTTTTTCATGATTGCCTCGCATATCGACCCGCCGAATTTCAGGATGATGTCAACGACATTAACATTGAGTTTGCTGGCCTTGTTTATCTGTATTCACATAATTTATTCCGATAAGCCACAAAAATTCGGAAGCCGGATATTGGCCAAAGTCCCATATATTATTGCCATTGTCAGCTTAATGTCCATTAAATACCCCGTCTGCCCAAACCCGGCCGCAATTAACTATCCGGCCGAAAAGGAATTGTGGGAAGATATTGATTCGCTTGGAATTGCAGGCAAGGCAACGCATTTCTATTCGGGCTATTACTTCAACCACCAGCTTTATGCAGGCCGGCCGCAGTTAATGCTCTGGCAAAGCAACATGTCCGATACCGTATATGCCAAAGAGATATTGGAAATTGGCGAAAGCCCATTCTTTGTGCTGCGGGACAATGATGTATGGTATGCGAATTTAGATAAGTACTACACGGATTTGGGCATGGAGAAATACTATCGCAAAGACTTAGGATATGCCGTATATTATTTGAAAGATTGATTCTCCCCCATCCACCGCCATTATCCATGACCTACAATAATCATTTAATTGTTAATTCTGGCTTGAAATTTGTTACAATCATAGTATAAGCAGCGTATTAATCTTCTTTCCTAAATTAATAAATCAGCCAAACACGGCTATTCATAGGTATTTAGGGAACATGGAAAATTATAAAATAGTCCTGTTTTGGAGCCATGCGGATAAAAGGTTCATCGCAAACGCTCCTGAGCTTGGTGATATTTCCGCAACAGGTAAGACACAATCACAAGCACTGGCTAATATTGTAATTGAAATTCAGAGGTATATGGACTCGTATAAGTCCGTATACGTTAAAAAGCCAAACAGTATAAGTTGAAGTGTTTTTATTTATTCCTGATAATTTCGTTCGAAGCTGCAACACCGCTAACCGCTGCACCTTCAAGCGTCGCCGGCAATCCCGTATCCGTCCAGTCTCCGGCTACAAAGAAATTTGATATTCCGGTTTTAGCCCCCGGCCGCTTATTAACCGTGGCGATGTCCTGGATAATAGTTGCCCGCTTTTCTTTCACTACCCTGTGATGGAGCAGTTCAGAGCCCTTTGCTTTTGGAAAAGCCTTTGATAACTCATTGTGGCACAGCTCTGCAATTTCTTTGCTAGCCAATTCCGACAAATCATCTGCGACGCTGATAGTCACCTGCACAAGCCCGGGATAACCCTCAACGGATTCAGCCGCTGCTTTCGTTATACTCCGCCTGTTAAATATCCATTGAGATTTCATGCCGGTAAGGGCTGTGAATTTATCTACGGTAATATCTCTGTCAAGCCATAAATATACCGAGATAATCGGTGAATAGCGGAACTGTGTGTTCGTGTTTAATAATTTACGGTTAATGCCATAGCCGATTATCTTTTCCAGGGCAAACGGCGGAACACAGGAGATTACATATTCTGCATAAAGATTTTCGCCGCCCTCCCTTGCCACACCAATACATTTCCCTTTTTCAATAATTATTCCTTCCACCCGATTATTCGCCTTTACAACTCCTCCCCTATCAGCAAGCCAATCCCCAAACGGGGCAACCAGCTCGGACAGCCCCGCCACGGGAATAATCATCTTCGAATTATCGCTTCCGCTAAGCAAAGCCTTCTTCAAAACATCCACGAAAAGCTTCGCCGAAGCCGAATCAATGCGGGTATTCATCGTAGCAAGAACATAAGGCTCCCAGAATCTAACAATAATATTCTCACTTTGACGATTGTCAATCAGAAGCCGGCGAACCGTCAGATTGTCAATGCCGCGAATGCCTTTCTTTAATTTCAGGAAAAACAAAACAGCCCTGAATTTTTCCGATTTTGATATACTGTTAAGTCGCATGAAACCATATAGCAAGCCAGCATCACCCCATAATTTTGATGTGTCTATTATAGAAGATTGCCCTTCTTTGTCCACGAATCGGACTTGCAAAGCTTTTTGAGGCTCCAGGAGCTTTGCTGTGCCCAATTCATCCAAAACGCCCAGGAAGCTATGATATGCACCAATCATTACATGCTGGCCATTGTCAATCACATCACCGGTTTTTCCATCGGTGAAAGAGAACATTCTGCCGCCAACGAATTCCCGCGATTCCAGCACAGTAACTTCATATCCATTACGGGATAAATTCATAGCCGCCGAAATGCCGGCCACTCCGGCGCCGATAACAATTACTTTTTGCTTTGCCATAATTTACGAACATTCCGACTTTTGTTAATTCTATAAAATAAGGATAAAGCCGATAAACAACTTACAATTAGAAATCAAATCCCACATGAAGGCCTAAGCTGAGGTGATAGTCATTAGGGTCATAAGCAAATTCAAAAGCTGGCCCTACATGAAACTTTCCAATCTCAAATTCATAGTATATTTCTGTGTGCAAGGAGAAAAAAGGCGTAGAATTATTGTTTTCGAATGTAATTCCGGGGGATAAAGCTAAACTTAAACGCTCCATAGGCCTGTATGAAGTCACAAATCCAAAAGTATTATGCTTTGGTTCGAGTAATATTGCTTCGTAAGCAGCACCAATCCCGAATTGTGTGTTTGGAATGTAATAAATATAATGGGCGTGCAAACTATAGCTTATTTTTTTTTCGTTAACAAAGTAAGGGGCAGAAGTAGCAATCGATATTTCATTATTGCTGTGCCTGTGATTATCTTCATTGTTATGTGTGTCATCAGGTGATTGTGCGAATATGTCAGACGATATTATTAGCATTAATAGTATTGATATTGATAAAAATAATATTAGTAAAAAATTGATTTTCATTCTATCTGCCGATGTTTTTAAATTATTTTCTGTTAAAGGACGGCTAACACCTGTTATGTATTGCCAAACGGGCATTGCCAGACAGATATTGCCAGTGAGACATCTTGGGTCCTTTATGAATATTACCTTATAAGCAATATAGTTGATTTTTCTGTTACAGCTTATATGAGATTGATTTTTTAATATTTATCAAGTCACTACTGTCCGGTTAAAAACGAGAGCAGTTCTTAATATAAACCTGAATACTATGACTTGTCATTGCGGAACTTGTTTCAGAATCCAGTGTTCATGGGCTGTTTGGCTATATTAAGATGGATGCCGGATCGGG
>JAJRTW010000019.1 GCA_024278075.1 Bacteroidota bacterium | reverse complement strand
CAATATTACAAATTATAAGCGTGAATATATTTGAGAAAACACCTATATTTCAACTACTTAGCAATGTCAAAGAACAGAATAAGAATTACACTTCTTGTAATAATATGAATTTATATGACTTATAACTGGACAATAGTGAATAAATACATATTTTCCGCAAAACATAACTTCGAATCGTCAATAACTTATCTAACATTTCAATTACCGGACAAGTTAACAATAATTCAGCGCCTCTCCAAGCAGAGTGAGGTATCCATCTTAATACTGTAAAATGAGCCTAAGCACCGGACCCTTCGACATAGTTTATCCTGAGTCCTTCGACTTCGCTCAGGATAGACTGCCGAAGGGCTTAGAATGACAGGATATATACATCAAGAACTGCTCTTATTATTAACCGGACACTATTGTTATCAATATGTTGGCTGCTATCGCAGAGGCAACTAATTAATACAAGGAATCTAATTACCAGCAACTACTCATAATCCATATCGAATTTATCATCCAGCAGGCCGGCGGATTCGCTGGCCGGCAATGACTGCACGTCTTTCAGCTTCCGTTCGATCGCCCTCGACCTAACTCCGGCCTCGCTTATGACGTTGCTGGTCTCCTGCAATTTTTTCTGAGTTTTGTCGAGTAGGTCGCCGAACCTACCGAATTCGGTTTTGACTGCACCGAGTATCTCCCACACTTCGCTCGTGCGTTTCTCGATGGCCAGCGTCCGGAAGCCCATCTGCAGGCTGTTCAGCAAGGCCGATAGCGTCGTCGGGCCAGTTATTATAATCTTATATTCCTTCTGCAGTGTCTCGAACACCGATGGCTCGCGGAGAATTTCGGCGTACAATCCCTCGACCGGCAGGAACATTATGGCAAAATCCGTAGTATTCGGCGGGTCGATGTATTTATCACGAATAGACTTTGCAAACACCTTAATCGAATCGGTCAGCTTCTTTTTCACTTTGCCTATTTGGTCAGCGTCGCCAATATCATAGGCCTCGTTCAGAGCGTGATAATTCTCAATCGGGAATTTAGAATCAATCGGCAGCCAAACTGGTTTGTCGGGCTCAGACCTACCCGGGAGTTTCACGGCAAATTCAACAAATCCATCACCATCGGAACTTGTCTTTACATTCTTGCCGTATTGCTTTGGTGTAAGAATTTGCTCCAGAATACTCTCCAATTGATATTCGCCAATCATTCCGCGTGTTTTCACATTCGAGAGAACCTTCTTCAAATCGCCGACACCCGTTGCAAGGTCTTTCATTTCGCCAAGGCCCTCCTGCACCTTCTCCAGCCGGTCGCTGACTATCTGGAAGGATTCACCCAGCCGCCGTTCGAGGGTTTCGTGGAGCTTTTCGTCCACGGTTTGCCGCATTTTTTCGAGCTTCCGGTTATTATCTTCCTGAAGCGAAGTGAGCTTGCTTTCAACAGTCCGCCGCATATTTTCCAAACGTTCCTCATTCGATTTAGTCAATGTATGCAGCTGCTCGGAGAAAATATCGAGCTGATCCTTCTGGCGGCTTGCAACTGAGCTAATCCGATCGATCATAAGATCGCCAAACCTTTTAAATGCCGAGCTTAACTCCTCGCGGCCGTCCTTTGCATTTTTATTCGATTCCTCGCGATTGCGTGCAAACTCATCTTTTGTGGCCGAATCCAGGGCTGCAAGATTTCTTTCAAATCCGGTCAATGCATTGCTGATTTCAGTCAATTCGCCGCCCGAACCGTTTTTATTAATTTTCAGGAAAATGAGGATGCTTACTATCAGAATAACAATTGCGATAATTACCAAAGTTTCTACCATTTAGTACGTCCATTAATTATTGATATGTAAATGTAAAAGAAATAAATTAAGCATTTTTTTTGCCCTTTAATAATAATTTACGAATTTAGCTTTTATTAGAATATACATAAATTGATTCTGTTAAAATATGGGCATTATGCGGGAAGCCCTGCCGCCGCTGCAAAGGAGTTGGACAGGGCGATCACAAGGGGAATTCATTAATTGCCCTTAATCAATAAATTACTCGTAAAGGCAAATGGCCGCTTGTCACTGCCATGCGATTAACTCAAAACTCAAAACCATGAAACTATTTAATTCGTTATCAAGAAAAACAGAAGATTTTGCACCAATCAACGGCAGAGAGGCAAGGATATACTCCTGTGGGCCAACGGTGTATAATTTCGCTCACATTGGCAATATGCGTGCATTTTTGTTTGCCGACATATTGCAACGCGTAATCAGAATAGTGGGAGGATATGAAGTCAGGTGGGTTATGAATATAACGAATATTGATGACAAAACTATTCGCGACAGTGCCTTAGGTAGTGCCGAATGGAAGCACGAAATGGGCGAACAATCCGACGACGCTATGACGAATTTGATTAATCTAACTGCTTACTACGAGAAGGAGTTTTGCGAGGATATACAAAAGCTCAATATAAATCTCAGCCATTTCAGCTCTTTGCCACGGGCTACGGATTATATTGAAACCATGCACGCTCTAATCAAGAGAATATATGACAATGGATTTGCTTATATTTCCGATGGTTCAATATATTTCGACGTAGCGAAGTATCGCAAGTATGAAGTCTATGGCAAATTACATAAGATAGACTTCGACAAATTCATGGCAGGCACAAGGATTGATGCTGACCAATACGGACGCGACGAGGCATGTGATTTTGCATTATGGAAAGCCCGCAAAGCAGATGAACCATACTGGGAATTCACATTAGACGGCAAACGATGCGATGGCCGCCCGGGCTGGCATTTGGAATGTTCTGCGATGGAATATGAATTGCTCGGCCTGCCGTTCGACATTCACACCGGGGGTATCGACCTGAAATTCCCCCACCACGAGGATGAAATAGCGCAAAGCAAGGCCGGATACGGGATTGAGCCGACTGCCTTCTGGTGCCATAATGAATTCCTCGAGGTAGAGGGCGAGAAGATGAGCAAGTCCAAAGGTAATTATTTTACTTTGCGGGATTTAATTGACAGAAATATTGATCCTCTTGACATCAGATACTCGATGCTGTCGTCGCATTATGCCTCGGTTTATAATTTCACTTTTGATGATATTAAATCCGGCAGAAAGGGCAGAAAGCGTGTGCAGGATTACATCTATTCGTTATTTGATGGCGCCGAGGGCGAAGATGAAGCTGATATATTTGAATTAAAATACATGATTTTCGATGCTCTTGGCAATGACCTGCATACGCCAAAAGCATTGGCTCATTTGTTCACTTTCATCAACAACAACAAGGTTGGTTCTCTCAGCAGTCATGCAAAGAAGGAATTATTGGATATGTTTAAAGAAATAAATGATATTTTTGATGTATGGCAAATTTCCCCCCGGCCAGAAAGCGAAAATGATATTCCGGGAAGCATTATCAAAAAGGCAGAGCAAAGGCTTGTTGCCAAAAGAGCGAAGAATTGGGCATTGGCAGATGCTTTGCGTGAAGAAATATCCAAGGCCGGCTATGCTGTCAAAGATACTAAGGATTCTTATACTATTGAAATGAAATAGGTGTTACGATCAGACATGGAAGTCCTGACGCCATTGTAGAAAGTAGGGGCTGGTTCTATACCGGCCCGAAATATTTGGCCAGGATACGGAACTTCTCCATACAACAATCTCATAACTCACAATGAAACAACTAACATACGGCATCATCGGCACTGGGAAGTTGGGAGCGGCACTTGCTAAAGCTCTCAATCGCACAGGTGAGTTAAAATGGGTGGTTGCCCGATCCGATGAATCAAAGGCAAGAGTAGATTTCCTCACGGAGGAAAGTATTTATGAGACAATTGCTGAAGTTCCTGAGCTGTCTGACTTCATTTTCATCACTGTAAACGACCCATATATATCTGATGTGGCGGATTATCTTTGCGAAATATTTAGAGATGGCCTAAAAGATAGAATTGTCGTCCATTGCTCCGGCACTCTCGGCGCCAACGAGCTAACCGAATGTACTAAATACGGCGCTTTAATAGCTGCCGCCCATCCTTTCCAGACATTTTACTATGCAAATGATGATGTATTCGGTGATGTTCCCTGGGGTATTGAGGCCGGAGATAATATCAAGGGCATTGTCGAAGAATCTATTGTAGGCCTCGGCGGAAAACCAATCCATTTATCGGATAAATCAATAGCAAATAAGGAATTATATCATGCCACAGCGGTTATCGCCTCAAATTTCCTGACCTCCGTCATCAAACTTTCGGCCAATGTGGCCAAAAAGGCAAATATTAAACCCGAGGAATTCCTTGCTAATATAATTAATACTACGGTTAAAAATAATTTGCATGATTTGCATGCCGATTCCGGCTTGCCATTAACCGGCCCTTTTGCGCGTGGCGATATTGCAACAATAGCAAAGCATGTGAACGCTTTAAAGGGCGACCATAACTTACTTGCGGCATATCGCAATGCTGGCCTGTTGACCCTCGAAATGTCTTATAGGGCCGGTTATATCAACGAAAAGATGTATGAAGATATAATTAAAATTATGTCCGATTAATATGAACTGCTTGTCCTTATTATATCCTATGACAAGTTCACCCTATACTCCTCAAGTGTCCGGTTAGAAAGCAGTAAATAACTGGTAATCACAGTTATAGCCAGTTTTATGCCCTATATTGTGTTATTACGAAAGTATTTTTAATAAAACGAAAATTGTGGTTAAAGATTGTCATTCCGGACTCGATCAGGAATCTATCTTAATACTGTCATATAGCCCATGAATACTGGATTAGCTTCGCTGCTACTTCGTGGTCTGAAACAAGTTCAGAAAGACAAGTCATAATGTACAGATAGATATTAGGAATGCTTCTTATATATAAGCGAAAAGGGATGTCTTATTGTTAAAATTATTTATTAGGATTATTGCTATCGCCGTCCTCTTCAGCACCTTTCAGCGCATCCACATTTAAAGATTTCGCAATTTTGGAAAATGCCTCAACATTAATACTACCATCCAAACTGATTAAAACTACTTTATCTTCCTCATTAACGATAAGAAGCATATTGCCGATACCACTATCTTTCCTTTGCAGAAGGCTCACTTTTTTCCCATTCTTCTTTATCTTCATTATCTCATTATAATCCTTCATGGGAATAGTTCCCATAATGTCTTTATATATTTTCTCCGCAAGATTATCATCAGCACTTGCGGCAGTATACTTTAGTATTGTCAATCCCTGAACATTTGCAAGTGCCTGACTCATTGCATTTGAATCCTTATCCTGGCCAAAACCCCCTAACAATTTTAGCATATCCTTTGAAATAACAACAGTTGTAACTCCTTTCTTTTCCGAATACTTATCCACCAAAAGCTGAATAGGGCTATCCTGCGCCATCAACTGCGACACAATAAGAAACGGGACTGCGAGCAATAGAATTATTTTCTTCATTAGAATACCTTTGATATTGATTAAAAATATTTACTTATAAAAAATCATCTGTCTATATTCATCAAACTTTGATATATCCCTGCACTCAGTCAAGGCTTCGTCAACATAGGTGGAAACAAGGATTAGAGCTTGCTTAGTTTCTCGGTATGCTATTTCCGGATCATTAATTGTCGATTGATTAATTTCATTCGGATTTCTTTGGTTCAGGAAATTGAAAATATTAATTGCAATCGCAATTATAATTATTACAGCAACACTATAAGCACTGTAGATTGCAGGCTTGTGCAGTTTGAATTTTAGAATTTTGTTTTTATTATCTAACGACTCCAAAACCTTATCGTTATAATTCGGTATTTCCAACCCGGTACCACGTTCATTATCATAGAAAGCAAATTGCCTTTTCATATATTTCAGGTGAGCCGGTAGGCTATCCCCCGAAAAAAAGCCATGAAGCATCCTTTCTTCTGATAGTGTTGTTTCGCCATTATAAAACTTCTCAACAAGTTTTTCGATTTCATTTATGTTCATAATCATACCTCTCAATAAGAATGTCCCGTACTTTTCGCCTTGCCCGAGATAGGTTCACCTTAACGGCATTTATTGTCAAACCTGATATAGTTTCAATTTCATGATAGCTCAGGCCCTCAATATCTCTTAGGTGCATCACCATTTTCTGCTTGTCCGGCAGGCTTTTAATTATTTGACCAATCAGTTCGGAAGTGTTATTCAGTTCGAATTTATGCGATGGTGTCGGTTGTCGCGATTCGATGTCGGTGGTTTCGGAAAATACCGGCAACCTTTTTTGCTTCCTCAGCATATCGATGCAAAGGTTTTTTGTAGCGGCCATTGCAAATGCGGCGATACTCTCTGTTTTATCCAGCAATTTCTTCCGCACCCATAATTTAATAAATACTTCCTGCACCAAGTCTTCGGCTTCTTCTCTATTGGCCAGCATCCTGTTTGCAAATCTGAATATTGCATTTTTATGTGGCAGCACTTTTTTTATGAATGTTTTTCTGTCCATCTACTTCCTTGACGATTTAATTCTCAGTTCGTTACATCGTCGATTTTGAGAATGAGCTATATTAACTAAGTCTATTAATAAATAGCCACATTAGTTTGCAGTTGCAATTGCCCGAAGTAATAAAATGCGTATTTTTGTGATGAAATTAAAAGATGAATATCGAAAAATGATGAAATAATAAAGAGTAATAATGAAATGAAAGTATATGACGCAAAGTTTATTATGGGTGCTGCCGGCAGGGAGCAGTTCCCGGAGGAAAGCCTGCCGGAGGTTGCCTTCGCGGGCCGGTCGAACGTAGGGAAATCCTCGCTGATTAATAGTATTGTGATGAGAAAGAATCTGGCAAGAACAAGCTCCACACCGGGCAAAACCCGTGAGGTCAATTTTTTCAATGTCGAAGACAAGTGGATGCTGGTCGATATGCCGGGGTTTGGCTACGCCGCCGTTGGAAAGGACTATCGCATTAAATGGGCAAAGCTAAATTATGCTTATCTTGAATGCCGTAAGAACCTGAAGCTCGTTTGTGCCCTTATCGACAGCCGGCACGACCCGATGGACAACGACATGGCATTAGTCGAATGGCTCGAACATCACCAGCAGAATTACATTATTATTCTGACTAAATGCGACAAAAATTCAAAGAAATCGAATGCCGATAGGCTGGATCAGGTTCGTTATCTTGTGTCGCAGTGCGGTTTTTGCATAGATGTGCTAATGTACTCTGTTATCAATGGAACCGGAAGAAAAGAGCTGCAGGCTATTATCAAAAGGTACTGCGAAGAGAAAGGCATTGACCAATAGCTCTCTACTTGATATGAGCTATACTTTGGATAAGTTGAAAATTAAAAAAGCCCCTAATAAAATATATCCGGAGCTTATCAATTGTATTGCTATAACAGTATTGATTGAATTATTCAGAATCCTCTTTAATGAATAAATAATGTAAATATATTATATTTATCCGTGAGCTTTCATTATATCTCCGTGGATGTTCAATACTCCTCCATGGGCTTTCAATACTCCTCCGTGGATGTTCAAAGCTCCTCCGTGGATGTTCAAAGCTCCTCCGTGGATGTTCAATGCTCCTCCGTGGATGTTCAATGCTCCTCCGTGGATGTTCAAAGCTCCTCCGTGGATGTTCAATGCACCTCCGTGGATGTTCAATGCTCCTCCGTGGATGTTCAATGCTCCTCCGTGGATGATTGGATAATCAATATATTATCCAATAATATCTCCCTTCATTATCTTATTGGAATAATATTACACCTTCGGTTGCACTGCAGTATAACATAATATATCTAATAAACTAATAATATTTTCAAATGTGGCAAAATAATGCTAATATGACAGATAGGGACAAGATATAAAAAAAGCCCCGGATATTAATATATTCGGAGCTTAATCAATCGTATTGCTGTTAAGTTATTTATTCACAAATGCCATTCCGATTTCAAACGCCTTGGTATTTAATGGTATGAGTTTGTGGTATCTTTCGGGCAGAACCTCTTCGAGGGCTTTCAATATTGCTGCCGGCTCGACGGTTTTGGTAACGGCAATGAATGCGCCAAGTACTATCATGTTCAATACCTTGGCGTTGTCCAGGCGGTCAGCTTCCTCGCTGCCGGCTATTGGATAAATATTAATATCCTCTCTTGTGGGCGGGTTCAATATATTCGTGCTGTCGTAGATGAGATTGCCGCCGGGCTTCACCTTGGATTCGAACTTGTCCATCGAGGGTTGGTTGAGTGCGATGACCGAATCGTAGCTTGAGATGATGGGCGAACTGATGGCGCTGTCGGATACGATGGTGGTGCAATTGGCCGTGCCGCCGCGCATTTCCGGCCCGTAGGACGGCATCCAGCATACTTCTTTGTCCTCGATCATTCCGGCATAGGACAATATCATTCCCATCGACAAGACTCCCTGGCCGCCGAATCCGGCGAAGATTGCTTCGTGTGTCATTATTTCACCTCCGGTTTTTTAATATCGCCAAGCTGGTAAAAAGGTATCATTTTATCATTAACAAATTGATTCGACTCCAATGGCTCCATCTTCCAGTTCGACGGGCAATTAGTAACGATTTCGACCAGGCAGAGGCCGAGCTTTTTCTTCTGATACTCGAAAGCATTCTTCATGGCCTTCTTTGCCTTTCTTACGTTTGCGGGAGTATGGACGGCCTGGCGGGTGACGTAAGCAACGCCGGGCAGCAGGGCAAGCAAATCCGCTATCTTCAATGGATAGCCCATCGTCTCGACGTCGCGTCCGTAGGGGCTGGTGGTGGAGAACATGCCCGGCAGAGTGGTAGGTGCCATCTGCCCGCTGGTCATTCCGTATATTCCGTTGTTGATGAAGACCACAAGGAAGTTTTCGCCGCGATTGGCGGCATGGATTGTCTCTGCGGTGCCGATGGCGGCCAGGTCGCCGTCGCCCTGGTAGGTGAAAACGTACTTATCCGGCATCATTCTTTTGACGCCGGTGGCTACGGCACAGGCACGTCCGTGTGCGGCTTCCTGCATGTCCACATTAAGGTAGTGATATGCGAATACGGAGCATCCGACCGGTGCTATGCCAATGGTTTGGCTCTGAAGGCCAAGCTCATCGACGACTTCCATGAGGATTTTGTGGGCTGTACCGTGGCCGCAGCCCGGGCAATAGTGCATCGGGTCGTCGGTAAGTGTCTGCGGCTTGGTGTAAACCAGATTCTCGCTGCTGCAAATCGATTCATCGACTGTGTGTTCTTGAATATCGGCTGTTGTATTTTGGTTCATTTTGTTCCTCGGTTTAATAAGTGCTTTTCAAAATGATCGATAATCTCATCGGGCGAGGGGATTATCCCTCCCATGCGTCCGTAGAACTCTACGGGGGTTTTATCTTTCACTGCATATCTGACATCCCAGACCATTTGGCCGGCGTTTAGCTCTACATCGAGTATGCCTTTGACCCGGCCGGCAGTGCTTGCGTACAGATCATACGGGAATGGGTACAGGGAGATGGGCCGGATGAGTCCGACCTTGTGGCCTTTTGCCCGGGCAATCTCCATTGCTTTCATACAGATTCTGGCGCCAAGTCCGTAGCCGGTGAATATGTAGTCAGCGTCTTCGATGTTGATTGTTTCGTAGCGGATTTCGTTTTCTTCGACCTTCCTGTATTTTGCTTGTAATCCCAGGTTGATTTGCTCCATCTTTTCTGGCTTTATGTAGAGGGAGGTGAGGTATCTTCTATCTTCGCCTTCGGGTTTGCCGGTAGTGCACCAGTCTTCGAACTTAGTTTTGCGGGGCATTTGATCGAATAGTTCGACTTTTTCCATCATCTGCCCGATAGCGCCATCGGTGAGCAGCATTACGGGGTTGCGGTATTTCTCTGCAAGGTCGAAGCCGAGCTTTACAAAATCGACCATTTCCTGTACGCTGGACGGGGCAAGCGTTATTAAATGATAATCGCCGTGTCCGCCGCCCTTGACGGTCTGGAAGTAGTCTCCCTGTGCGGGTTGAATGGTGCCGAGTCCCGGTCCGCCGCGGTTGATGTTGGCCACAACGCAGGGGATTTCCGCACCGGCAAGATAGGACAGGCCTTCCTGCATCAGGCTGATCCCCGGGCTGGAGGAGGTGGTCATTACTCTTCTGCCGCATCCGGCTGCGCCGTAGATCATGTTGATAGAAGCGATCTCGCTTTCGGCCTGAAGCACGACCATGCCGGTTCTTTTGGTCGCCTCGCGCGATAGATATTCCAGCACTTCGGACTGGGGGGTAATCGGGTAGCCGAAATAGCCGTCGCAGCCTGCTCTAATCATGGCTTCGGCGAGTGCTTCGTTCCCTTTCATCAGTTTTATTTCACCCATAATTTCTCCATTTTTTATTTATATCTCTTGTTTCTATTATACTCGGGCTTAAAGAGCCTATGCCACCACTTTTTCGCTTTTCACTATCTTGCGGTAAACCGTTATTATCGCTTCGGGGCAGATGATTGCGCAAGCCGCACATCCGTTGCAGTCTCCCTCGATTCTAATCGCATAATGATAACCTTTGTGGTTAATCTTGCCCGAGAGTGCAAGCGTTTCGGTGGGACATGCATCCACACATAAATCGCACCCCTTGCACTTTTCTATGTCGATAATCACTTCGCCAATTGCCTTTGCCATAAATTTCGCCTCCGGTTTAATTCATTATTTATATTTTTTTGATTTCTTAAGATCCTAATCGAAATAATTGACAGGCTGCATAAGGTATATTAATATAAAATATATCCGGATACTAAGCATCCGTCAAGTTAAAGTTAAAGAAAAACTCCCGAATTTATATTATAAGGATGTGCCGAAAATTCCGAATATTATGAAGTATAGAAGAATTGTAACCGCATTGTTGCTTTTGTATTGCTTTTGTATTGCTTTTGTATTGCTTTTGTATTGCTTTTGTATTGCTGTCATAAGACTATGATTTATATAACATTACAAAATTTTCACCGAAGATTAATCTTCGATTTACTTTACTCCGGAGCCCCGAATACGGGAAACTCCTAAACCGATGTTTCAATTGTGGCCGCATCTATCTAATCTCGCCAATCACTTTCGGATTCTCAGATGATACGGCTTTCAATATATCATCAACCCGGTTCTTATCTACAACGAGGATCATGCCAATTCCAAGATTGAACACATGGCGCATTTCCTCTTCGTCCACATCTCCTATCCTCCGGATAAACTCAAATATCGGTGGCC
Organism: Bacteroidota bacterium; assembly: GCA_024278075.1. Classification (GTDB taxonomy): domain Bacteria; phylum Bacteroidota; class Ignavibacteria; order Kapaibacteriales; family UBA2268; genus JAJRTW01. Next base: position 18,437 of record JAJRTW010000019.1, on the reverse strand, counting down.
TTTCCCATGAATCCCAATCGATGTTTAATTCCATATTATCCGGAACAATTCTTGAAGTATTCCCAATAATACCGCCGCCGGTGATGTGCGATATTCCATTAACAACACTTGCGTCAACCAGCGGAAGCACGCTGTTAAGATAAGGCCTGTGCACCCGCAACAATTCTTCGCCAATGCTGCTGCCAAGCTCGTCGATATTGTCCCGTACCGAATACTCAGACATCAGAACTACGCGCGCCAGGGAATACCCGTTGGTATGGAGGCCGTTAGATTCCAGGCCAATCAATACGTTCCCGCGCTCTATTTTCTTGCCGCTAACGATCTTGCTTTTCTCCACGACTCCCACAATCGTACCGGAAATGTCATATTAACCCTCGTTATAGATAGACGGCATTTCAGCAGTTTCGCCGCCAATCAGGGCGCAGCCAGTATCCTTGCAGCCGGCCACAAATCCTTTTACCACTTCTTCGGCTACTTGCGGATTGAGCTTCCCGGTAGCGAAATAATCCAGAAAGAACAAAGGCCTGGCGCCGCAAGACAGAATATCGTCGACGCAATGATTCACAAGGCATTGGCCAACTGTGTTATGCACTCCGGTCAGGAAAGCAATCTTAAGTTTTGTGCCAACGCCGTCGGTGCTGGATACAAGCACGGGATGGTCATAATCCTCAAATTTCGCATCATAAAACCCGCCGAACAAGCCGATGTCGGTTAGCACTTTGTCATTAAATGTCGTCCTTACCAATGGCTTGATTCTATCAATTGTCTCGTCGCCGGCGGAAATATTCACTCCCGTATCTTTATATGTTATGCCCATATTCTTTTAAAATAATCCATTGTGATTATTGAATCTGTCATTTAGAACAAAACCACTTGTGGTATAGTGAGAAATCCTGTATTTAAGGCTTAAATCAAAGAAATACTATATTCATCCAATGCCTGCGAGCTATCGTATTGCCTCCCACTGCTTCGAATACGACTTCCCGAACATCATAACATAAACTGAATTCATAGTCCAGAAGAGAATGGTTTTGATATAGCCATAACGTTTAAATCTTCTGATGGATTCTTTAACGATTAGCTGCTTGACGAAACCTATCTTAGATATTTTCCCGATTCTTCTGTATAAGTCGAAATCCTCGCCAGCGGCGTACTTTTCATTATAGCCGCCAACCTGGTTAAATATTCTTTTTCTAACAATCTGGCACTCACCACGCCCCATCCCCAATCCGATGATATTCAGGAAATGGACATAGCGGTTGTAGAAGGCATAGAAGAGTTTGTCCTTAAGGGCCAGGCCGGTTTCCAACGGATTCACCGTACAGGCAAGAGCCTCTGCTTCACTATGCTTGGTATGCCCGTTGTGCCAGCGATTGATAAAATCGTAGAAAAAGTCGGCATCTTCGGGAAGCGTATCGGCATTGATGAAAACAATCGTGTCGCCGGCGGCGGCTTCTGCGCCCTTGTTCCTGCCGTCGGAGATTGTCTGCCTTTCTTTGCCGCTGTGGACCACCACTTTATCGGCGTACTTTCGGGCAATTTCGACAGTCCTGTCCGTGCTGCCGCCGTCGCTTACAATTAGTTCCAGGTTGTGCTTTTTCTTAAATTCCATAGTATAGATGGAAAGCGTTTCTTCGAGTATTTTCTCTTCCATCAGAGCAGGCACGACAACACTAATAATTGAAACGGACTTCTGCTTCAATATGGCACTGTCCTCTAACAACCGTGCATCTTTCAGTCCTTTGGAATGTCCGTTGCGATGTTGCTTAAGTTCTTCCGAAAAAGTTTTCATGGATTATTAACTATCGAATTTATAAAATTATTTATTGAGAATTAACCCGAATATTTCGGGGTTTTTACTCAAGGACTCCGCAACTAAGGATAGATAAAGAATATTAGACAGATATTTCGTCTGTAGTATAAGGCCGGCAGCTGATAATCTATCTACAGCGGTTATCCGTTATCTATGAACAATCCTGATTATCTTACGAATAATGCGGATTAAAGAACTATAAATTTAACTAAAATAATCGGGAGTACAAATTATTATTAAATATGATGGATTGGGCAGATTAATATTAATGGAATAGGCTTCAATGTTTCGTTAGGTGTTTCGGCTGGGGTGATGAAGTTGATGATGACAAGGGGCAACTTTACATTTACGTTGTTTCTGCCATTGATTTCTCTGATTTCGGAAAGGCAGAAATTATTGCCCTCAGCGCAATATTCACCTGTTCGGAAGTTTTGTAATACTTCGCCACGTCCGGCTCAAGCTGCACAAGATTCTGTTGGCTTCTCAGGATTGCAGCATAAGGATTTGGCTTCGAATCAGAGAAATCATATTCATCTCTGAAGGTATCGTTTTCTTTACTATTTGAATTCTTCATACTGTTTTCTTTCAGATTTTGTTGATCTTCTTGCATTGATGATTCTTATATTACCATCTTTTAATGAGGACGAAATCGATAAGAAGTTTATTATTGTTCGAATATCCCGTTGCAATCCACCGCTCTTCACCTATAGAATGATCCGGATCGGGCCTTACTCTTGCAAGATCATCATAGAATACACTATTGGCCTCGTCAAAACCTACACCATGCTTATCTAAATTTGATTTCGCCTTATTTTTGTCCCACTCAAATTCCAGCATATTCCTTGCCTGCATTAAGAACAACTTTTTCACAAAGATAAATTATTTTTCCGGCAAACGCAAGCTAAGCCTGCGAATGATAAAAACCCTTCATCGCGAACTTGGCATTCCGGCCTCCTCGCTTCTTAACGATTGAGATATTCCGGAGTGATTATCCCTTTATAAATGCTACTGCCCTGCGTGATTCACCATCCATGAAAACAGACAGAGTGCCGCCCATAACATGATCCGAGATTTTTATAACCCTTACAACATCTGCAAATTCATCGAATTCATTCAATATATCCCGAAGCGGTTGGGTGCCTGTGGCGAAGAACTCCTCTCTGAAAAAAGTAGCATCACTCCCCGGATAAAGTGGCAGATACTTGATGTCGGCTTCCACGAGGTCTTGAAAGAAATGAGTGCCGAAGGATAGCTCAGGCACGTAGTTGTCCTTCTCGAAAGCCTCTTCGATTAGCATGGCAGTATTGTTAATGTCGCTGTACCCGACGGATACCCCAAGTTTTATGTCGCCCTTGCTGCCCCAGCGCCCCGGCCCTATCAGAATAAATTTCCTCCTCGGCAGCACTTGGTTCAGCCTGTTCACAATCTTCCCCACCATTTTCATTTCCTCTTCCGTCGTCAAAGCCGAATAACCCACCGGACATACATAGACCACATATTCTATGCCCTCGACAATGCCGTTATTCACAAAGTGATTCTCCGTAAATATAATTCTATCTTCGGGAATATTAACAGGTATTGTCACATCGTGGTCGTTATCAATTGAGCTTTGGGGCCGGCACTGCAAAAGGTACAATTTATTCCCATTCGAAGCAAACTCAACATCCACCGGGCAGCCGTAAGATTCTGTCAACACACGGATTACTTCTTTTATTTGGTCAATTAAATCGGTTTTCGATGCAAGGGAATTAAAAGTAATAACCATATCCTCTTTAAGGAAATCCGACATCATGCTGACAGGCTCCACGAAAGTGCCGCCGCGATTGAAAGAAACAATCATGTCAAGCCCCGGGAAATTCCCCTTGCTCTCGGCAACTATATCTTCGAACCGGACGGTCTCGAAGCTGTTGGTTTCCAGATCAATTACGTCGACATATTGCTGGGAGTAGCGAATGGCGTCCTTAGTGGTTTGATTCACCCTAAGGCCCGGCTGGCCGGGGGATATTAGTGCAGGATAGTCATCTATCGTACGGTCGACAGCCCTGGTGCCCAGCCCGGCCACTATCCGCATTATTCCGTCTTCCCTCTTTATCCGCGACGACCACCTGAATTCATTGTAAGTAAAGGCAACTCCGGCAAAACTCGGCAGGTAGTATTTCCCAATTTGGTTGCCCACCACCTGCTGAATCAATATGCCCATTTCCTCGCGAAAATCAAGCATGCCCTTTTCGCGGCGGTATTCAATCGGGTCGGGCGCAAACGAACTGGCATATACTTCGGCGATTGCATTCATCAGCTGGGCAAGACGTTCGGATTTCGACCCCGAATTGCTCAGGAACAGGCTCTTATATTTCCCGCTGAACGAGGCCTCGAAACTATCTTCAAGCAAACTGGACGAGCGAACAATTATTGGCTTGCCCTCAAGGTCGTCCAAAATCTTGCTGAAAGCATATATTGATTCCGGCGGGAAATGAGAGCTTTTAAATATATATTCGATAAACGGGAATGACTGCTCGATTTCCTCTACGTTCTGATACTTTGTGAACACGAATTCTTCGAGGGCGTTATAATGAATAAATTCCAATAGGCCGTCCGAGGTAAGGAATCTGCTTTTCGGAGTCGTTACGTCCTGAAGCAGCCGGTTGGTCTTTCTTTTCGAGAATATTATTTCGCGTGCAAGAATCAGGCCCGCACTCTTGCCGCCGAGTTTCCCATTGCCGCGGGCCGGCCCGATTACACGGTCGAGAATCTTATCCATAGCGCTGATCGGTATATAATCCTTTGCAATATTAATATATCTCAGGTTTTCGGAAAGGAACCTGTATAGCAATCCAACTCGAAGTCCGGTGATCTCGCCGCGTGACATCACCTTTTCGGCATTGAATAGCTTCAGATACTTCTTCACCGCTTCGATTACGTCGGTCAATGGTGCATGGCGTCGCTCGAGGGTGCGGGAGAGAACGCTCTGATGCTCCTGATGAATCCAATTCCGAAGTAAATCCGAGATTTCAGTGTCGGAAATATTTGAATCGGCAATCTCGAATACATCATCGATAATTTCATGGGCATTAAACGGGCTGCCTTTGGGTTTCGGCCAGTTTTGGCCATAATTCTGTACCCGCTTACGATGCTCCGCACTCGGATTCAGCTTCTCTATAACTGCACTGATACCCGGTGCTTTTATCCTGTCCAAATATATAATCATCCGCCTGCAAATACTGAACAAAATGGCATGGTCCTGATAGACCAGGTTTTCGAGGATAATTTTCCATTCCGGTTTTGAATGAGTGCTTCCGGATTTTCTATTTCTCAATTTTTCCATATCAGCAGCATTTATGATAACAATAATTCTCTATTCTCAGTGCTTTGTCCACTAATTCCAATTGTCCCTTTATTCCTAATATCCGATTTGGAAATGCTAATTCCCCGAAAAACAGGGCGTATCTATAAGTTAGGAACTTTAGGGCAATACTAAGAAACAGTAGTGTCCGGATAATAATATGAATCGTTCCAAATACTTGCCAATATTCAATGTTCTGTCATCCTGAGCGGAGTCGAACGATCCAGTGTTTATAGGCTTTTTGCCAGTATTTAGATGGGTTCTTCGCTACGCCACTGGTGGCTACGCCACTGGTGGCTACGCTCTGAATGACGCGATTTAATAATATATCCCACTAATTTATAAATCACATCCATAATAGCACAATATAGCCCAATATGCAGTAATAATCGATGATTTAAACTTATTCAATGCTTTTTAACCGGACACTTGTTACTAAGAAAGCAAAAAAAACTAAAACGATAGTCTCACTTCTCCAATATCAGCCCCTTGCCTGTTTGCCCGTCTATCAATACTTCGATGGGTTTCTTCAGGCGGATGAGCTTAAGATACTCGGTCTCCTCGGCGGCTTCGGCCCTATTGAACCAATCCCAATTAACAGAATTATCCGAACTATATTCTTTAATTGTCAAATAAGCAATTTTGAAAGAAGTCAGGTTCTGAAAGAAATGCGACCCCTGCGACGGCTCCACAATCATATTCGGCAGCTGTGTTTCAATTATTACACGGGCGCCGGTAATATCGGAAAAATCCACCGGAATTCCAAGCCAGGGATCGGACGAACCCCAACGCCCGGGCCCGAACAGCAAGTACTGCTTCCCCTCGCCAACAAGCTTTTGATTCATTTCATTAATCTGGCCGGCTATCTTTGCAGTAGCCGATGCTTCAAAACTATCCGGCTTAATATATATAATCGTATCCGGCTGATAAGCACCATTGCCCAGAGCCATATTGGTTTGCAGCAAAATCTTATCGCTTGCGATATTCTCCAGATTCACCCTGAGGCTTCCTTCATTCTTAACCATTGGCCTGACTTGCAATATAGAAAACATCGCCGGCTTTGGGCCATCTTCGCCGAGGCTTACGGCAAACTCAATCTCAACCGGGCTGTTCATGGCAACTTCGGATATCCTCAGTACAACTTTCAATATCTCATTAAGCGGAATCACTTCTGATTTTAATATAGGAGCGAAATTTAGTATCCTGGCCCCGTCGCGGGAGATACCCTCGTACAACAAATCGTTTTCGGGAGAATACGTCGAGGCAAGGTATCTGATAGTTCCATCGCTTTCTGCATTCTGAAGAGTTAGTTCCTTCATAAAAAATTCTTCCGAAGGATTCTTCCTGAACCACCCGGGCCTGGTATGCAAAGCCCAAAACCCCAATTGCGACTTACTAAAATAATCCTTAGTAGTTGAAAACTGCGGGTACACATCCGGGTACTTGGGCGAGTACTGAAGGCTTTTGCTGCCATCGACTATTGTTTTGCCCAGCCCCAAAGCAAGGCTGACAATGCCATCCTCGGGCCTGGCGTTACCAAACGGATAAAAGTTATACGACCTGGCCACCCCGGAAAAATGGGGATAGAAATAATCTCCATACTTTCTGCCGACCAGTTCCTGAAGAATAATTGCCATTTGCTCTTCTTCGAGACGGTTGCCGGTGGCCTCGAGATAGTTCTTGGCCCGGCGGGTAAATGTGGAAGCATACACAAATTTAATTACCTGTATCAGATTTTGAAGCCTCATGGCTTTATCGGGGCTGCTGTTCGGGATCATCACAGTTGAATAAATTCCGGCAAACGGCTGATAGATTGCATCTTCCAACAGGCTTGAAGAACGAACCGCAAGTGGGCAGTGAACTCTATCAAGTAAATTGGATAAATCATTGATAATATAGCCATTAAAATTGGCTTCCATAAATAATTGCTGTATCTTTTCATTCGATACGTTTTCAATGGCGGCAGGAAATAAATTATTCTCCTCGATAAATTCCGTGAAAACATCCGTGCCGAGAATTATTGATTTGGGTATTGAAATCTCGACTCCTTCGAAATAATTAGAGGGCAAATAGCTTTTCATTACCTGATCAAGAAATGCCAACCCTCTTGCCTTGCCGCCCAACGACCCCTCGCCAATAATCTGAAATCGTGAATCCTCGTCATAGTTATCGCCGTCGAAAACGGTTACCGTCCCGCGGCTGTCCTCACGCAGCTGATTGGTAATGATACTTACAAGTTTATTTTTCAGCTCAAGCGGATTGTTGAATTGATCCAGATGCACGGGGATGAATTTATTGGCCATTTCAAATTCGGTGCGTGCCTTCAGCCAGTATGAAAAATGATTGTTATTCGAATGATAGATCAGCGATTCCTCCGGAATTTCCATCATTCTATGTCTGAATTCATTCAAATTTTTTGCCGAGTCGACTACGTTGCCATCTGGCATCCTGAAGACGAAATCGCCAAAGCCGAAATTTTCCTTCATAAATTTCCGCAATCCCTTCAGCAGGGTACGGGAATTCTTATCGAGAAATGCCACCTGGTTCTCTTCGGCCAATCCTTTCTTTTCGGTTTGGGAGGTTTGCAGCAATATCGGCACTCCCGGCAGCTTTCGCTTAATTTTTTTGATAAACTTAATGCCTGCGTTCGGGTCCATATTCCCTTTGTATTCAAACTCCAGATCGGTAATAATTCCAAGCAATGATTCCTTATAATCATTGACGTAAGCCATGGCCTCTTCGAATGTTTCGGCATGAAGAATTTTTGGCCTTGCCCGCTGCCGGAGCAGTTTCTGGGCCGAATTCTTGCCGTCGAGAATCAGCTTCTGGGTCTGAGCCATCACCTCGGCATAAATCAGCGGAAGATACGACGAATAAAACGATGGCGAATCCTCTATCAGCACAATTGCTGTAATCCCGTACTGCTTGCAATCCTCCGGAGCATTCTTCATGTCCTCGAATAATTTTATCATTGCAAGAAATACTTTGCGGTCGCCCGACCAGATGAACAACTTGTCCACATACGACATATCGCCCTTGTCAATCAGAAATTGCAGCTCCCGCGACTGCGAGCTTAACAGCACCAAGGGGATGTCCGAATATTTTTTTTTGACTTTCTTGCTGAATTCGTAAAACTCCATATTGCCAGGGCGAAGAGTAATAATTATCAGATCGAACTCGCCTTCCGAGAGCAATTCCATTGCCTTCGACGAGCTGAACGTGCGCTTGATTTTCGGTGCATGGTGGAGGTTCAGGTCAATATATTCATTGAAGATAAGTTCCTGCAAATGGCCGTCCTCGATGATGGTATAGTAATCATAGAGGCTGCAAACCATCAGGATTTTCTCTATCCTGAACTTCATCAAATCCTTGAAGTCAAGATTAAATTTGCCATCATCGAGGCGCCTTAGCCCCGAGGATTTGAACAAAGCCGTCATTTCGTCTATATGAGTTTTCTTTCTTGGCATTTATGGTGCAATTAGGTTTATGCTACATTTTAGTAATTTTGAAAGATAAGTAAAAAGGTTGGGTTGAGCAAAAGTATCCCGAATATTTAGGGTTACAATGCTATATTAGTTTTTTCGGACAGCAGTAAATCCCAAAATGATAGTCACAACAAAGGCCATAGTACTCAGAGCGGGAAAGCAGGGCGACTCCTCGAAGATTCTCAGAGTTTATACCCGCGATTTCGGCAGGCAAACGCTGATTGCAAAGGGCGCCCGCATGATGAAAAGCAAATTCGGCGGCTCGCTCGAGGTGATGAATATCGTCGAAATATCGTTCTACAAGAAGCCGAACCGCGATTTACACCTGCTGAGCAAGGCAGATTTGATTTTATCGTCACAAAAAATCGCCTCGTCATTCAACCATACCATATTCGGCATGATGATAATGGAATCAATAGCAAAAACTCAGGACATAGGCGCCGAGAACAAAGTATTGTTTGACATAATCAGTGAAATAATCGAGGCGATGATGAAACTCGAGCCGAATTTCTTCGCCCTTTTCGTTTTCTCGCAGATAAAATTGGCCGCGCAATTGGGTTTCGGACTCGATCTCGATCCGCTGGCCGGGCAGCAGCAGCAATTAATCTACTTCTCGATTGCCGCAGGCTCGCCGGCAACTCAAAAAGAATATAATTCCACGTTTTTTACCTTCGACCGCGCCACTTATGAGTTCCTGGCCACGGTTTCCCGCTCGCCTATAGACTTGCTGCCGCACGCAAATCCAAGCAAAAAGATGATTGTCAAGATCCACAACTTCTTGGTAAAGTATTTCAGCTTCCATCTGGAGAAGAAATTCGAATATAAATCATTTTCTTTGTACAATTCAACGCTCTAAACCAAGCTCCCAACCAATCCTAAGCCGCTTCCCCATCTTCCACCACCTCTTGAGAGGGGGCCGGGGGGTGTGTCCTAATAAATATCACCAATTATTAATTTACACACCGCATTTTCCTTTCAGATGATGGAATTATTTCTAATACACACCCCTGTTTCCCCTCTCAAGAGGGGACTTTTAAGCATACACACCCCTGTTTCCACTCTCAATCGGGGACTTAATCAGAATCCGAAGCCGCTTACGGTGCCGCCGGAACATCCACAAATACTTCATCACTGTAAGGACTTGTATCTGTGTCGTTTATCGCCTTGATTTTAAAGTAATTACGCTTCTCGAAGATGGCCGGAAGCAGTGCCGGCGGAGCCGCAAAATTATTCAAAATCGAAAAACTGCCTGCGGGCGCTCCGGTTGCCGCTATATTAACGTAAACATCATAAGAAGTTGCCTCGGCCACTAAATCCCAAGTCAGGGAAATTGGCGTAATAGTTACCGGATCGAGTGCTGCCGCCAAGTTCTGAGGTTTGGACAGGCCGGATTGAGGCGTTGGATAGATTACATAATCATTGTACTTCGATTCATCCACATTTTCCCAAATTAATTTGCCTAATTTAGAATAATTTGCAGCAAAGGAGTATAATTCATTTCCTTTTTGCGTACGCTCATTTGCTTTTGTGTCGCGTAATTCTTTTTTATCCACAACATTAATCAATGCATCCTCGAATAATTGAGCTTCTGCCTCTAAGGAATCAATCATTGCCTGCGTCAGACCAATTGCGGTCAGGTCGGCAAGGTTTGCTGTGGCCTGGGCAACGACTGTGCGAGCCGTTAAAAGAAAGTTTGCATCCGAAGAATTAAATAAACCCTTCACCCGAAGACTTGTGTATTTCCCCGAACCGATTCCCCACTTCTGATCGAAATATCCTGAAATCGTTTGAATCATTAATGTTGAAGACTCACGAAGTGAGTTCTTTGCCGCAGTTGCATCTTTAAGCTCGCCAACAAAAACTTCATCGGTTGGAAAGATTTCGAAGGCATTTCCGAGAGTTTCGAAGGCAGTGATAGCGGCTGCATCCACCCCTCGTGCTGCAAATTCCACCGCATCGCGCGTCATATTAAACACTAATTTTGAAGCAAGCATCATTAAATCTGCATAAGACATCGAAAATTCTTTAGATAGCTCTTTCATAGTAATAATTCCTTTAATTAATTATGATACAAGATACTTATGAACATTTATATGAACTTTTTCTACTCTTATGAAAGCCCTTTCTACTGCTATGAAAGCCCTTTCTACTGCTATGAAAGCTCTTTCTACTGCTATGAAAGCCCTTTCTACTGCTATGAAAGCTCTTTCTACTGCTATGAAAGCTCTTTCTACTGCTATGAAAGCTCTTTCTACTGCTATGAAAGCCTTCATAGTATTGGAAATTACGTAATAAAGGTTAGAAAATCAATTTTTATCATCGTTTATTCTTTTCAATAAATCAGGAAATTTCTTTTCAATTAAATCCATAATTCTATTATCCAATTCTATTCCTTCAACATCTATTGCATTTTCTAATTCTCGAATAAAAGTAATTCTATCTTCTTCTGTTTCTGCTCTTACTTGAAAGCGTGATACTAATTTAATGTCTTTAAAATTGACTTTTTCTAAATCAGCTCCTGATAAATGGGCTTTAAATAAAATAGCTCCTGCTAAATCGGCTCCTGTTAAATTAGCTCCTGCTAAATGGGCTCCTGTTAAAATAGCTCCTGCTAAATCGGCTCTTGTTAAATCAGCTCTTTCTAAATGGACTCCAGATAAATCAGCTCCTTCTAAATCAGCTACTGTTAAATTAGCTCCTTCTAAATGGGCTATTCTTAAATCAGCTCCTTCTAAATGGGCTATTTTTAAATCAGCTCCTTCTAAATGGGTATTAATTAACTTAGCATGTTCTAAATTGGCTCCATTTAAATCAGCTCCTTCTAAATGGGCTTCCATTAACTTAGCATGTTCTAAATTGGCTCCATATAAATCAGCTCCTTCTAAATGGGCTTCCATTAACTTAGCATGTTCTAAATTGGCTCCATTTAGATTAGCTCCTTCTAAATGGGCTCCGGATAGATTAAATCCTTCTAATTTCATATTACTTAAATCAGCATCATTCCAATTAGTATGTTTCAAATCAATTTCTACTTTCTCATCATCTTTATTCACTCTTCGTCCGAGAACAGTAAGAATAGCCCGAATATCCGTTAGGACTTTAACTTTGTATTTACTCGGATTTATCTTATAATCTTCTTCATCAAAAGGCCTTTCCTCCCTTACATAAGCACAAAACAACTCAATAATCACGTCATGAAATTTATAATCTTCCTTATTCTCCGAATTCATTATTTGTTCGAGAGAATAAATCCCGCCCAAACGAACAGCCATATTCTCATCTTTCAATTGATCCACAGCTCTAACATATTGATCGAGCGTAAGAGCATTTATATTCGCTCTTCTTTGTTCATTCACCTGTTTATTAAATGTAATAGTTCTATATATTTGAACAACAACAAGAATAAATCCAACAAATCCGCCAACAACTTGCCATGATTTAAATCTTAATTCATTTATTCTATCAATCTTTTCTACTTCTTTAATTGTGAGTGATTTAATTTCCGCAATTCTATCACCAAGGAGAAGAGAATATCCATAATTAACAAAGTCAGTGAATAATGTAACTACAAAATATAATACAATAATTCCTCCAGCAATTGCAAACAGTGTATTCTTAACCCTTTTTCTATTGAAGAAATTAATAAACGCAGTTACTTTTGTTCTTATTTTCTTAAATATACTTTTCTTATCAGTCATAGCAACACCATTTTTTAACTCATCCCACAATACAAACTTCATCTTCGCAACATCCATCATTGCTAATATAATCATTTATTTTGGATTGCAAATATTATTTTACGCCATTATAGCAATTTTCCGACTTGCATAATCCTGCACAAAGCCGCCAGCAGCAATAATAATTCCGCTTGCATTTAAGCCGCAGCCATCAGCCGAAATCGCTCTCTTTGCCGCAAATCCAAATTTAGCATTGTTATTGTTCCAAAATTTTGTATAATTACCATAATTAACTTTTGTTAGAATCACAATTCTGCCAAACTCACTATCTTTTCGATAACCAATTATGTTATTTAACATAGCGTTAGTCCTGTTTTTCGTAGCATTGAACGGATTCTTTGTGGCGGCGGAATTTGCCATTGTGAAAGTGCGGTCTTCGCAGATTGAGATGCGAATCCGCGGCGGCAGCAAACTTGCAGTGCTGGCAAAGAATATGATACATCATCTCGATGCTTATCTGTCGGCCACCCAGCTTGGAATCACACTCGCCAGTCTGGGCCTGGGCTGGATAGGCGAAAGTGTGGTATCGGGATTAATCATTGATTTGACAAATTATCTTGGCTTTGGCCTGGACCCCGCTCTGGCACATCAGATTGCCCTGCCCGCTGCGTTTCTCACAATCACTATCCTTCATATAGTATTCGGCGAGCTGGCGCCGAAATCAATGGCCATCCAGCGTCCCGAGCAAATGACGCTGGCGGTGGCAGTTCCGCTGAGGCTGTTTTATATTCTCTTCAAGCCGTTCATCTGGACTCTTAATACGTTTGCCAATAGGATCATTAAATCCATAGGGTTAGAGCCGGTCTCCGACGAGCACGCCTCCCATTCAGCAGATGAGCTGATGTATCTTATTGCGGAAAGTTCGAAGAGTGGAGTCCTTGAGGACAGCGAACATAAGATGCTTGAGAATGTGTTTGATTTTTCCGATACGCCTGTCAAACAAATAATGGTGCCGAGGAAAAATGTTGTGGGTGTTGAAATATCAATGAATATTGACGGCCTGATTGATTTGATTGTCGAGGAGGGCTATTCGCGATTGCCTGTCTATGATGGTTCTTTGGATAATATTGTCGGGGTTATTTATGCTAAGGATATGATTAGTATGCTCAGCCACAGCGGCCTGATTGTTATTCACGATATTATCCGTCCGGCTTTTTCGGTTAGCGAGGAAGAGAAAATAAATGTGTTACTAAAGAACTTGCAGCAAAATAAAATTCATCTTGCCATTGTTGTCGATGAATTCGGCGGCACTGCCGGCATTGTTACTTTGGAGGATATTCTCGAAGAGATAGTGGGCGAAATTCAGGATGAGTATGACGAGGAAATGCCAATTATTGAGGACAAGGGCAATAATGAGTTTTTGGTAAATGCCGCCGCTGCGATTGATGATGTTAATGATTTCCTGCCCGTGCCGCTGCCCGAGAGCGATGATTATGAATCCGTCGGCGGATTAATCGTCGGCGAGCTTGGCCGTATCCCGAATAAATCCGAGAGAATCGAACTGAAGGATTATTTATGCACAATAATTCAGCGCTCGAAACGGAATATCGATCAGGTTAAATTGTTGCTAATAGAACGAGATAGTGATGAGACCGGCAGAGAGAGCCAAAATGAAGCCGGTTAGCCTTCGCGCTTTTCCTGTACTAAATTGTATTAAGAGATTATTATGAAAAAGATTCCTTTACTGATCTTCATTATACCTCTTTGCCTTCTTCTGCAATCCGGCAAGGATACTTCGGAAGTGGACATTATTAATTTGCAGGGCGAAAAACTCAAGACAATCCTGAGAACCGCAAGTCTTAATTATGTGGACAGCATCGACATCGAAGCGGCGAGCAACCAAGCCTTCGACTTCCTGCTGAAACAGCTCGACCGCCAGTGCCAATACTACGACGCAGAGACTTATGCCTCAATCAAAAACCGAAATGCCGGTAGGAAAATCGGTGTTGGCCTCGGCTTAATATTAATCAATGACACCGTTACGGTATTTACTGTGGACGCCGGCAGCCCCGCAGACTCCGCCGGCATCATCCCTGGCGATAGAATCATCTATATCGACGGCGGCAATGTGGTTGCAAAGAAAATAAACGAGGTAAACAGTATCATAAAGGGCAGGCTCGGCGAGGCCGTGACAATTGTGTATAGACGCGGCGGAGGGCCAACGCTCCATGAAGTGGCCCTGCCACGGAAGTCCGCACCGGATAAGAGCATATCCACATATTTTACTATCAATGATTCAGATATAGGCTTCATTCATCTCAATCGCTTTTCGATCAAGGCCGCCGAAGAATTCGTTAATGCAATGAAAAGCCTGAAGTCAAAAGGAATAAGGCAGATTATCGTTGACCTAAGAGGCAATCCCGGCGGCTTGCTCGAGCAGGCAAGCATTATCACAGGCACGCTCCTCAAAAAAGGCAGGCAAATCAGCTCCACAAAGGTCAGAAACGAGCAATTCAAGGCCAATTATCAAACCACAATCGACGGCGAATATTCCGATATGCCAGTTATTGTAATTGTAAACAATATTTCGGCGTCGGGTAGCGAAATTCTTGCCGGTGCAATACAGGATTACGACAGGGGAATAGTCATTGGCGAAAAAACATTCGGCAAAGGCAGCGTTCAAAAGATTTGGGAGATAAAGGACGGCTCGGCATTTAAACTAACTGTCGGCAATTACCTTACGCCGCTGGGCAGGAATATCCAAAAGCCGCCCGAATCTGCCGAATTAGCCCTCGATCCGGCCGCTAACTTAAATTTATCACAAAAGCAAAGAGATGATTTATTGGAATCCATCAATAAATATGGCGGGAAAAGCTCTTTTCCGGTATTTAATACTGCGAAAGGAAGGATTTTGTTCGGCGGAGGAGGAATATTCCCGGATTATAGCATTGCTAAGGATACTACTACTATGTTGTCAAGCGTTCTTAAGGCAAAGCAAATAATTAATGAGTATTCCTTCAATTATTTAATCAATAAAAGAAAGGATTTACTTAACAAATACGACAATGCAATCGATTTTAACAGGAATTTTGCAGTCAGTGATTCGATGCTGATTGATTTGAAGAGGCTGTCAGTATCGAAGAACATCTGGAACAATGATATGTATATAAAGGATAGGGAATATTTGCGAAATTATATAAAAGCTTCAATCGCTCAGGCTGTCTGGGGCGTCGAAGCCGGCAGAATGATAGTCCTTATGAAAGATAAATTAGTGATAAAAGCAATAGAATTATTGCCGGAGGCACGAAAAATACTTAATAAATAATAAAAGGAAAGCCATGACAAAGACAAAAAACACAATTCTGTGGATTCTCGCAATCGTTCTGATGCTAATGACGGCCACCTACCAGCGGATGACCGGCCCGACGTATCCGATAACCGGAACTGTCTCATTGGGAAGCGAGGAAATCTCATATAAATTGCCACGCTCGACCAATAGTGAAGGGAGCGAGGTCATAGAGATAGAGACGGGCAGCAATTCAATCACCGGCGAGTTCAATTACAAGCGATATAAGAGCCATGACGAATGGACGAAGGTGATACTAAAGCCGGAAAACGGCGTTTTAAGAGCCGCGATTCCACATCAACCGCCGGCGGGCAAGGTGGAATACAACATTTACTTAACAAACGGCTCCGATAACGTACCGCTAAGCGGGGAAACCGTCATTATTAGGTTCAAGGGCGTTGTGCCGCCATACTTTCTCGTCCCGCACGTAATCGCGATGTTCCTTGCAATGGCACTTTCGCTTCGGGCATTAATCGAAATAGTAGTAAAAGGCCCGGCGGCGTATAAGATAGGCTTGTATTCGGCAATATTATTAGCCATTGGCGGTATAATATTCGGGCCGATTGTCCAAAAATACGCCTTTGGAGCATATTGGACAGGCTGGCCGTTCGGCCACGACCTGACGGACAACAAAACAATCTTCTCCTTGATAATCTGGATAATCGCATTATGGCGTTACAGGAAGAATCCGAAAGCAAACTGGTGGATTGTAGTAGCCGCAATGGTGCAACTCGCTATTTACTTAATCCCGCACAGTGTGCTTGGTTCGGAGATTGACCATACAAAATTGCCGCAGCCATAAATAAGAGCATTGATAAGATAAAGTCTGCATTCCGGGGCTGGGGCGCACCGGTATCATTATCGGATATAGATTTAAGCGATGAATCCATTAACGATATAGCCGCGAATGCCACTCAATCCGGCGGATTCGGTTATATTAGAAAACTTGATGCTTCAGATGTTGTTCGGATTCTCAAAATTGCGAGATGAATATACAGCTTGCAGGTACTTATCAATGCCCAATAATTATAATTGATATTGTCGAATATTACTCACAGGCTTTCTGAAAAGCTTTCGCTTTATTATGGCTAATATAGAGCGGAACTACTACTATAAATTAATTACAGAAACCAATATGAAAATATTAGTTTTCAACTGGCAGTGCATCAGGAATCCCTTTGGTGGCGGGGCCGAAGTCCATATGCACGAAATATTTAAGCGCATAGTCGCTATGGGCCACAATGTAACCATATTCTGCTGCAAAGTGCCCGGCCTGCCTGATGAAGAAATCATCGACGGGACAAATGTAATCCGCCGAGGTAAAAGAAGCACGTTCAACTTCATTGTTAAACGCTGGTACAGGAAGCGATTCAGCAAAGAAAAATACGACATAATAATCGATGATATTAATAAAATTCCCTTTTACACTCCTCGCTATGTGAAAGAACCTCTGCTTGCAATCAGCCACCACTTCTTCGGCGCAAGCATCTACCACGAAGCGAATGCAATTGCAGGTACTTACGTTGTCCTGGCCGAAAAACTGATCGACCAAGTATATAGAGAAACGCAGTTTGCAGTAGTATCCGAAAGTACATTACAGGAATTCATCGATCGCGGCTTCGACCGCAGGAACTTCTCCATAATAACAAATGCCATAGAAGCAACAGAATTTCCGATGGCAGTCGGAAATAAGAATAACAAACCTACAATTTCTTATTTCGGCCGGTTGAAGAAATACAAAAGCATCGACCACCTGCTGAAGGCTTTTGCAATTGTCAGAAAAAGCATTCCCGAATCGCAGCTCCATATCCTCGGCAGGGGCGATTATCGCCAGCAGCTCGAGGGTTTGGCCGAATCACTCGGCATCGCACATTGTACAACATTCTTTGGCTTCGTATCGAATGAGGACAAAATAAAACTCCTGAGCCAATCGCATATAGTTGTCAATACTTCTCTGAAGGAAGGCTGGGGTATAACCAATATTGAAGCGAATGCTTGCGGCACTCCCGTTATTTCGGCTAATGTCCCGGGTCTTAGGGATTCGGTGAACGATGGCCAGTCCGGCTTGCTGTATCCTTACGGTGATGTGGATGAATTGGCAGAGAAAATAATGGAAGTGCTGATGAGCGAAGAACTTTTGCAAAACCTGTCGCAGGGAGCCGTTGACTGGGCAAGCTCGTTCTCGTGGAATGAATCGGCCCGCCTAATGCTCCAAAGGTGCCTGGAGGTTATTGCAATCCACCGGCAGAAGAAACGATAGTGTCCAACTGCGCCGCAACCGCCGGGCCAAACAGTCCGGCTTTTTTTATTATGGGTTCGGACGGGCCACAATCAACCAATATTGCAGTTTACGATAATATAACATAGTAATAAATAAGTAAAAATACCTAAATTTTATATTTGTAATATAGGGCTTGCTTCACATATTATTGTTGACTATATTAATTAAGAGTATATTTGTTTTTCCCTTTGTTTTTCCCTTTGTTTTTCCCTTTGTTTTTCCCTTTGTTTCCATGAATCAAAGAAAAAGAAAGGGAGTTTTCTTCAAAGTTAATCCGGAGGCCGCAATGATACGAAGCCCATAACCAACCCGTTACTCTCACAAAAAAAAACCGGTGAGGAAAACCCCATCGGCTCTCCTGTTTTCCGCAGAAAAAGTTAGTCTATCCAAATCATGTATATTTTAAAGGAGTTACGGAATCGAATTTGCAAAAATGGGTGCTGCATCGTATATTATCGTATGTTTATTCGAAAAAATAAAAACCGATCCGGCAGT
>JAJRTW010000257.1 GCA_024278075.1 Bacteroidota bacterium | reverse complement strand
TCCGATGAATATATATATCTAAATCCGATGAATATATATATCTAAATCCGATGAATATATATATCTAAATCCGATGAATATATATATCTAAATCCGATGAATATATATATCTAAATCCGATTGCAATAGTCGTATTTATGTTTCGTCCCTGATGATGAACTGAAGAGTAATAATAATTAACACTCAATACAATGTTCAAGCTATCAAAAAAAGTGGAATACGCATTGCTTTCCCTGCAATATCTTGCCCTGCGGGATGGGGAGCTTGCCACTGCAAAGGAAATATCGGAGCAGCTGAATATCTCCTTTGAATTCCTGTCGAAAACATTGCAGACGTTGATGAAAAGCGGGCTGATACGCTCGCAACAGGGCATCAGGGGTGGTTATGTGCTGGCGAGAGGGCCGGATGCGATTTCCATTTCTCATGTGGTTGCGGCACTGGACAGCAGCCCGCGGATAGTAGAATGCGTCAACGACACCGACAAGGATGATTGCCGCAGGGCAGAGGACTGCACAATCAAACACCCTATGCTGGTAATTCAGAAGAAAATTGAGGCAATATTCGATTCAACAACCATATCCGAACTATCACAACCGAAATTATTAACCATAGCCAATCCTTCACCCGGAAATTAATATGAACAACGGCCAAAAAGCAATAGAAGAATTAACCGCAAGCGAATATAAATACGGCTTCGTGTCCGATATTGAGCAGGAATTTGCCCCAAAAGGCCTGAATGAAGACACCGTGCGATTCATATCGGCCAAGAAGGACGAGCCAGAGTTTATGCTGAACTGGCGGCTGAAAGCTTTTCGGCATTGGCTGAAAATGAAGGAGCCGGACTGGGCCAAAATCAGCTATCCGCCAATAGATTATCAGGATTTCTATTATTATGCCGCTCATGTCCAGGCCGAATCTCCAAAAAGCCTCGACGATATTGACCCCGAGATTAAAAGGACTTACGATAAACTTGGCATTCCGCTCGGCGAGCAGAAGAAGCTTGCCGGGATCGCCGTGGATGCTGTGCTGGACAGCGTTTCGGTTGCCACTACGTTCAAAGGCAAGCTGAATGAACTCGGCATTATTTTCTGTCCTATCAGCGAGGCAGTTAGGGAATACCCTGAATTAATCGAGAAATATCTTGGCAGTGTGGTGCCGTATACCGATAATTATTTTGCCACATTGAACTCGGCTGTTTTCAGCGATGGTTCTTTCTGCTACATTCCGAAAGGAGTGCGCAGCCCAATGGAACTATCGACTTACTTCAGGATAAACGCAGCATCTACGGGCCAGTTCGAGCGAACTTTGATTATTGCCGACGAGGGCAGCCACGTAAGCTATCTCGAGGGATGCACCGCTCCGATGCGCGACGAGAACCAATTGCACGCAGCCGTTGTCGAACTGGTGGCACACAAAAATGCCGAGATAAAATACTCCACCGTCCAGAACTGGTATCCGGGCGATAAGGACGGCAAGGGCGGTATTTATAATTTCGTGACCAAACGCGGCATCTGCCTTGGCGATAATTCCAAAATATCGTGGACGCAGGTGGAGACCGGCTCTTCGATTACGTGGAAATATCCGAGCTGCATATTGAAGGGCGATAATTCCTCCGGCGAGTTCTATTCGGTTGCCGTAACCAATAACCGCCAGCAGGCGGACACCGGCTCCAAGATGATTCATATCGGAAAGAACACAAGAAGCAGGATAGTGTCGAAGGGCATTTCGGTTGGCAAGAGCAGCAACAGCTACCGCGGGCTGGTGAAGATAAATAAAAGTGCCGAAAATGCTAAGAATTATTCCCAGTGCGATTCGTTGCTGATTGGCGACAGGTGCGGGGCGCATACTTTTCCGTATATCGAGGCCGGCAATAAATCTGCTACCGTTGAGCATGAGGCGACTACATCGAAAATCTCAGAGGATATTCTGTTCTACTGCAATCAGCGGGGCATATCAACCGAAGATGCCGTCGGGTTGATTGTGAACGGCTACGCAAAGGAAGTGCTGAACAAGCTGCCGATGGAATTTGCCGTTGAGGCCCAGAAGCTTTTGGCCATCAGCCTCGAGGGCAGTGTGGGTTAGGAATTGATTATTGATTGTAAACCCCCGGTTCCTACGGAACCACCCCCCTTTGAAAAATGGGGTTTTAAAGTCACCCCTTTTAAAAATGGATATTGAAACCGCCCTGTATTAAAGGGAGATTTGGGGGGCTTCCCTGTTTCGGTTATTTCGAGTCCTTCGGTTTTGCTCGGGATAAGCTTTGTGAGGAATCGTAATTTGTGAGTGCGGCTGGCCTTGATGGATTTATTGGAATAGATTCGGAAACGAGTTCGGAATGACCAAGTGAAGAGAGAATTTAATATATATAATTGGAAAGTAAATGTCACTATTGAAAATAAAAGATTTACATGCCAGCATAGCAGGCAATGAAATACTGAAAGGGTTAAGCCTGGAAGTAAATCCGGGCGAAATTCATGCCATAATGGGGCCGAATGGTTCGGGCAAAAGCACTCTTGCTTCAGTTTTGGCCGGCAAGGAAGATTATGATGTAACTGGCGGCCGAGTGGAATTCAACGGAAAAGACATTTTCCGGTTCAAAGCCGAAGAAAGGGCAAGGGAAGGGTTGTTCCTGGCTTTTCAGTATCCGGTGGAGATTCCGGGAGTGTCGAATGCAAATTTTATGAAAACGGCAGTGAATGAAATCCGCACCCACCGCGGGCAGGAGCCGCTGGACGCTATGGATTTTCTCCAGCTGATGCGACAGAAGGCATCGCTTATTGAGATCGATAAGTCATTTCTCAGCCGGTCGGTGAATGAAGGATTTTCGGGCGGAGAGAAGAAACGGAATGAAGTTTTCCAGATGGCGATGCTCGACCCAGTGCTGGCTATCCTCGACGAAACGGACTCGGGGCTTGATATTGATGCGCTGAAAATCGTAGCAAATGGTGTGAATAAACTTAGAAATGAGAGCAATGCGTTTTTGGTTATTACTCATTATCAGAGATTGCTGGATTATGTTGTCCCCGATTTCGTACACGTGCTATATCAGGGCAGGATTGTGAAATCCGGCGGCAAGGAGCTGGCCTTGGAGCTTGAAGAGAAAGGCTATGACTGGATTAAAGAGGAAGTGGCGATAGCGGGATAATGAACGACGTATCTAACATTTTCAAAGCTCGGGCTTCAGGACGGGAGTCTCTGATTCAACAGCAAACCACATTCGTAGTGGACGGTTCCTAACCGTCCCGTTGGCAAAAGCGTATGTTTAGGCTGATGGGTAATGAGCCTGCATTTGGGCGGGCAGGTTCTGAACCTGCCCCTACAACCCTATTTTCAGAGCCGGAGGTTTGAATTGGTTCGGTAGTTCAACCCTCGTTGGTGGCAACAACTGACCGAAGATGCGATGCCAACCCATATTTGAGCATCGAAATATATTACGAATAAATAAATATAATATGACTAATAAAATAAATAAAGAAACACTTAAAGAAAATATTGTCAGTGAGTTCGGGCGGTATGAAGATTCGCTGAACGGCGGGAAGGACAGCAAGCTGCACCGCCACCGCAAAGAAGCTGTTAGCTTTATCAAAGCGGCGGGCTTTCCCACAAAAAAGCATGAGCAGTGGCGGTATGCGAATCTTTCTTTTTTGAATGGGCATGATTTCCGTATACTGCCGGAGCCATCGGCGATTTCATCATCGGGCCAATCGAAAACGGATTTACCGGACAATATATTTACGACAATCCCGAATATAAAGGATTCGATACGGCTGGTGTTTATCAATGGTTGTTTTTCCGGAGAATACTCCGATTTGCCGGAGGCAGGCGGGCTGACTATATTGCCGCTATCTGGTGTTATCAATTCCGACAGTATCAATTCCGACAGTATCAATTCCGACAGTATCGATTCCGACTCGAATAAATCCGGTGCAATTAGGCCGGCAGATGCCATAGCTGGCAAAGTAATAGATATATTTTCGAGCGAAAGGGACTATAAGAACAATCCGTTTTTGGCATTAAATAATTCGCTGGCAATGGACGGAGCCGTGATAATAGTTGCAGACAACGCCAATATCGATAAGCCGATTCATTTGATATATATCAATGATTCAAGGCATGAGCCGGTGCTTGCCCAGCAGCGAAATTATTTTTCGTTCGGGGATAATTCACATGCAAATATAATTGAGACGTATCATACGATGGGCGAAAACACTGGTTTCACCAATATTGCCACTGATATTTTGCTTGGTGAGAATGCTGTGCTGAATACTCATAAGTTCCAGGATGATAGCGAGTTGTCGCATTTGGTTTGTTCAGCGGATATTTCGCAGCAAGCCGGTTCGGTTTATAACGATTTTGCAGTGACGCTTTCGGGCGGATTCGTGCGTAACAATCTGAACAGCGTATTGAAAGGCCGAAATGCCGAGGCTAATTTCAACGGCTTGTACTTTATTAATGATGATAACTACGTGGACAATCACACCCTAACTGACCATGCCGTGCCGAATTGCAACAGCAATGAACTATATAAAGGCATAATCGGCGGCGGGGCAACGGCTGTTTTTAGCGGGAAGATTCTCGTTAGGAAAGATGCACAGAAGACGGCGGCTTATCAGTCGAATAAAAATATTCTCCTGACGGATAGAGCTACGATAAACACTAAACCCCAGCTCGAGATTTATGCAGACGACGTAAAGTGCAGCCACGGAGCCACCTCCGGCAATCTCGACTGCGACGAACTGTTTTATTTAAGGACAAGGGGAATCGGCGAGGACAAAGCAAGGGCGTTGCTTCTCGGCGGTTTTGCTGGCGAGGTGATTAATAAAATTAAAATTAAGCAGTTGAGAGATATTATTGAGAATGAAGTGTCGGCAAGATTACTCTTGTAGCTAATCCCAAGCTTAGCTGCATCAAAGCGAAACCAAGCAGACGGGCCGAGTGAAAACATCAAAATGTGTCATCCTGAATTTATTTCAGGATCCAAATAACGCATGAAGACTGACCTATAGATTCTGAAACAAGTTCAGAATGACAATCTCTACGTCTTTTTATACAATCTTGGAATTTAGGAATGAGATTATTTGAAGTATCCGGAAAGTAAGAAAAAAAAGGAATAACAATCAATTATTTTTATGAATGAATTTAAAGAAATATTACGAGAAACTGAAATATCGGCAAACAGCACATTCGATGTTAGTTCCATCAGGAATGATTTCCCCATATTGCAGACACTTGTTCGCGGCAAGCCCTTGATTTATCTTGATAACGCCGCAACAACGCAGAAGCCGCAAGCCGTTATCGACAAAATCACAGATTATTATACATCGGGCAACAGCAATATCCATCGCGGGGTTCACCTCCTTAGCCAAAAGGCAACAAAGGAGTATGAAGACTCGCGCAAAACTATTCAGCAGTTCATTGGCGCCGCCCATCCCGAGGAGATTATATTTACACGCGGAACCACCGAATCCATCAACCTGATCGCCTCGGCCTGGGGCAGGCAAAATATCGGCCCGGGCGATGAGATTATTATCTCGCACATGGAGCATCATTCGAATATCGTTCCCTGGCAGATGCTATGCAAGGAGAAGGGGGCAGGGCTTCGCATAATTCCGATAAATGACGATGGCGAGTTGATTTACGATGAATATCTGAGACTGATTAACGAAAAGACGAAGCTCGTTTCGGTTGTCCATGTTTCCAATTCGTTGGGTACGGTCAATCCGGTGAAGGATATAATTCGGGAAGCACATAAATATAATATTCCGGTAATCGTTGACGGGGCGCAGTCGATCCAGCATTTGGAAGTAGACGTTAAGGATTTGGACTGCGATTTCTTTGCATTCTCGGGGCATAAAATCTACGGGCCGACCGGCATCGGCGTTCTGTACGGCAAAAAGCAATTCCTGGAAGAAATGCCGCCATATCAGGGCGGTGGCGATATGATTGCTTCGGTCAGTTTCGAGGATACGACATTTAATGAATTACCGTATAAATTCGAGGCCGGCACTCCGAATATTGCAGGGGCCATCGCTTTGGCCGAAGCCGTAAAATATCTGAATAATATTGGTATTGCCAGAATTGCAAAATATGAATCCGGGCTTTTGGATTATGCCATCGATGCCATTGGGCCGGTGAGCGGCATTCGGCTGATTGGCACGGCAAGGAATAAATCCAGCACATGCTCATTCGTATTGGATGGAGTGCATCCCCACGACATCGGCACTATGCTGGACGTCGACGGCATTGCAGTCAGAACCGGCCATCACTGCACCGAACCGGTGATGAAAAGGTATGGCGTGCCGGCCACCACAAGGGCTTCAATCGCTTTCTACAATACGAAAGAAGAGATAAACGTTCTTGTCAAATCAATTGAAAAAGTAATTAAAATGTTCTCTTAAATAACTATGAACGAACTCCGTGAACTATACCAGCAGGTCATTCTCGACCACAACAAGAACCCGAGGAATTTCGGCGTGTTATCGCTGCCAACTCTCAAGGCCGAGGGGTATAACCCCCTGTGCGGCGACCACATTGAAATAGGTGTGGATGTTGAAGGCGGGATTATTAAAGATTTGAAATTCAATGGGGCGGGATGTGCTATTTCCAAGGCATCGGCTTCGATTATGACTACGCTGCTGATAGGCAAAACTGTCGAGGAGGCAAAGTTGCTGTTCGATGAATTTCATGGAATCGTCACAGCCGACCCGGAGTCCGATGCCGATATGATGAATCTTGGCAAACTGGCAGTTTTTTGCGGCGTAAGGGAATTCCCCGCACGAGTCAAATGCGCCTCGCTCGCCTGGCATACACTGATGAATGCCCTGAATGAGCTAAGTGAGAAGGTCAGTACGGAATAATAATAAGTTAACGATTCGGGAGCTATCGATATGGAAACTAAAATTACAGCGAAAGAATTGGAACAGAAGGTAATCGACAGAATCCAGACTGTGTATGACCCGGAGATTCCCATAAGCATATATGAACTGGGATTGATCTACGACGTAAGCGTTACGGCGAGCAGCGAAGTGGTTGTGCTTATGACACTAACGGCACCGAACTGCCCCGAGGCCGAGGGGCTGGTGGCCGAAGTGGAAAGCAAGGTCAAAGGGATTCCCGAGGTGGCCGATGCAAAAGTAATTCTTACATTCGACCCGCCCTGGCAAAGGGATATGATGAGCGAGGCCGCACAGCTTGAATTGGGCTTTCTTTAGTCAGAAGATACTATTGATTTGCAGTGATTTAAAGTGATTTGCTAAAGCAGTTATAATTAGCAATTATTATTAGCAGGTATAATTAGCAGGTATAATTATTGTTGACGTGATTTTTGTTGTTATTATATCAGTACAATAATAAAATGGATGAATTAAAAGAGAGAAAGGTAAAGATAATTCTCTATGGCGAGGAGGCCGAGGTAACGGTTCCGGCCGAAGAGACGATTCTGACTGCCTGCATCGACGAAAGCCTCGACCCTCCATTTAGCTGCCAGATTGGGGTTTGTTCAGTGTGCCGGGCCAGGCTTATCTCGGGCAAGGTGGAGATGGACGACAGCGATGCCCTGACCAATGAGGAAATCGAAGCGGGGTATATAATTACATGTCAGTCCTATCCTTTAACCGACGATGTAAAAGTTGATTTTGATCAGAGTTAGTATTTTATGAATTATATTGACAATTAGTATAAATCTATTAATTATATATGGAGTACCCTATGTCTGAGATGATTCGCGAAAATACGATTGAGAAAGTATCAACCGGCATTGTCGGTGCCGATGATAATGACAATTTTCTTGTGACACAAAAGGCTATAGAAACTATTAACAATGTCCGCAAGCAAAACGAAGTGCCGGATGATTATTATCTTCGCATCGGCACCAACAGTGGCGGATGCTCGGGCATGAGCTATGCCATCGGTTTCGACCCCGAAGTAAAAGACGGCGACAAAGTACTGGAGCTGAACGACATCAGCCTTGTGGTAGACAACAAAAGCCTGTTATATCTGATGGGCGTTACGCTTGATTTTGTTGACGGGCCGTCCGGCAGCGGGTTTGTGTTTAATAATCCGACCGATGCCCCGACCTGCGGTTGCAGCCATTAAATTGATATTTTCGTTCTGACGGTTGCAATTTTATTGCAATTTAACTGATGCCACGTCTGTTATAGAATTTGTAGGGGACGGTTCAGAACCGTCCCGAAATATTCGGGCAGGTTACGAACCTGCCCCTACAATCCAATTTTTTCCAATGGGGGGTAACTAAATATTATTATTATTATTTTCGTTAACCAAATATTTATAAACAACAATTAAGGAGATTTGAAATGAGCTTTACATTACCCGGCCTTCCGTTCGGCAAGGATGCGTTATTGCCGCATATATCAGCCGAAACCCTCGAGTATCACCACGGCAAACACCATGCTGCCTATGTGAATAACCTGAATAACATGATTGCCGGAACCGAATTCGAAGGCAAAAGCCTCGAATCAATTATCATGGAATCAAAGAGCGGCGTGTTCAATAATGCAGCCCAAATCTGGAATCATACATTCTTCTGGAACTGCCTGTCGCCCGATGGCGGTGGCGTGCCAGCCGGAGAAGTCTTGTCGGCAATTAATAATAATTTCGGTTCGTTTGATGAATTCAAGAGCAAATTCTCGGCCGCTGCGGCCACATTATTTGGTGCCGGCTGGGCCTGGCTGGTTAAAAATGAAGACAATTCTCTCGAAATCATTCAGATGAGCAACGCAGGCAATCCGCTGACTGAAGCTAAAAAGCCGATTATGACTCTCGATGTGTGGGAACATGCATATTACATCGATTATCGCAATGCCCGCCCGAAGTTCATTGAGCATTTCTGGGATTTGATTAATTGGGACTTCGTGCGTCAGAATTTGGGATAATGTTTCAAGGCAGCTAAACGTAATAATACAAACATAATAGTATAAAACCGAATTCATAGGGGCAATTCCTGAATTGCCCCCATATATATGGCACATGATTTTGTCCGGATGTCAATGTTACTTCTCAATTATCACCGGCAGTATTACCGATTTCCCAAAAATTTCAGAGACTAAGAAATACATTCCAGCCGGATATAATGCCGAATCAAAATTATAAGATGATATTCCGGGCGAAATGGTTCCCATTGCTATTTCAGAAATTATTCTGCCGGTGTTGTCAATCAGATACAGTTTTATATGCTGCACGTTTTCTGATTTGAGGTCAATTCTGACAACAGATCGGCTGATAACCGGATTGGGGTTGCAACTAATGCTAATATAATTCCCATTATCTGCATTGCCCAATTCAACAGCAGACGGCTCGCCTCCGATGCCTGTCACAAGTATATCAAAAGAAGGCTTATTCTTGGCGTTTGATATGATGGTTAAAGTCCCGGCATAAGTTTTTCCGGTTACGGCCGGAGAGAATGAAGCTGAAAGCTCAAGCGATGAATCCGGATTGATAACATAAGGCAAAGATACGTCAGTTTTCAGTGCGAAAGCATTGTCGGGATCAATTTCATCAAAGCGTTCGATTGTCAAATCAGATGTTCCGTCGTTGGTTATAACAAAATCGAACGAAGCAGTTTCGTTAAGCACCACTGTGGAAAAATTAATCTTATCAAGCTCTAAGCTGGAACTAATCACAGGCTCTTTTTGCTCGACGGCCTCAATTTTTTGCCTGAATACCATCCCGCCCCTGCCAGACAGATAAACATAATCTCCGGTGATACTTATATATTCAATATTTTTGTCAGTATTAATTTCTTCTGCTTCCCATGAGTTTCCGCCGTCGTTTGTCCTGATTACTTTCCCGGATTTACCGGCGGCAAACCCAACGTTTTCATCATAGAATTCCAGCCTTGATATGTCAGAATCAATGCTTGCTATTTCATTCCAATTATCACCGGCATCGGATGTCCTGTAGACTTTGTCCGAAATGATAATTCCATTTTGCGCATCAAAGAAGTGCATACCGGTTATGGATTTTACAAAATTCGACTGAACCCAATTTGCTCCGCCATCTGTAGTTCTGAAGAAATATCCTATCTGAAAATTTGTAGCCCCGATGAAACCGGTGTCCTCATCTACGAAATCCATACATTTCATATATATGCCGCCGCCGGTGCTAATGATTGACCAATCAACACCGCCGTTGGTGGATTTCATTATTCCTGCGGAAAAGCCGGGAGTAGTGCCATAGCCGATAGTATATACAACGCTGTCGCCAGCGGCTTCCACTTCATTAATACCTTTTACCGTAGCCGTTTCGGTGATTGACCAATCAACACCGCCATTGGTGGAAACTATTATCTTCGTCACCGTGCCGGGAGGGCCGTCGTAGCCGCCAACCACAATATTGCTGTCGCCGACAAACCCAACACCGCGAAGATGGGTATTGCCGCCCACTGAAAGTACTTGCCAGCTTGCTCCGCCATCGGTTGTCATAGACATTATTCCTTCCTTGGTTGCCATGTCCTGTCCGACGGCCATTCCAAGATTGTCGTTATAAAAATCGATACCGAAATATATGACATTCTCCGTTCCATCTGGCGAAATGTCCTCCCATGCGGAAAAAGCTATGTCATGAGTAGAAATCAGCAATAAGAAAGCTGCAAAAGTTGTAAGAATTATTTTCATAATGTTCTCCTGATCAATAATGTTAATTAGAGAAATAATGTTCGATACTATAGAAACAGGTAAGCATAGCTATAGTTACATTGCAGATTAATCGGCCAACGCAATAAGTCATGTTTGTATTCGCAATGCGAGTCCTTAATAGAGTGCAATACAGTAGTGTAAACGTTAAGTATTTTGAGACTTCCGAATAATTATTTATTGTCTCTCCGAATCCATTGGTTGCCTCTGCTAATACCTTTATTGCATTAGATAATTTCTTTTCCGCACCTGCTTAAGACCCTAAATTATATTTGAATGCCACAGAAGACCATTTGAATACCACAGAAGACCATTTAAATGCCACAGAAGACCATTTAAATGCCACAGAAGACCATTTAAATGCCACAGAAGACCATTTGAATGCCACAGAAGACCATTTGAATGCCACAGAAGACCATTTGAATACATTAGAAGACCATTTGAATACCATAGAAGCCTTAGCATAAGCATTCTTAATAGTATCTAATGGATATGGAATGGTATCGCAGGGATTTGTATGTATTATGAATTAATAAATATGTATTATGAATTCAGTAGTGTCCGGTTAAATAAAGGAGCGGTTCGGTAATTAGTTGAAATTGCATAAATTAGAATACAACTAAAATTTCTAAATACAATTTCACCGAACCGCAATGAAAATTACAACAATCTTCTC
>JAJRTW010000256.1 GCA_024278075.1 Bacteroidota bacterium | reverse complement strand
GAAAATTGTTAATAAGATATGTCATACCGGACCCCGATCCGGTATCCATCTTGCATCCCCAAATAGTGTATAAACACTGGATTCCTGCTGGAGTTTATCCTGAGCCCTTCGACAGTTTATCCTGAGCGAAGTCGAAGGACTCAGGATAAACTGCCGAAGGGCAGGAATGACAAGTCTAATTTACCAGGTCATTATTAAGAACACTTCTCATTTTTAACCGGACAGTAATGATGTCGTATCAACTATACAATGAAGTCAATATTGACATCTCCAACAATTTTCTTAACAAAGAATGGCACTAATAAATGTGGCCTCTGATTCATTTAAAGCCGAATTAAGCCCGGCACACGGCACTGATAATTCCAAATCAATGAAACCCCCATTGAGCTTCCCAAAAAAAATCACTGCGGCAAAGAAATCACTCACCAATGGGATTTGCCAACACTGGCGGCTTCCTGAAATCTTCATCCATCGGCCGGATTTCACCGTCTTCGAATAATAAATCCGGCGAAATAATCGTGCCGCCTATATATTGATCGCCGCCGGAAACATAAGAGGATATTACCGACGGCGCCAGATAATTCATTACGTATCCCTCCCGGCCAACATAGAGAATATCCTTAAAAGTCTGAACCGTAAAGCCAACAGCCTCCGCCCCTCTAACAAGCTCTTCCCGGCCGTCGGGGTACACTTTGTAAACTTCAACGGGGGCTAATTTCCCGGCCCCACGCGGCATCTTATAGTTGCCATAGGCCAATCGGTACAATGTGGTGAACATAATATTATTGTCCATAATCTTCTTGGCCATTATCCCGTAAGGCAGTTCCCTGTCGGCACATAGCTTCAGCATCTTTTCCTTCAGCTCCTCCAATGATTTTTTATGCTCCTTGTCGGATTCCAGAATAATATTACTCAGCATAGGGGCGCCGCCGCGTTTATGCCCGTTCGATTTGCGAATGCGGCGGGTTGGGACGCGTGACGATAGCAGGGTTTTCAAATAGCCATTATTTATAAGGTTTACGTTAGCCGTTAATATTCCATTGTCATCAATTTCGAAATGGCCAATCAGCGGGGTATTCGCATAAGTTTTATATTCGGGAATTGCGTCAACCGATAAGAACTCGGGCAATACCCTGCCGCCGATTTTGGTCTGAAAAGCAGAATAGCGGTCATTCTCCTGTTTGCCTCTGTCGGTGAGCGGTTCTCTTTGGGCAACAAGATTGGGTGCGAACGATTGGGCAAACAATTCGGCAGCGGCATTCCCGGTGAACAGTACGGGGCCGGAATATGGCTCGTCAAGGATTGGGGCATCGCGGATTTGCATTAATTTCTCGGCTACTTCAATAGCTGCTTTTCTTAATGAGTCCGGAGCGGGCAAGTCCTTGGGGGCCAAGCTAAAAGCTGTAAAATAATTAGCCAAAGGCATCCCATCGCCGGCCTGAGTATAAGCAGCGATTTCGATGCCGGTGAACAGGTCTGTACGAATGTATTCCACGCCTTCGCTGTTAATATAATAGACCGTTTTAGGCAAATATTCTATCCCGACACTTGACGAAATAATTTCGGGGTAGTTATTAAATATCCCCGACAGCGATTCGACCAAATTCTCATATTCCTTCATATCAAATTCAGGCGGCTTATCTGCAATAAACCTTCTTGTTGGCTCTATCGGCAGGAAGTCATGAGTGGTGTCTTTGCGCAGGCGGTTTTTGATTGCAGCCTCTTTTTTCGAATATAGTTCGGCGGCTTGTTTGTATGCGGCATCGGTGGATAGCCATAGTTCACGGCGAAGATTCTTATAATTGGCCTCTACCGGTATCAGGCGTTTTTTAAACCTTTCCTCATCGTCGGAACTGCCAAAAAAGCTTAGGCCTATGTCAAAATAATTGGTATTGTCGAACTTATAGTCGCCCACCCTTACGGCCACATTAAGATAGGCAGCCTTCGAGTCCGCCGATACGGTTACAGCCCCTAAGTTTGCCTGAATATTCTTCGGTTCTTTGACTGATATTGTATATTCGATGTAGTAAGGTTTCTGCAATGATTCAAGCGATAAATCTTCCATCGACCTCTTCATTTCGTCGCGCATAGCATTAATGATATTGTTATTAATAATATTATCATTTGCCAAAGCTACATTAGTTAGAAGGAAAATGCTCAACAAGACTAATGTGATTTTAAATTTTTGTTTTGATTTTAAGTTCATCTTTCACCAATTAGATTTATTGTTATTAATTCATTCATTATTATTAATTCATTCATATTTTCGTTTTTAATATACACGCCCACTTATCCCAGAATTTTTATGCCAGGAAACAATTAGTATAAACTCAAAAAGTATCAACTAATCATAATTAAGGTAGTTATAAAAGATATTCAACAACAAAGTGCAAGGCATACAATTTATTATGCTCGAAAACCTTGCAGAAAGTACGACAACCCCCTGCTCGCCTGGCTCACTTCCCCCTTAATAAAGGGGGATTAAGGGGGTTGTTTTTTCCTTAATATTGCAACCGTACTAATAATTATATCTCAGTCAACTTTTTGAGGAAACCCTAATTATTATTATCTTCTTTAATTGCTGGAATAATAAACGGACTTTGCCAATCGGGGCAATGCCTTCATAGCATGGCTCGCTTTACGGCCCGGTTCGTTCAGGCGCCGGCAACAATGGTGGCTTCGCCTGCGATTTCTTCTTCTTCTGCACTTCTATTTTCGAGACAAGAAAGCTCGGCGAACAAGCCGCCACTGGCACTCCGCCGGATTCCGCACCGCAAATACCGTTGAATATTCCCAGGTCGTCTCCGGCTGCAATTATGTTAGAAAAAGTTGTAAGTGGCGTGCCGATAAGGTCGACCCCCCTAACAAGCTCATCGGGGCTGCCGTCGGCAAATATCTTGTATACCACTATTGGCTGGACATTAAACGCATTCGGAACCGTTCGTCCCGTATAAGTGAACCCACCCTGAACCGTCTCGAAGTAAAGTCCGAATTCCTTGTCTTGTTTTTTGCATTCCTGGCGAAGCAATTCTTTCAATTCATTGGCGTTAACTGTTTGGCTCGACTCAACTATTAAGTTCGATTGGCGCGAAACAGCGCTGTATCCGGCTTGCTTTCGACCATGGCCATTGGATTTGGGGAAATTTTCGATAGGGGAACGGCTCATCAGGAAATTTTTGAATATACCGTCATCAACAGTTACAACTTTTTGGGCTTTAATCCCTTCGTCGTCATATTCATAGAATCCCGAAATATCTCTTCCTCGCAATGTTCTTCTTGTCGGGTCGAATGTAACATCCAGAAATGCCGGAAGGATTTCCTTGCCAATGGACTGCTTGAAAGTTTGGCTGGAGTTGGGGTCTTTCTCCCTGTGGCCTTCCACGCGGTGGCCGAATATTTCATGGAAGAAAACGCCTGCGGCCTCGCCTGATAATATTGCAGGGCCGGAGTATGTTGTCATCATCGGAGCTGTCCGCATTTTGTCCAGAAGGGCGATCATTTCTTTAATGTCTTTGGCTATTGTTTCCGGATTGGGCAGATTCTCGGGCGAGTATGCGAAGTAGCTTTTATACAGTGGCAGGCTCATACCGTCATCGGCCTTTGTCTCCACATTTACATACATCCTGATATACGACTCGTCCCAAATAAGGTCGGACCCTTCGGAATTTACAAAATACTTTGTAAGCTCTTCGGAGATCAACACAACATCGCCCTGGTAAATCCAGCCGTATCCGTCGAAAATGGCAGACAGATTATTCAGCTTCTCTTCCCATTGGTTAAGATTCAGGTTGTATTGAGTTCTCTCGCCCCTGAAATG
>JAJRTW010000255.1 GCA_024278075.1 Bacteroidota bacterium | reverse complement strand
TATTTGTCGTTGGCAACATATCGGATAACATAACGTTGTTTTCGAGTATAAATTAGGAACGTCTCTCATTTTTAACCGGACACTACTGATATTAGGTATAAATTAGGAACGTCTCTCATTTTTAACCGGACACTACTAATATTAGATACATTATTTTACTTGTTCTTTTTTTTTGATAAATTGCATAGTTATGTTAATAGCTTTATGATAATTTATTGAAACTTAAACAGGTTTCGAGCGTACTTGCAATCAAAACAATTATATTAAAAAGGGAGTCCATACAATGGCAGAAAATCAATCTCAACAGCAACCACCACAAATGCCGCCTTATCCGCCGTCCTACTACAGGGCACCGCGGAAAAGCTCTAATTGGTGGATTCCGCTAACAATAATCGGAGTGTTCTTAGTTTTGGTTGTAGTTGTAATCGTCATATTCTTTGGCATGGTAAGCTCATCATTCGAATCGAAACCGGTAGAAGTAAAAACGAACTCGGTTCTATACCTAAATTTTGCTCACGGCCTAAAAGAATATACCAAAGAGAATCCTTTTGCCGCTTTTACCGGCGGAGGCACACCTGCATCTTTCCTCGGTACTTTAACGGCAATTAAAAATGCAAAGTCAGATGACAATATTAAGGGGATTTATTTCCGCGCTTCTTATTGCCAAACTGGATTTGCGAAAACGGCCGAACTGATAGATGCAATAAAAGATTTTAAATCATCGGGGAAATTCGTCTACTCTTTTATCGAAGTTGGCAACGAAAGATCATATCTGAATGCGCTTCCGTCCGACAAAATCTTTATGCCGGCAGAAGGCATCCTCGAAATGAACGGCTTCGGAATAACAGGTATATTCGTTAAGAACTTACTCAATGACCTCGGAATTGATTACTATATTCAGCAATATGAAGACTTTAAGTCAGCCGCAGAAACCTTAAACCGCAGCAAATTCAGCGATTCGGCAAGGGTTCAGCTCTACAGCCTGTTAGGCCAAAGATATGATTATCTATTAGACGAAATTGCCGAGAATCGCCCGATAGACAGAGAATCGGCTGCTGATATGATAAGCCGGGGAATTTATACCACCGATTCATTGCTTGCACTGAAATTCATTGACTAACTTGCCACCGAAAGCCAGGTAATTAATAAAATGAAATTCAAAATATTTGGCGATACCATCAATCCGGATGATGAAAAGCTAACGTTAATATCTCCGGGCAGATATAACAGCGGCTATAAAGGCGGAGACGATGAAATAGCGGACAAAAACAAGCAGATTGCCATTATTTACGGAGTTGGCACGATTGGCTCGGGCAAAGGCAGCAACAGCCCGTTCGACGATGAAATGAGGATACATTCCGGCAGCTTTATAAAATATCTGAAAAAGGCCCGCGAGGATGAAGACATAAAAGCAATTATTCTTCGCATCGATTCGCCCGGCGGGTCGGTTATCGCCTCCGATGAAATATGGGCTGAGATTATTAAGACAAAGGAAGTTAAGCCCATATATGCCTCGATGAGCGATGTGGCCGCATCCGGCGGATATTATATGGCAATGGCCTGCGATACGATTATAGCCCATCGGAATACTATAACAGGATCAATCGGCGTTATTCTTGCTATTCCGAACATCAGCCGGCTGCTGTCAAAGATTGATATTACACCCGACACCTTGTCCACCACGCCATCGGCGCAGTTCTTTAACGGTGCTTATCCATTCACAAACAGCGATAAGGCAAAACTTTACTCCATATCCGAAATGATATATAAGAGGTTTGTTTCGAAAGTAGCCGAATCCCGGGGGAAGACCTTCGACGAGGCTCGTTCGGTGGCAAAGGGTCGAATATGGTCGGGCAGCGAGGCTATCGACCGCGGGCTGATCGACGTTCTTGGCGGATTTAAGACTGCCCTGGACATAGCAAAGCAAAGCATGGGCGTCGACCCCGAGCAGAAGGTTTATATTAAAGTCTATCCGGAACATAAAGAAGGCATGGACGCTTTGCTCGAGATGTTCGGGATGGGAGAGGATGACAATGATGCTTCGGCCAGGCCGAATCTGGCGAAAATGCTGGGCATGGATGCAGCCCAGTTTCTAACATCATGGGATGCTTTGCCCGAGGATCTGAAGGTGCAGTTTAAATATATTTTGGAATTGATCGAGCTTTCGAAAAGCGAACGGGTAATGATGGCAATGCCCTACAAGATAAATATGGATTAGTGGTATATATCTAAATAATTTACTTATCACCGAAAGCCGGGCCGAACAGTCCGGCTTTTTTATTGGCTGGGGATTTGCCAAATAATCATTACAGAACTTATCAATTTACAAAG
Organism: Bacteroidota bacterium; assembly: GCA_024278075.1. Lineage (GTDB taxonomy): Bacteria > Bacteroidota > Ignavibacteria > Kapaibacteriales > UBA2268 > JAJRTW01. Next base: position 257 of record JAJRTW010000255.1, on the reverse strand, counting down.
GTATATTACATTTATCTATCAGTAGAAATACCTATTTTCACCTATTTTCATATTTATTTCACATTTGTAATATAGTGCTTGCTTTGTATATTGCTATTGTTTATATTATAAATGGCATAGATGTATGTCTTCAATATGTCTTCAATATGTCTTCAATATGTCTTCAATATGTCTTCAATATGTCTTCAATATGTCTTCAATATGTCTTCAATATGTCTTCAATATGTCTTCAATATGTCTTCAATATGTCTTCAATA
>JAJRTW010000254.1 GCA_024278075.1 Bacteroidota bacterium | reverse complement strand
ATGGATTTATTATGCCCTTATGCCTTGCAGATTGTAGGACAACCCCCTGCTCGCTTTGCTCACTTCCCCCTTTTTTAAGGGGGAATAGCCAATTAAATTCCCCCTTAAAAAAGGGGGATTAAGGGGGTTGTTTTTTCCTTATTATTGCAAAAGCACTAAAAATTTTATCTCAGTCAACTTTTTGAGGGAACCCTATTTAATTCACCACATCAATTTCCCCTCATTGATAAGGAGGGGCGTAGGGGAGGTCTTTCATTTTCCCTTCTCAAAATACTCAACAATCGCCTTGGCCGCATTCTTATTCACCACTTCGGCAAGTTTATCTATCGGCAACTTCCTTATCTCCTCCACCGAGCCGAATTCAATTAGCAGCTTTTTAGCCGAAATATCACCCACACCGGCTATTTCGGTCAGCTCCGTTTTCAGTGTCCTTTTGCTGCGCTGCTGGCGGTGGAAAGTGATGGCAAATCGGTGGGCCTCGTCCCGCAGCTGTTGGATTAATCTAAGGCTGCCGGAAGTTTTAGGCAGCATAACGGCCTCGGAACTGTTCGGGAAGAAAACCTCCTCCAACCGCTTGGCCAGGCCGATTACCGTCACCTTATCCTGAATTCCCAAATCGGAAAGCACTTTATACGCCGATGATAGCTGCCCCTTTCCGCCATCGATAATAATTAAGTCGGGCAATGCCCGTTTCTCGTCAATCAGCCGCCTGTAACGCCTGCCAACCACCTCGCGCATAGCCGCAAAATCATCACTCTTATCAACGGTTTTTATCTTGAATTTCCTGTATTCCGATTTATTCGGCCTGCCGCCGGTGAACACCACAACCGAACTAACCAGCTCGCTGCCCTGAATATGCGAATTGTCGAAACACTCTATAACCTTCGGCGGTTTCTTCAAATGCAAATCCCTTTGCAGGGACAGCACTGCTTTGGTAACAGTCTGTTCACGGCGCTCGATGGCCAGCAGGTAGTCCTTAAGAATATACTCGGCATTGGTGGCGGCCATTTGCACGATTTTTTTCTTTTCGCCAATTTTAGGGATTGAGATTCTTACCGACTTATTGCTTTTCTGTTGCAGCCAATCGAGGATATATTCAAAATCGGCCGGCTCGGCGGGCAGGAAAATCTCCTTTGGTATGAACTCGCTTTCGATATACCATCGCTCCATAGTGCGGCGAATAATTTCCTCATCCGGCTGATCGTCGGCATTGTTGATGATATAATGCCTTTTGCCGAGCAGCTTGCCGTCCCTTACCTTGAACACCAGGGTGCAGGCGAGGTTCTCCACTCTTGCCATGCCGAAAATATCCCTGTCGAGCAGTTCTGTTGATACGATTTTCTGACGCGATGTATATTCCCTTAGCAGCTTCAATTTATTCCGTGCATCGGCGGCTTCTTCGAATTTCATTTCCTCGGACATCGCCTTCATTTCATCCTCGAACTTCCGCTCCAGATTACGTGTTTTGCCATTCAGGATTTGAATTGCCATGTTGATATTATTGCGGTAATGTTCCTTTGTGACGTATCCTTCGCAGGGGCCTTCGCATTTCTTGATGTGATAATCCAGGCAGAGCTTATACTTCTTATTTTCGACAGTTTTATCGGTCAGGTTATAATCACAGCTGCGAATGTAGAACAGCGTTCTCAATATTTTCATCACCATTTTAATTGGCCCGACTTCGGTGAACGGGCCATAGTATTTCGAGCCGTCGCGGACTAATGTTCTGGTTGGGAATAGCCGTGGATAATCTTCGTTGGTAACACGCACGAAAGGGTAGGTCTTGTCGTCGCGCAGCAGGACATTATAGCGGGGCTTAAGCTTTTTGATTAGCGTATCTTCGAGGATGAGCGCTTCGGCTTCCGAATCGGTTACGATGGTTTCCACATCGGTAATTTTCCGGACGAGAGCCGTGGTTTTGGCATCGGCTTTTTTGCCCTGGCGGAAATATGATTTAACCCGATTCCGCAGCTTAATCGCCTTGCCCACGTAAATGACCTTCCCGGCCTTATTCTTGAATTGATACACGCCGGGCTTCTGTGGCAGCGAGCCGATCTTAGCTAATATCTCGTCGAATTGCTTATCGTTTTCCATCTTAGAATTAAAATGTTAACCTAATTGCCAAACACGGAGGCTGATGAAAACACTCAGTGCTGTCATTCCGGACTTGTTGAGCTTGCGAAATCCCGCATTCGGGAATCCGGAATCCATCTTCTTAGTATTGATATGTCAATTGTAATGTTGCCATATATAGATCCTGAAATAAATTCAGGATGACATTTTTTTTATGTTCCGTCAGTTGCAACACCAGACGGAACAGTAATTTAGTGCTGATGCCCGCCGGTGCCGTGGCTATGGCCATGAGATAATTCCTCTTCGGTGGCCTGCCTTACTTCCTTAATCTCAACATCAAAATGCAATGTCTCATCGGCCAGCGGGTGGTTCATATCGAGGGTCACTTCATCGTCGGCTACTTTTGTGACGGTGGCAATATGAAGCCCGTCGGCATCCCGGGCCTGAAACTGCACACCCTCCTTAACGGTGTCGGGGGCCTGAAAATTCGAGATAGGCACGGTTTCGACAAGCTCGTTGCTTCTGGTTCCGTAGGCCTCTTCCGGGGCAATGACGGCTTTGATTTTCTCGCCTGCCTTTTTCCCCAGCAGTGCTTTTTCCAGGCCAATTATAATATGTCCCATGCCGTGAATGTAAGCCAGCGGCTGGCGGCCTTCCGAGGTGTCGAGTAATTCTCCGCTGCTGCTTGATAAATTGTAATCTATGATTACAACCATATTTTCTGATATTTCCATTTCGATTTCCTATAATATTAATTATTTACTGTTATGAACACGAGATATGCGATCTTTGTCTCATTACCTAATCCCGAGACCGTGTAAAAAGTAAGAAAATTAATGTGAAAGTAATAAATTGCTCAATAGGAACCATCCCATTGAAAAATGCTTTATAAAGTCTCCCTTTCTCAAAGGGAGATTTAGAGGGTTTTCTGTTTTTTCTTCTTTTCACACACCCTATCCGATTTGGGAATGAGCAAAATATAATCAGCTTATTTATTAATAGTTACATTAAACACTAAATCAATTCAGTCCTGACCCTTTCAACAGATGCCCCAAGAGCGGAAAGCTTATCTTACATTGCCTCATAGCCCCTGTCGAGGTGGTATACCCTGAGAACATCAGTTTTCCCTTCGGCCACCAGAGCTGCAAGAATCAGCGAGGCGCTCGCCCGTAAATCAGACGACATCACGGTTGCCCCTGATAATTGCCTGCCGCCGGCCACGTGGGCAACGTTGTCATGGACTTCAATACCGGCGCCGAGCCTTTGCAGCTCCGGCACGTGCTTAAAGCGGTCGTGATAGACCGTATCGGTGATTCGCGAAGTCCCGCCCGCACATAGCATAAATGCCGTCCATTGAGCCTGGATGTCCGTCGGTATTCCGGGATAGACCGCTGTGACAATGTCGGTTGGATTTGGCGGCCCGTCCATTTCGAGACGAATACTTGATCCGTTCACATCAATTTTGCAGCCGGCCTCCTCGAGCTTGGCAATCACCGATGTCAGGTGGCTGGGATTAACATTTTCCATTTCGATATTGCCGCCTGTCATAGCAGTGGCTATCAGGTAAGTGGCGGCTTCTATTCTGTCGGGCAGTGTGGAGTGATCCGTAGGCTTCAGCTGGCTGACGCCTTCAATTTCGAGCATTGAAGTGCCGATGCCGTCAATTCTCGCTCCCATCCGGACAAGCATTTCGGCAAGTGCCGTAATCTCCGGTTCGGCGGCGGCATTGCTTAGCAGCGTGGTGCCTTTGGCCAGCACTGCCGCCATCAGTATATTGCCCGTGGCGCCCACACTTGAAATATCCAAATGGAATTTCGCACCTGTTAGCTTCCTGGCCCTTGCTACTATATATCCCTTGTCTATTTGAATTTCCGCACCCAGCTTCTCAAGGCCTTTAAGGTGGAGGTCAACCGGCCTCGGCCCCCAGGCACATCCACCCGGCAGCGATACCCTTGCCTCTCCGAATCTGGCCACCAGCGGCCCCAGCACATAGAACGAAGCCCGCATCTTCTTTACATGTTCGTAAGGCGCCTCGAAGCTGTTGATATTCGATGAATCAATTAAAAGTTCATTGTCCTTAAGTTCGCAGGATATACCGAGCGAACCGAGAAGCTGCGACATTGTCCGGACGTCCCTCAAATTCGGTGTGTTAGACAAATGGTATACTCCGGGGGCAAGTATCGTTGCCGGCATCAGCGCCAGCGAGCCGTTCTTGGCTCCGGACACCCTCAGCCTGCCGGATAGCTTGCGGCCGCCCCGTATTACTAATTTATCCATGTTTTCCTATGTTTTTTTCAGCTAAAACGATCTGGTATAAACTCAAACTGCATAAAATATTCCTAACCATCAGGCCTATTCACAGAACACAAAACTACGGTAATAAATGGCAATTAGCAATGAAGAATTTAGCTATCTGCTATCCGGTGTCAACTTTCAGGTTTCTGCTATATGAACCAAATCTATTTGCCGAATGAATATAAATAGTTATATTTGATGTTGTGCAAATAACGGATTATTTTTTCATCGAGTATTCTTCTCAGCAACTTATAGCATAAGGAGATTATATGAGAAGAAGCAAGTATATGTTGCTATTTATTTGGGCTTTTGCCTTAATGAACATATCTCTGTATTCCCAAATTGATTCGAACGACTTAAAACCTAAGTATGGCATATTTGGAAATTACAACTTTAATTACCATGATGTAACATTCACGGGTTTGCCTGGCGTTCCGAGTTGCTGCCCTGAATATTCTTATGGCCTGGGTTCGGGTTATTCATTCGGGGGCCTTTTCGATTACCCTATTAATTATAACTTTCTCGTTAGCTTAAGAATTGGCTATTCTTCCTACTCTGCATCTTTTGATAAAAATGAAACTATTGATAATATCATCGTCGACGGGACAGGGCGTAGAGGCGAGATAGAGCATCTGTTAGATGTTTCTGTTGGCAGTATTGGTATAGAGCCTGTTGCAAGCTATAGATTGACGAATTCTCTTTTTGTTCATGCCGGCTTACGGTTAAGTTTGGTTACCGGCACATATTACGACCAGATAGAGAATATTATTGACCCACCCGACAGAGGTACTTTTGCCGACGGCAGAAGTTTTCGGAATGACAGCGATGGGGATATTCAAAATAGTTTGTCGTTTCACGAAGGATTAACAATCGGGACAAGCTATGAACTTCAAATGAACAGGGAGAAATCGTTATTCCTCGTACCGGAAGTATATTACACATATTTTTTTACTCCGGTAATTAGCAATTATGATTGGACTATCCACAACTTGAGCCTCGGGCTGGCAATTAAATACAGAGTGCCGCCGCCGCCGCCACCGCCGCCACCGCCGCCAGCCAATCCGCCGACTCCGGAATTAAGCCTTCCGGCTCCGCCGCCATTGCTCTCGGCAGACATCGAAGCAATAGAAATAGATTCGCTGGGCAACGGGGATTATAATTTTAGCATTAAGATAGAAGATTTCATTTCGCTTAATATGAGGCCGCTGCTGAACTATGTTTTTTTCGATTCGAATTCTGCGGCCATACCCGATAGGTATATCAAGATGAATCCGTATGAAACCATGAAATTCAAGATTAAAGACCTCCAAAATCTTGATGCAATTCAGACTTACTACCAGGTTCTGAATATATTTGGCAAAAGGCTTCGCGAAAACCCTGACTTAAATATTACTCTGGTAGGGGCAAATTCGAATTCCGGATTCGAAAAAAACAACAAAAAACTATCACGGCAACGTGCCGAATCCGTTAGGAATTATCTAAGGGATGCCTGGGGGATCGATGAAAAGCGGATGGCGATTAAAGCAAGGAATTTGCCCAAACCAGCATCGAAGACGAAAGTCGAGGAAGGCCGGCAGGAAAATCGGCGTGTTGAAATAATTTCTAATAACTGGGCATTGAACGAACCCGTTATCACAATCGACACAATGCGGGTGCTGTCGGCATCTAAAATAATATTTCTGCCGGCTTTCAAATCAAATGTGGGGCTGAAATCATGGGAAGTGGCAGTGGCTCAGAATAGAAAAGAATTGATCTCGTGGAGTGGCGACGGCAACCCGCCCGAAGAACTGGAATGGAATATCAGCACCGATAACCAGAACTCACCGAAGCGAGGCGGGACTATCAACTATTACCTGATTGTTACCGACAAACTGAATCAAACCTTCGCTTCCGAAAAATATTCATTGCCGGTGGAGCAGCTGACTGTGAACCGGAAAAGGCTTGAAAGGCGCAGCGATAAGGAATTCGAATACTACAGGTTAATCCTCTTTGATTACGGCAAATCCAAACTGGCATCGGAACACCGCAAGGTTGTCGATATAGTCAAGAATCGAATCACGCCCGACGCCAAAGTATTTATCTACGGGCATACCGACAGAATGGGCGAAGAGGCTTTGAATAAAAGAATATCCACAAAACGTGCCCATGCAGTGGCACGGCGGCTTAAAATACCAACGAAACAAGTAGAGGGCGTTGGCGAAAGCCAGCTTCTGTACGATAATTCATTGCCCGAAGGCCGGTTCTATTGCCGGACTGTGAGGATTACAATAGAAACACCGGTGCGTGAGGATGGGGAATAACATAATCATCATTTGCTATTTTATCAAAAAATCAACATATTAACTTATGCGAAATATTGATGACATAAGAATTAACAAATCAGTAATTACAGTTGCCGATATTAAAGATAAGAGGTCCGATCTTGATTATTGGATATCACAACCTCCGGAAGAACGTTTTGCTTATGTTGAATTATTAAGGCAAATAAATTATGGGAAATCTGCAACTTCCGCCCGACTTCAAAGAATTCTTACATTTGTTAAACAAGCATAATCTCAGGTATTTACTCATCGGAGGCTATGCAGTATCATATTATGGCTATCCGAGAGCAACTGGAGATATGGATTGATGTTAACGATAATAATGTTCGCCGTTTGATTAGGGCTTTAGAAGAATTTGGTTTTGAAACGGCCGAAATTGATAATATATTTCACGATGACAAAACTAATATTATTAGAATGGGAAACCCGCCGTTAAGAATAGAGCTCCTCAAAACAATCTCAGGAGTTGAATTCGATGATTGTTTTAATAATCGCAAAGAAATCAATATCGATGATTTAACTATCAGATTCATTAATCTTTCCGACCTGATCAAAAATAAAAAATCAAGTGGAAGATATAAAGATTTAGATGATACCTAAATTCCCAAAGTAAGTTAATTCCCAACTAAATATAACGATTACTTCACCAAAATCCACACCTTGCGTATTATTTGACTAATTCTTTTGCAGTTTCCACTCTTGCTACAGCGATTAACCCAGCATTATAAGCTGGT
>JAJRTW010000253.1 GCA_024278075.1 Bacteroidota bacterium | reverse complement strand
GCTCACTTCCCCCTTTTTTAAGGGGGAATAGCCAATTAAATTCCCCCTTAAAAAAGGGGGATTAAGGGGGTTGTTATTCTCCTTAAAGCAGAAGCATGAATATCTTTTTCCTGACTACTTTTTGAGGGAACCCTAATTAGTTAATACTCTTTGAGTTTAATCCCACATTGTGGGTTTAATTCCCCGCTGATTGCGGCGGGGTAGTTCATTGAATAGCGATACGATAGAAAGCAAAAAAAAAGCCCGCAATCGCGGGCTTGGAAATCAACTCATGGCTTGCTTGACAATACTGGCGAAAACCTCGGGCCGGTTCATCGCGAAATCAGCAAGTATCTTTCGGTTTATCATAATATTCTTTAGCTTCAAAGCATGAATCAACCTTGAATAAGTCGTGCCGTTAATCCTTGCGGCTGCATTGATCCTAACGATCCACAGGCGGCGGTACTGCCTTTTCTTTAGCTTACGTCCCACATAGGCGTGAAGCAGGCCCTTTTCGATATGGTGCTTGGCCACTGTCCAAACATTCTTTCTCGCACCCCAGTATCCTTTCGCAAGTTTCAGGATCCTTTTCTTCCGGCGATGCGAAGCTACTTTGCTATTTGCTCTTGGCATAATTCATTTCCTTAATTTATTTATGAAAATAATATGAATGAACCGGCTGAGGGAGAGTTCGCTTTGCCCCTTTCGCCTTAATTGTATATTTCTAATTCGTACTTATTATTAATTATACTTACGTTATGCTTTTTAAGTTTAAAATCTTATTCTCATGTCCACATCCTGGCCTGGGAATGTAATTTTCCACTAGCTGTATTAACTTTACATGACGGGAAGTCCCGGGGCAACAAATTATATGGTGCATTGATATTATATGGTGCATTGATATTATATGGTGCATTGATATTATATGGTGCATTGATATTATATGGTGCATTGATATTATATGGTGCATTGATATTATATGGTGCATTAATAACTATTCCCGCCCTTCGGCCCGAATGATAAATCGTATTTGGCCCGCACCGCTGACAATTATCAAAAAACAAGCGTGCACAAAAAAACGGTACACGCTGAAAAACACCGATAAACTAAATTTATAAGTTTGGCAATAAACGGCTGATTTTCTTGAAATTAGAACTGTCGACCAAAGCTGTTTTGCCAAGATTTCTTTTTCTTTTTCTGTTCTTTTTGGTCAAAATATGGCTGGCATAAGCTTTTTTTCTTTTAAGCTTGCCGCTGGCTGTTTTTTTGAATCTCTTTTTAGCCGATCCATTTGTTTTCATCTTAGGCATTGATCTTTCCTTGCGTTAACACTTTTCTAAAATTGAAAAACCTATAAATAGGAACAAGTAATTTACCACTTTTTTAAACGATAAAAAATATTTATTTATTTATTGCTTTTGGTTTTGTCCGGCGCCATAACAACAGTAAGGTTTTTGCCTTCAAATCTGAGCACGGAATCTACTTTGCCAACATCCTCAAGGGCCTCAATGAACCTTTTGAGCAATTCCCTTCCTATTTCCTTATGTGTGATTTCCCTTCCGCGGAACATAACGGTTGCCTTAACCTTGTTGCCGCTGAGAAGAAATTCACGTGCATGGCGGGTTTTGAAATTGAAATCATGCGTGGCGGTACGCCATTTAAAGCGTATTTCCTTCATTTGCTGCTGATGCTGGTGCTTCCTTTGTTGCTTTTCTTTCTTTTGAATCTCATAGGCAAACTTGCCATAATCAATTATTTTGCAAACCGGTGGCTTTGCCTGGGGAGCTATCTCAACAAGGTCAAGCTCTCTTTCGTGCGCCATTTGCAAGGCTTTCGATTTCGTATATACGCCAAGCATTTTCCCATCCGGATCAATAATTCTTAATTCCGGAGACCTTATTTCGTTGTTGAGTTTATGTTTACGTGTTTTTTCTTTTCTTCCCCTGTGCCCGCCGGCGAAATGAGCTAAATATCTTATATTCAAGTAATTCCTTTTGGTTATTAATACATACTGAAACTGCGATTCCCGAATTTACGCTGTTTTTTTTTATTAATCCCATGCGCGTGCGTTATATTCAACGCCTAATCGGGCGATTGATTCGCCACACTGTACGAATTCCCGCCGCATGAGGCCGGATTGTTTATTAAATAAACAATTATTTTCTTAGAATATAACAAAAATAACAAAAAAATATTAGTAATTTTGCTATTCTTTGGAAACGAATAAATGTTTGTAAAATTATAAAGAATAATATCTATGTCTGAAATCCGGAAAAACGACCAGGTACTTCGGCGGGAAGAGGAGCTAAAACACCTTGAAGAGGCCGGATTAAACGTATATCCTTATTCATTCGCTAAAACTCATAGTGCTGGTTTTATACTGAAAAATTTTATTGATGATGATTCGGAACTGAATAAAACCGGCCAATCGAATCACCCGCAGGATCTAAATGATGTGGCGGTTGCCGGCAGGATTATGAGCATAAGGCGTATGGGCAAGGCTTGCTTTGCCCATATTCAGGATGAATCCGGCAAAATACAGATTTATTTCAAAAAAAATGACATCCCGGACTTCTTCGATCATTTGAAGCTGCTCGATATTGGTGATATTATCGGCGTTCGGGGCAATGTTTTCCGCACAAGGATGGGCGAAATATCCGTGCACGCAGCTACGGTTGAAATCCTCTGCAAATCCTTGCAGCCGCTTCCGATTGCCAAAGAGGAAACCGACGGCGAAGGCAATAAAATTGTCCATGATGCTTTTGCAGACAAAGAGCTTCGCTACCGCCGCCGATATATTGATTTAATTGTCAATCCGGACATAAGAACCACATTTATTAAAAGATCAAAAGTTATTTCCGAAATGCGAAAATATTTTGATGCCAAAGGCTGGCTTGAGGTCGAAACTCCAATACTCCAGCCGCTCTATGGCGGTGCTTCGGCAAGGCCTTTCGTCACTCACCATAATACGCTCGACATTGATCTCTATATGCGCATTGCCGACGAACTCTATCTTAAACGGCTTATCGTCGGTGGATTCGAGGGGGTGTATGAAATTAGCAAGAACTTCCGCAACGAAGGGATGGACAAAACGCATAATCCTGAATTTACGGCTATGGAAATCTATGTGGCTTATAAAGACTACAACTGGATGATGGACATGACCGAAGAACTGATTGCCAACATTGCCCTTAGCGTTAACGGGTCTGACGAAATTGAAATTGATGGCAATGGAATAAGCCTGAAAACGCCTTTTGCCCGCAGGCCAATGTCGGAATTATTTATTGAATATACGGGAATTGATTTTATACATTTGAACGAAAATGAGTTGCTGAAAAATGCACGGAAAATCGGCGTTGAGGTGGAATCCGACGCGCCGGCAATGAAAATCCTTGATGCTGTGCTGAGCGAAAAAATCGAGCCGAAGCTGATTCAGCCTACATTCATAACGGACTATCCTGTGGAAATGTCGCCACTTGCCAAAAAGCACAGGGATAAGCCCGGGCTGGTCGAAAGGTTCGAGCTGTTCATCAATGGAGCCGAACTTGCCAACGCTTTTTCCGAGCTGAACGATCCGCGAGACCAGCGGGAAAGGCTGCAACAGCAAGCAATTAACCGCGCCGCTGGCGATGATGAAGCAATGGTGCTTGACGAAGACTTCCTCAGGGCTTTGGAAATCGGAATGCCACCCACCGCCGGACTGGGCATTGGAATTGACAGGCTGGTTATGCTGCTGACGGGCGAAGCATCCATTAGGGATGTTCTGTTCTTCCCGCAGATGAGGCCTCTGAAATAGTCGCTGTCCCGCAGGAACGACTGTCCCGTAGGAACGACTGTCCCGTAGGAACGACTGTCCCGCAGGAACGACTGTCCCGTAGGAACGACTGTCCCGCAGGAACGACTGTCCCGCAGGAACGACTGTCCCGCAGGAACGACTGTCCCGCAGGAACGACTGTCCCGCAGGAACAAGAGGTTTATTTGGGGAAAACACCGGCAATATTAATAAAAAAGAAACTTCTGAAAAATAGTGGAATTGTCATTTTTACTGTTCTGCCAGTTGTTACAACTGGCAATTTAAGAACTGTCGTCTTTCGCCAGTTGTAACAACTGGCGGAACATTATAATGTGTCATTCCGACCGATCCGGAATCCTATTCAAATCAAAAACCCACGGCATCTATGGAACAATAGTTCCTTCGACGCCACCCCCTTTGATAAATGAGGTTTTAAAGTATAAACAGATCGGACATATTTTTCATTCTGAATGGAGCTAAGCCACTTGTGGCGGGGCGTAGTGAAGAATCTATAAACACTTAAAGAGTATAGAGTTATAGATTATTTGCGGAGTTTATCCTGAGTCCTTCGACATAGTTTATCCTGAGCGAAGCCGAAGGGTTCAGGATAGACTGCCGAAGGGCAGCAATGACACGTGGCAGTTCATGTAGGTTGTATTCAGCAAGGCTCTCATTTTTTAACCGGACATTACTGATGTGGTTTTTATTATTAATAATATTATTGTCAGCAATCCCCAATCTCCATGGCCGGCCCGAAGATGACAGCCCTGGCATCATGGCCGACCTGTATTTCAACCAAATGGAATATGAAGATGCACGGCGGTTATATGATTTGGCCATTGAACTCGACTCTGCGAACTTTAATGCCGTTTTCCGCAGGGGATTGTCGAATAGCTTTCTGGGCAATGAAGCCGCCGCCGTCACAGATTTCACCCGCGCTCTGGATTTAACCGAAGACGAAAAGCATATTGTCTATTTCAACAGGGCCTACTCTTATTCCAATATGGCCAATCCGGCAAGAGCTATCGTTGATTATTCTTCGGCGATCGCCCTTAAAAGCGACTATGCCGAGGCATATAACAATCGCGGCCTGCTGAAGCAGCAGATAGGCACCTACCAAGCGGCAATAGAAGATTTTCGGCAAGCCGTCCGGCTCGATTCCAACAATTTATCCTATAATTACAATGCAGGCCGGTTGCTGTATAAATCCAATAAGACGCTAAAGGCAATTGCTTACCTGAAAAGAACGATTGAGATTGAACCTGCCTTTACGGCCTCGTACATATTTCTTGGCGACTGCCACACCAGACTATCTGATTACCCCAATGCAATGGTTTATTACTCCAAAGCCATCGATACCGACCCCACTAACAGCGAGGCTTACCTGAAGCGCGGTTTCACCGAAGTGGCTCTTTATTTATTTGATGAGGGCTGCGACGATTTCTCCAAAGCTATTGAATTGGGAAGTAAAAAGGCCGCCAAAGTTAAGAAGCAGTTTTGCGAATGATTTGGCGGGGGGGGATAGCATTGAAGACATCTCAATTTATTTATTTCATAAATCTAACAAGAAAACATATCAACTATTCGTCACTATATAACTGAATAAATGGTAGTTTGATTATATGTAATTTCGAAGCGGATTATTATTAAAGCATTTAGGAATTATCTAATAAAATAATCTTGCAATAAGTAATGATATATAAATAGGAGTTGAAGTTAAAATGGAAGAAAAGGCCGGGAAAAAGCGTAAACCAATCAGATCCACTGCGAAAAAAGCTAAGGATATTATTGATACTTATTTAAAGAATGAGGAAGGAAGGGTTATTCCGATTAAGGATGCAGGTTCTGAGAATAAATTACAATCTGATAAAAGTGTTATCGATGATAATATTGAAATGCAGATTGAAAAGGAAATTGCAGAAAAAATTAAAGAAGAATCCGCCGGCGAAGAAGCTGGCAGCGGAAATGAAGAGATTGAATTACTTGTTCGGCAGCTCAATGAAATTGAAGAGGAAAGGGATAGCCTGAAAGACCGGTTGGCGAGAATGGCAGCGGAAATGGAAAACCTTCGACGTCGCACTCAAAGGGAAAAACAAGATTTAATCCGGTACGCTAATGAAAAATTGCTGCTGAAATTATTGGATGTCCTCGACGATACGGCCGCTGCGATTGACCACGGAAACACGAGCGATGATTATGCAGCGCTTCTGACCGGCGTGGAGATGATTAACAAAAAAGCCATTAAGCTTTTCGAGGAGGCCAGCGTAAAGCCTATGGAGAATCCGGTTGGCAAGGAATTTGACGTCGATTTCCACGAGGCCATGATGGTTATGCCGTCCGAGGATATTCCCGAAGGCCGCATTGTCCGTGTTGTGCAGGCGGGGTATATGATGCACGACAAAGTGCTCCGGCACGCAAAAGTTATTACATCATCCGGGAAACCGGGCAGCAGTTAATACTAATTAATGAACTACCCCGCCGCAAGCAGCGGGGTATCGATTTGGATTATCGTTATTAAAAAGCATGGCAAGCCACGGGGAATTAAACCCACGAGTGGGATTAAATTACGTTTATTAAGTGTTTTTTTTATTATGAAGTAAGATTATGGTAAAAAGAGATTACTACGAAGTTTTAGGCGTTGGAAAAAATGCTTCCACAGCCGAGATGAAGGCTGCTTACAGGAAATTAGCACTTGAATTTCATCCCGACAGGAATCCGGACAATAAAGAGGCCGAAGAAAAATTTAAGGAGGCTTCGGAGGCATACGAAGTGTTAAGCGATAATGATAAAAGGACACGATATGACCAGTTTGGCCATAACGGCCTTCGGGGCGGCCAGGATTTCCATCAGTATACAAACATTAACGACATATTCTCTACCTTTGGTGATATTTTCGGCGGCGGCTCTATTTTCGATGACTTTTTTGGCGGTGGCTCCGGGAAAAGCGGCAGAAGACAGCAGGGCGAAAGGGGGCCTGACCTGAAAATCCGCCTTCAGCTGACTCTTGAAGAAATTGCTAATGGGACCCAGAAAACATTGAAAATTAAGCGATATATTGTGTGCGATGAATGCAAGGGGTCGGGTGCTAAGGGTTCTTCCGGGCATTCCACCTGCCATTCGTGCAGCGGAAGCGGCGAAATCAGGCAGGTCTCGAGGTCTATGTTCGGACAGTTCGTGAATATTTCCACTTGCCCAACTTGCAATGGCGAAGGCAGGATTATCAAAGAGAGATGCACTAAATGCCACGGCGAATCAAGAGTTAGAACCGAGGATAAGGTTGAAATTGAAATCCCAGCCGGTGTTGAAAGCGGCAATTACCTGCCCGTGCGAGGGAAAGGGAATGCCGGCAGGCGAGGCGGCCAATATGGTGACCTAATTGTAATTATGGATGAGAAGGAGCATGATGTTTTCACCAGAAACGGACATAACGTTCTATTCAGGCAAAGCATAAGTTATCCCGACGCAGCTCTTGGGGCGGATATTGAAGTGCCAACGCTATACGGCACCGAAAAGATAAGAATCGACGCCGGCACTCAGCCCAACACCACTATAACGCTAAAAGACAAAGGAATTCCGAAGCTGAACTCTTATGGCCAGGGCGATCAAATTGTTATTGTCGATGTTTATGTGCCGACTAAATTATCTTCTGCTGAGAAGGAATTGATGAAACAGCTGGCCGATAGTGATAATATCCATCCGAAAAATGATACGGCCAAAAGGAAAAAGGATTTCTTCGACAGGGTTAAGGATGCTTTCTTTTAACCCACTGTGTGGGCTTTCGATTACCGCTTGCAACACAGCAGGGCATTATCATTTGCTTATGGATTTTTAGAAGAAAATTATTCGTAAAATATCATGCGCCGATTTCCCCTAACAACATAATAGAACTGTTTTGGCCAAATCAAATCATTCGAATATAGTTAGAATTCAGTCTTTAATTGGCTTCTCGCAGGGTGAGCTTATTATTGCTGCTTTGATTTTGTCTGGCCTGGTGCTGGGCGGAATTATCAAAATTTTCAGCAGTGATGAAGCCGGCAGAATCGAAGCCGGCAGCGATATTTATTATCTGCTCGACAGCCTTGCCGAAGCCCGGCGCACCACTTATATCGGCACCGACCTTGAAGGAAATGTTGATGAAGCCCTGGCAAATGAAGATACGATTGTCAAAAAAGAAAGCTATTTCCCAATATCGAAAAAGAAGGAAATCCCCGCCGGCAAAATAAATATCAACACTGCGTCGCTGGCACAATTGGTTAAGCTGCCGGGCGTGGGCAGAAAAACCGCCGACAAAATAATCGCCCACAGATTGCGAACTCCATTCCAATCGCCGGAAGATATTACAAAAATCAAAGGCATTGGCGAAAAGAAATTTGATAAAATGAAGGGTTTTATTTCTGTTAATTAGGGTTTCCTCAAAAAGCACTAACTGTTTATTGATATAGTAGTTACAAAAGATATTCAACTTAAAAGTGCAAGGAAATGGATTTATTATGCTCTTATGCCTTGCAGATTGTAGGACAACCCCCTGCTCGCCTGGCTCACTTCCCCCTT
>JAJRTW010000252.1 GCA_024278075.1 Bacteroidota bacterium | reverse complement strand
TTGATTTTCTCGCTTTTTTGACCTATCTTGTTCATTAGGTTCCTCTCGGTTAATTGAAAAATTTTGTAGTTTTAAATTTAACTATTTTGTGAGGAACCTCCTTTTTGTTTTTTTCAATTTTCAACTAACTTTAAGATAACACCAACCTGCCACTACACATACATTGATTGAACTATAATAAATAGGTGTCAATCATATATGAGATGGCGCACTGCCGTTCAAAATCGGAGAATTATTTAAAAAAGCATGATTAAATTAATTACCCTTTCAAAAGGATAGTTCGCCATCATTCCCAATTCGAAATTTTGAAATGAGGATAAAATGAGTAACTAAGGAACAACTTAACCGGAACTTTTGCAAACTACAATTTATATCTCTTTAAACGTTGATAACAATAGCAATATTTTTAATTTTTTCGAATATAACAACTTACTGCCACAAATGGGCTACGACAAAATAATAGATGCCTTCATGTTCAGAGAAGGTACGGTTGAGGACAACGAAACAACAATGCCGGTGGTGACAACCGGTTCGATAGTCTGGGGCGTAATATTGCGTTCGGCTATTATCATGATTATCAGCCTGTTCTTTGTTAATAATCTGAGGGGCAACGAACTGTGGTATATCATGCTGTTTGCCGTCTGGTTTTTTGCGGCATATCCGGGCTATAAGCAATATAAAACCTTTAATTCCAGAATAAAAATCCTCGAGGAATCTACCCTGTGCGGAACCTGTAAATTCTTTGAGCCGTCCGGGCAGTTGTGCATCATGTACGACGAGCACGTCAGCTCGAACCATATACCATGCGACGGCCAAAACTGGGAACCTAAGCAAGCAAGTAATTCCGGTTAGGCTCGCCGGGAACCGGCTGCCCTGTGATCCGGCTGGCAGCGGCTAATAGCAGACACCTGGGCGCCGAATTATTCTTGGCCTTCGCCATTGGAATTCAGCCTTACCGACACCACCTTCGACACTCCACTTTCCTGCATCGTGATACCATAAAGCGAATCCGCTGCGGCCATCGTCTTTTTGTTGTGAGTAACAATAAGGAACTGCGTACGCTCCGAGAATTGCTTTATCAAATTAATGAAACGGTCGATATTTTCATCATCAAGCGGGGCATCAACCTCGTCAAGAATGCAAAAAGGACTTGGCTTGACCAGGTAAATAGCAAAAAGAAGGGCAATGGCCGTTAAAGTTTTCTCGCCGCCGGAGAGCATCTCAATCGAATGCGGACGCTTGCCGGGCGGGCGGGCGGTAATCATTATATCAGATTCCAAGGGGTTGTCGCCGGCAAGTTTCAGGTCGGCCAGGCCCTCGCCGCCGAATAAAGTCCGGAACAAATTCTTAAAATTCGTACAAATCGTGTCAAAAGTCTCAAGGAAATTCTTTTCAGCGGTTTGGTTAATCTCTTCAATCGTTTCATTAAGTGTCTTTTCGGCCTCTACCAGGTCGGTCACTTGCTTATTAAGGAATTCGAATCGTTCGTTTTCCTTTTCGTATTCCTCCAGTGCCATGAAATTCACATTGCCAATCTTCATTAATTTATCACGCAATTCCTGAAGCTCGGCACGGCTTTCTTCAATCGAGAACTCTTCGTCGGCTGCGAAATCGAGTTCTTCTATTTCTATGTCATATGAATCTCGGGCGCGAATCGAAATATTATTCATCCGGGAGGCAATCGAGGCTTTCTGCAATTCCTTTTGGTATATCGCCTCCTTCGACTTGTCGAAAGAAGATCTTTCCAAGCCCAGATCCCGTTCAATTTGTTCGATTTGCTCCGAAAGGGAAGCCTTTTGCTGTTGGAGGAATTCGCTGATATTGGAAAATTCGACCAATTGTTTTTCCAATTCTTCAATTTCGTTGCCAAGAGCGTCAAGGCGAGTGCCTATTTCAAAGATAGTGTTGTCATTTATTTCGATTTCCGATTTTTTCTGTTCCTTGATTGATTCTACATGGCTGATCTGGTCATTTCCTCTTTGGATTTCTCTTTTATATGAGACCGAATCACTATTTTGCCGGACAAGTCTAATCTCAATTGCTCTGTATTGTTCGTCAATTATCTTTAACTCTTCTTCTGATTTAATCAATAGCGAATTATGCTCGGCATATTCTTGCAGCAAATCTTCAAGCTTTTGCCCGAGAGATTTAATCTTATCTTCGTAATCCACAGCTTCTTTTTCAAATTCGGCAATCTCATCTCCATATAGCATAATATTCTTTTCAACAAGCTTGATGTTGTTTCCAACCGATTCCCTTTTCAGCTCTAACAGGGCTATCTGTTGCTCGTTGGCATTCCGAAGGGATTCGTTGGATTGTAATTCGGATTCGATGGCTTGCACATCGATTGACTTTAATTCGTCATTGGTTTTGCCATAAGAAATCTCTAATTGTTCGATTTGCTTTGCAAGGCCTGCAATTTCATTTTTGAGTTTGGTGCTTCGCTCTTTTCGCCCAACCGTCATTCCTTCCTTTTGTAGCACCGCACCGCCGCGGATAATGCCCATCCGATCCACAGATTCGCCATCCAAAGTAACGGCAGCATCGGCCTTCCCGGCCTTTACCAAATCCAAAGCAGCTTCAAGGCTATTGACAACGGCGGTTTTCCGCAGCAACCCCCTTAGGATGAAACGAAGTTTGTCATCAACCCTGACAAGTTCGCTCAGCCACCCGTATACCCCATCGATTTGTGGCAAATCGGCAGGTGCGGATATTTCGGGAACTTCACGGCGGCAGATAAAAGAGGCTTTTCCTTTCTTCGATTTCCGTAATTCACCGAATGCATCGAAGGCTTCGCTGCGGCTGTCGACAACAAAGAAGTGCGCAGCATCGCCAAGCGAGGCTGTAACCGCCACTCTATATTCTTCGTCGGCTCCGACGGATTCGGCCAGCAAGGCTTTATCGCTCTTGGGGCGCCAGGCCTTCGAACTCAGAAGGAATTTCGGTACATCAGTTGTGTCAACCAAACTGCTTAGAAAATCAAGAGATGCCTTCTTGCTGCCAAGTGCATTCCTTTTATCATTTAACTCGGTAGTTAATTCATTCAGATTGTTTTGCAGGATGCGCTTATGTTCCTGTGCGGCCCTAAGTTTCGATCTTGCTTCTTCAACTTTTCGATTGCGGGATATGTTAGTTTCGGCAAGGGCCTGCAATTCCTTCTCTTGCTCTTCGGATTGCAGATTCAGCGCCGCAATTTCATCTTTACTTCTCGCTATCTTCCGGCTGAGCAATTCTTCCCGCTCAATATTGCGCCGGCGGGCTGATTTCATCGAGGCAATATTACTTTCTAAAATTAGGATTTGCCTGTTTAATTCCTTAGCAGCATCACTAATTCGTTGCACTTCGCTGCGTGCTTTCGACCTTGAAATATTAACTTTTTCGAGATTCTGCTCAGATTCTTTTACTTGGTTTGCAATAGCATCGAGTTTTTTCTGATTGCTTTCAATAACTATATTCACCCGGTTTTGATCGTCATTCGACGAATTGATTTCGTTTGCGAGTCTTTCCTGCAAATTGGCAAGGGCTGCAAGCTTTTCATTCGATACGGCAATAACCTGTTTATTGGCCGTGAGTTTTGAATTAACTTTGATCTCATCGTCTCGGGCTTTATTATAATCCGATTCCGTAGCATGAAACCGCTGTCTGACCCTTTCGAAGTCTTTTGTCATTTCATTCAGGCCGGATTGCCGGATTTCTTTGTCGTCATTAAGGTTCCTAAGCTCATCAAGCAGGTTCTGCTCCTGAATCTTCAGGTGGTGGTATTCGTGTTGCAAAAGGCCAACATCGCAGACTTTTACCTGCTCTATCAGTTTATTGTATTTTCTGGTTTTTGCGGCCTGCCTTGAAAGCGAATTCACATTTTTCTGCACTTCAAATAGAATATCCTGCACCCTTTCAAGGTCTTTTTTCACGGCGGCAAGCTTCCTTGCGGTCTCTTTGCGGCGTAGTTTATATTTAGTAATTCCGGCAGCTTCTTCGAACAGGCTCCGGCGTTCGTCCACCCTTCCGCTCAGGATAGCCTCCACCATTTTCAATTCGATCACCGAATAGGAATCCGGCCCCATGCCGGTGTCCATGAACAGATCGTTAATGTCACGCAGGCGGCATTTGGTTTTATTCAGCAAATATTTGCTTTCGCCGCTGCGCAGAAGCCTTCTGGTTATCGTCACCTGATTGTACTCGATGGGCAGAATATTCTTATTATTCTCAAGAGTAAGCGAGACTTCGGCAAGGCCAAGAGGTTTGCGGTTTCGCGAGCCATTGAAGATAACGTTTTCCATAACATCAGAACGCAGAACTGAAGTTTTCTGCTCGCCCAGCACCCAGCGAATGGCATCGACTATATTTGTTTTCCCGCAGCCGTTCGGGCCGACCAGAGCAGTCATACCGTCGGGGAAGCGGAATTTAATTTTTTGTGCAAATGATTTAAAGCCAAATATATCAAGTTCTGACAGATACATATATGTTCGTTCGATTAATTATAATCATTATTGATCAATCTTATTCCACAAGTTAAAACACGTGGTTATTTATTTTTTGAATTGACACAATCTAACTTCTTGGTGTCACAACGTCGCACCCTGATTTCACAATTCGTAATTCACAATTCACAATTCACAATTCGTAATTCGTAATTAACAATTCGTAATTAACTATCAAACCCCCTTCATAGGGATTTTTATCAGCATAGCAAACACTGCGAATACAGTCGTATAGAGCGAAATAGCCACGCCGTACTCAAAGAAAAAGGAGAAATATGACAGCTCGCTTAATTTAATATAAAAGAAGAAATAGACTATATTATGAACAATTGAGCATAGGAACACAACCATCAAGAACCTTACGCTGCCAATAGTCCTTACGCTCTTCCCTTCACGATAGAAAGACCCTGCGATAAATGCGGCAACTGTTTTCGACAGAGCGTTTGTTCCAATCACATCAGATGAAATAACGTCAAACAAAATCCCAATCAAAAAGCCGGCGATAAGTCCGGTAAATCGTCCTTCGCTCAAACATATCCATACCGTTAGTATCAACAACAAATCCGGCGTGAATCCGCCCACTTCGATAATATCCAAAAGCAGGACATGGATAACCGACAGCAGCAAAGCAATGATGACATAACTTAGGTAGCGAATTTTATCAGCATTCCTGCCGGGTTTATTAAATTTTATTTCCATCTATTAATAATATCCACCAATATGGAATAATCCGAAATCAACTATTGTAGTGCTGTCTGTCTAATCCACATATATCCTGCTTCAGTAGTGTCCGGTTAAATAGCAGTCAAAAAGTGCGAATCGCTGATATTAGATTCATTTTGACCTATAATATGTTGCATTAGATGCAATTTTGGATATAACAAAAATAGTTGTTAAAGTATGTCATACCGGACCCCGATCCGGTATCCATCTTAAATATAGCAAATAGCCTATGATTACTGGATTCCTGCTGGAGTTTATCCTGAGCGAAGCCGAAGGGCTCAGGATAAACTGCCGAAGGGCAAAAATGACACGTAACAGTTATTAAGGGTATTTTCATCATAACTCTCATTTATTAACCGGACAGTAGTAATCCTACTTAAGATACGAAGCATTTGAGTAAAATACCCTAAATATTCGGGCTATCTTCCCTTCAGAGTTTTCAGCCTTTCTTCCATTTCAGTTATTATCTTTCTCCGCTCTTCGTCCGGCACCTGCAAAATGACAAATACTTGCTGCAAGGTTGCCAAATTAGCGAATAATTTAACCTCAACGCGCAGGAACAAGGACGTTTCGTCGTTTTCAATGTTAACAACCTGGCCGATTGGAATATCTACGGGATATTTATTACTGAAATTGGAGGTAAGGATTACATCACCAGCCTGTACATCATAGGATTCGGGAATATTTTTCATCAGGAAATTGCCCCCGCCCTCCCAAACTATAATCCCATTGATAAGTGTTCGCTGAATAACGGCTGAAATTCTTACATTTCGGTTCATTATTGTCTCAATCAACGAGAATCTTTCGCTGGTGCCAACCACCATGCCGACAAGCCCCGCATCGGTCCTGACCGCCATTCCCTGCATTACACCATCGGTTTCGCCCCTGCTGATTGTGAGGTAATTACGTAGTTCGATGGAAGTTTTTCCGATAATCTCAGCACTCAGCACTTTTTCCTGGTTCTCGGTTTTAAAGCCAATCATTTCCCTGAGCCTTTGATTTTCTATCGAAGCCCTTCTCATCTTGATTACTTCCGAAGATTGCTGGAGATTAAGCTTGCGAATGGCGCGGTTCTCGCTTTTCAATGCACCCGGGTTGGGAATCCAAGCGAACAGTTCTTGGAGCCAGCCAATCGAGCCGATTACGACAGTGCGAAAACCGCCTATCTGGGATACGTTTCCCATTGAAATCAGGGACAGGCTGATAATTATCAAAGCCGTAAAGGCTATGAAATCCCTGAACCGTTTTACGAAATTAACTAACCCCCTCATGGACTGGCTGCAGATTTATTTAGTGTTGTAGTAATTCACTTTTTTTTGTTTCAGCTTTCGGTATTCAGAATAATTCAAATGTACGGGCGAACGGCCTTTCGCCCGTACTCAAAACCCGGAACTCAATAACGAGTGCTTTTGATTAGCACCGATGAATATTCGCCAAGATTTTCGAGTACTTTGCCTGTCCCGCGGACAACGGCTGTCAACGGGTCTTCGGCCACATGCACCGGCAGGCTGGTTTCGCGCCGAAGCCTTTCGTCGAGTCCTTTCAGCAATGCACCGCCGCCCGATAGCATTATGCCGCGGTCGAAAATGTCGGCCGATAGTTCCGGCGGTGTACGCTCCAAAAGGCTTAGCACGGCATTGACTATTTCATTCACACACTCGGCCAATGCAGATCGTATTTCAAAAGAACTGACCTGTATCATCTTCGGAATTCCCGATACCAGGTCGCGGCCTTTCACTTCTATCTCAATTTCTTCTTCGAGTTCGACTGCCGAGCCAACGCTGCATTTTATCATTTCGGCAGTTCGGTCGCCGATCAGGATATTATGAGTGCGCCTTAAATATTGTGTGATGGCATTTGTCATTTCATCGCCGGCTATTCTGATTGATTCATCGCTGACGATACCGGAGAGGGCAATCACGGCAATCTCGGTGGTACCGCCGCCAATATCGACAATCATATTGCCAATTGGTTCGTGCACATTCAGGCCGATTCCAATTGCTCCGGCCATTGGTTCGGCTATTAGGTGGACTTCCTTGGCTCCGGCGTGTTCGCAACTGTCGCGGACGGCGCGTTTCTCCACTTCGGTTATCCCGGAGGGGACGCATACTACCACACGCCTTGCCGGCTGCCATGTGAGCGATACTTTGCGTATAAATGCCCTTAGCATACCTTCGGTAATTTCGAAATCTGCAATTGCACCATCCCGAAGCGGGCGGATGATTTTAATATCTCGATGCGTCTTGCCGACCATCGACTGGGCGTCATGGCCGATAGCGATAATATGTTTGCTGGCACGGTCGAAAGCCACTATTGACGGTTCGTTCAGCACAATGCCCTTGGCCTTCATCCAAATTAAGGTATTGGCTGTGCCGAGGTCGATAGCGACGTCGTTCGAGAAAAATCTGAATAGGGCCATTTAAATTTTATTCATCAATTAGGTTTTGGTAAATGCTTTTTAAGCTAATTTACAAAGATAGCAGATTTTGACTTATTTTTTCCAATTAAATACCACATGTGGGTTTTATTCCACGATGACTTGCGTCTAAATGGAAAGTTCATCTTCGATACATACTCCGTTGCTTGCGGCGGAGATGTTACTTGACGTGTTTGGAATGTATTTTGGGCTGGGGGATTTATCACGTTGGGGCAATTTGTTAATGTCCTATATACTTTCAGTGCAACTCTTTTTCCAAAATTCCGAGGCTTTGTGAAAATAAGAATAATTATATTTCCATATATTGTAGCTTATTAGGAAAACCCCCGGTTACTCCGTAACCACCCCCTTTCAAAAATGGGGTATATTATTCAAGTCTCCCTTTTTCAAAGGGAGACTTAGAGGGTTTTCTGATTATTTTCCCTGCTTTCACAGAGCCTCTTCGATTTGGGAAATTAGTTTTCCATATATGTTATATGTAAATTCTACGTAGCGGCAGGACTTCCCGTCCTGACGCTCTTTTACAAGGGCGAACGGTAGCAACATTTTCATCCGTAGGGGCAGGTTCACAACCTGCCCGAAAAACCGGATATATCATAATTACGGTACGGTTTGGAACCGTCCCCTACATTGGGAATTGATTGTTTCCCGTAAGGACAATTCAGGAATTGCCCCTACATCGAAAATTGATTGGTTTGCTTAATCATTGTGTTTACTACGGAATTTACATTGGTCTTTTTCTTTTCTGCAATCTGCTCGACAAATTACCTTACGTCCGGTTCGAGGTAAACCGGAAGGTTGAATTGTGCATCGGCATTATAGAATTTACCTCTCTCTGCTTTCGAGAAATCATATAGCTTTTTCATAATTATTTAGTCTTTGTTGATATTAATTGCGTTGTAGGGGCAGGTTCGTAACCTGCCCAAATAATTAAACTTGTCCAAAGTTTCAAACTTTGGACAAGTTGTTGAATAATCCGGATTATAAAAAGAAATAATCATTTCCTAACCGCCAACCAATATCGGCATGCCCATCATCGGCCAGATGAACAACAGGAACATCGATAGCACCAAAAACAGCATAATGCTCATCGGAATCCCAACCATAAAGAATTCGCCCGATGTGAACTGCTTGCTCTCATAAGCAATGGCATTCGGTGCCGCACCAATAAGGAATAGAAATGGCATTCCGGCCGTTACAAGGCATGCAAATAGTACTACCTCCGGCTCGACCCCCATGTACTGGCAGGCCACCAACGCAACCGGCATAGCTATTGCAATTGCGGCCACGTTCATAATCAGTTCCGTCATTATCAATACGAAAAATGCTACGCCGATTACGAACATGAACCAACCCGAATTCTCGAACATAACGAACCACTGAACAGCCATCCAGTTGGCAGCGCCGGTCTCCCACACACAATACCCGAGGCTCATTGCGCCGCCGAACAAAAGAATTATATTCCACGGCACATCCTCAAGGTCTTTAACCGTCAGTATCCTGAATACGAAGAATGCAATCGTCGTCAGCAGCAATACCGCACTCTTGTCGAATGCGTAGAAAACATCGACGAAGGAGCGCAGGCTTAACACCGAAATAGCTGAAAATACAAGGACCAAAGTAAAAATCTCCTTCCATGAAACCGGCCCGAGATGATGACGCAGAATCTTAACCCGCGCCCTTAGTCCGGGAATCGTCTTCTTTTCGGGCTTAAATATAATCATAAAAGTAACCCATATCAGAGCCACCATCACCGCACCCACAGGGAACATATAGAAAGAAAGCTCAAAAAATGATATTTCACGGCCGACGACTTCCTGGAAATAGCCGATTGCCACAGCCCCTCGCGCCGCTCCCAGCAATGTAACGATGCTGCCTGCCCCCGAAACGAAAGCCATTCCGATGAACAGGCCTTTACCGAATTTAGTCTTTTTCTGTTCGTGATCGTATAGATTGTAGATGGTCATAAGCAATGGAAACATTGCAGCGGCTACGGCGGTATGGGCCATGACCAGCGTAAGCGATGCCACCATGGCAAACGAGCCAAGATATATCATACTTGTCCGCTCGCCCACCAACGACAGCATACGGTAGGCCATGCGGGAGGTAAGGCCGGTGCGTGAAAAGGCAAGCCCCACAACGATCGAAGCGAATATGAACATAACGCTCGGGTCCATGAAATCGCTGAAAACCACTTTGGCTGTTTTAACAAACCCCTCGCCCATGAATTCGTTGTAGGTTGCCTTGCCCGGGCGTATGAGGAACAATACCTGCAGCACTCCCACCGTTATACTTGTTATACCAATCGGGACTACCTCGAACACCCACCACGTGGCCGCAAACAAGAACAAGCCAATCGCCGCCTTTCCTTCGCGTGACAATACGAAACTAACCCCCGCCGGATCGATAGCAATAGGCCAGTCCGGAGAATAATAAACTCCAAAAAACAGGCCAACGCCTAATAACATGAAAAATATCCGCTTCCAGTCTGTTGGCGCCTGCAATTCTTTCGACAGGTATATCTTATCAGGCTTTGGGGGCAGCAATGACGGAGGCCGGATTTGTTTTGAGAATGCCATATTATTTCCTAATTATTAAATTTCTATTATCTTCAGGTATTTTAGGCAGCAGGAATCTAAAATTTTATTAATCTGATTATAAATGCCTACCGCCGTGCCGGGTGTATTGTATATTTCCGGGCGTGAGCCGAAATCCATCCTAATAACATCTTACTACCATTTCCTACTTGAAATCACCATCAACCATACCCTTTAGGGTATGGATTAGTCAAGAGTTATATAAATTATTCAATTCAATTGGGAAATGATATTACTACCATAGCACAAATCATACTAAACCGGATTCTATCTCGCACCGGAGAAACACACCATTTCCACTTATCCCCCCCCTGCCCCCGGCCCGGCGGGGTTATAGGGCGGATGGCCGAAAAAACAGCCTAAACGCCAACATCTTATTAAACATCTTATTAAACATCAAATATCCAATAGATTCATAACTTCGTTTAGAACCTCAATAGTCCTGACAACCCCGACTACGGCGTTGTCCTTCATAACCGGCACAACGCTGGTCTGCAAAGCATCCATTTCGTGTATAACTTTTAGAATATGGTCATCATACAGCACTGTGTGGTCAATCGGCTGCATTATCTCGCTAACAAGTTTAACGGCATTTTCCTTAACGCTGCTCATTAAATTCTCATAGGACATTTCAAGCAGATTCGGATCGGTCTCCACATCGAAAAGCCTTTTGGAATATTTTGCCCTCGAATGAAGAGAATCCTCGGGGTCAAGGCCCCGCAATATATCACGCCGGCGTATCATTCCAAGCAATCTGTACTCACGGTCAAATACCAGCACTGCCCTGGCAAGAGATTTTCGGCCATTTATCACAAGTTCGGAATTATGAATAATTGCAATTGCTTCTCTGATTGTAAACCAATACGGAATGTGGGGGTATCTGTCCAAAGGAATCATTAGTTCGCCAGCCGTTTTGATGTTCATTATTACTAACTCCTGATATTTTTCTAAGAATTTAAAGTAGGACTTTAAACAATTGATTGGTTGCTAAGTCGTATGAAATATTAGCCTCGGGCAAAACAGCGTCATTGGTTGCATAATTCTTCCCGAAGGAAGTCTCAATATAATAAATATTTTCTTATTACTCCAAACCAATGAAAACATCCTTTCGAGGTGAAATAATTTCCTGATTGAATTATTTTCCTATTGGTAATATCAGTTGTGTCCGGTAACAAAAGAGAAACACTCATATGTATGTACCTGAATATTATGGCTTGTCATTGCAGAACTCGTTTCAGGCCACGAAGTAGCAGCGAAGCTATTCCAGCATTCACGGGCTACGTGGCCATATTGAGATGGATTCCGGATCAAGTCCGGAATGACACGTTTAGATATTATTTTTTGCTAATTTTAAAATTGCATCCACTATAGCACAATATAGGCCAAAAAGGAGCTTATTACTTCGATTATCACAAATTGGCTGCATTTTAGCCGGACACTTGTGTGGTAATATAATTAACTAATATAATATAATTAAAAATATTTAATTTAACATATACGTTAATTGATGAACAAGCACTGCGACATTTAAACAAATTTTACCATTTTTTTTATGCACTGAATCATGGGAGGCGGAATATGAAAGTGAAAGACTTGTTAAAAAATAAAGGGCCGGAAGTATTTACAATCGGAGAAGAAAAAACACTTTTCGAGGCTATTACGGTTTTGGTCAATAATAACGTTGGCTCGCTTATTGTTCTGAGTAGCGAAGCAACAATCATGGGTATAATTACCGAAAGGGATGTGCTGCGCCAGAGTTTTAAGCACCCGAACGGATTTAAGGAAATAATGGTTCGGGATTCGATGTCGACAAATATCATTGTGGTTGAGCCCGACGATGAAATGTCATATTGCGAAAAAACGATGACGGCCAACAGGATAAGGCATCTGCCAGTTGTTACTAACAAAGTGCTTGTCGGAATTATTTCCATCGGAGATATAGTGAAAGCTCAAAGCAAGGAAATTCAGCACGAAAATAAATATTTGCGGGATTATATTGAGGGAATGGGTATGGGATAGAACGAAATATTCGGGTTAATTAGATTAACCTCAAAAAGAACTAACTGTTTATTTGTATAGTAGTTAAAAAAATATTCAACTAAAAAAGTGCAAGGAAATGGATTTATTATGCTCTTATGCCTTGCAGATTGTAGGACAACCCCCTGCTCGCCTGGCTCACTTCCCCCTTTTTTAAGGGGGAATAGTTGATCAAATTCCCCCTTAAAAAAGGGGGATTTAGGGGG
>JAJRTW010000251.1 GCA_024278075.1 Bacteroidota bacterium | reverse complement strand
TAGAAACTCCTTCATATCGAGTAGAAACTCCTTCATATCGAGTAGAAACTCCTTCATATCGAGTAGAAACTCCTTCATATCGAGTAGAAACTACAAACAAATAGAACAAAAGCACGACATATTCGGGTCATTCATCATAAACGCCGGCCTTAGACGAGATATTAAGCAAAATCCCGATAGTGGCAGCATAAATGAACAGGGCCGTACCGCCGTAACTGATCAATGGCATTGGCACACCGGTGGTTGGCAGCAGTCCGGTATTGACTCCGGCATTAACCAGGACGTATATAGCAAAAGTAAACAGAATTCCGACGGCAAGAAAGTAGCCAAAATTATCGGGCGCTTTTTTGGCAATCAGCATCCCTCGCCAGAAAATCAGTCCGAAGGCGGCAAGAATAATAAAAACGCCGATAAATCCATATTCCTCTCCGATTATAGAGAAAATAAAGTCGCCATAGGATTCCGGCAGGAACAAATGGCTTTGGCGGTTCTGCCCCGGCCCAACGCCAATCACTCCGCCATTGCCCAAAGCCAACAGCGATTGAGTGAGCTGATAGTTATAAGTTTGTTCTGCCTGGCCGTTGGACATCCCGAGGTAGGACAGGATTCTGTTCAATCTGTAATCGGCCGAAATGCCATAGAGAAAAGCAATTATAAGGCCTGAAAATCCGGTTATGCCGAGATGTAATATGTTCGTATTGCCAATGAACATCATAAAAAAGCCAATCATAAATATTACGAACATGGTAGAGAAATTAGGTTGCAAGGCTATCAAAATACATATAACCACAATCCATAGCACGAAGGGCAAAAATCCTTTTTCGAAATCCTTTATATGCTGTTGCTTTACGGCCAATAATGCCGAGAAATGAATAACCAGGGCGAATTTGGCAAATTCTGATGGCTGGAAAGACACAGGCCCGAGGCTAATCCACCGCGAAGCCCCTTTGGCGCTTGCCCCGCCGAACAGAACGAAAATCAGCATGAATAAAGACAGGATCATTAATGGCATGGAGATTTTTTGCCAGATATGATAGTCTATTTTGGCAAAAACAATTACAATTGCAATTGCCATGAAGACTTTGATGGAGTGGCTCCAGAAGAGTTTTTCCTGGTATCCGAATTTAAATTCGGCAATCGAAGCGCTGGCACTATATACGAATGCTATGCTGAAGAGCATAAGCCCCACAACCGGAACCAAAATATACCAGTCGATATGTTGTTTGCCTGTTTCCACAGTCAGCCAATTGAGTTAACAATTTCTTTAAAGGCATTGCCGCGATGTTCGAAATTCATAAACATATCAAATGATTTGCACGAAGGCGTGAAAAGCACAATCTCGCCGGCTTCGGCTTCATCTTTGGCATGCATAACCGCATCTTCCAATGTATTTGCCTTATGGCATCTTTTCGACAGGCAGAAATGATTGAAAATATTATCGGCCTCTTCGCCGATGGCGACAATGGACTTCACATTGGCTTCGACCGCGCTGCGCAAAAACGAATAATCATTCGAATCGGAGCGTCCGCCGGCCAGCCATATTATTGGCTTCTTATAGCTTCGCAGAGCATACCATGTGGCGTTCACATTTGTTGCTTTCGAATCGTTGATGTAATCAACACCATCGATTGTTCGCACAAATTCAAGCCGATGCTCCACACCGGCAAACGACATCAGGCTGTCGCGAATATCTTCATTGGTAATTTCGAAGGCACGTGCTGCAAGTGCAGCAGCCATCGAGTTATAGGCATTATGAATGCCCGGAAGGCTAAGTTCACTAAGTGACATCAGTTCCTCTTTTTGCTGTTTGTCTGATATGATGATCTTATTGTCATCTTTATCGCCCTCAATGTAGATCCCCCAATCTACGGGCGAGGCGGAGAATAAAGCCATTCTTGCATCAGTGGCGTACTTGATAGTCTGCTGATTATCAGCCTGCTGTTCGGCAATCCGCTGATGTCCCCCAGGAATTGCTTTATCGTCTCCATTTAAAATTAACAAATTTTTATCAGATTGTTTAGAAGTAATTTTCCACTTAGCAGAAATATATTCATCCATGCTGCCGTGATAGGATAGATGGTCGGGCGAGATATTGAGTATCATGGCCACATCGGGGCGGAAAGTATCGGCTCTGTCAAGCTGGTAGCTGCTCACTTCGGCGACTATTATCGTATCATCGCTTATGTTCCCAACCAGCGAAGATAGCGGCGTTCCGATATTCCCGGCTGCGACTGCTTTTCTGCCGCTATTGTTTAATATATGCGATGTTAAAGCTGTGGTTGTGGTCTTGCCGTTGGTGCCGGTGATGGCGATAATGGGATTATTCAGATGTCGAAAGGCGAATTCGAGTTCGCTTATTATTGGGATATTCCGGGCCTCGGCATTGCGAATTATTTTGGCAGATGGAGGCACACCGGGCGATGTGATAATAAGGCCGGCATTGATTAATCCCTTATTTGTATTGCCGCCAAATTCGTAACCTATCCCGGCATTTGCGAGTATTCTAATATTATCCTTAAAGGCTTCTATGCTACCGGATTCAGTCATAAACACATCATTGCCAATCTTTTTGGCAAGCAATGCCGCAGCCATGCCGCTTTTCTGCGCTCCTATCACCGTGATTTTCATATTTGTTTATATTATATTATTATTTATTCAATAGCCACGTGCTTCAGCTTGTGGAGTGAATACTGCCAAAACACTATCCCGTTCAGCTGGCCGGAACACCTGACAGAACAAGTGAAATTGCCCTATATCTCAATTCATCTGTGCAAGCATAGCCTTAAGTATCTTCTTAGCAGCTTCGGGGATGACGGTTCCCGGCCCGAATATTTCAGTTACTCCAATGTCATATAAGAACTTATAATCCTGCTTGGGTATAACTCCGCCAGCTACAACGGATATATCATTGCGTTTATATTTATTAAGTTCGCCGATTAACTGAGGAATCAGGGTCTTATGCCCGGCGGCAAGTGAGCTTACGCCGATAATATGCACGTCATTCTCCACGGCCTGTTTAGCGGCCTCGCGGGGAGTTTGAAATAGCGGGCCGATGTCCACGTCAAATCCGAGGTCGGCAAAAGCAGTGGCAATAACTCTGG
The DNA here is from genome assembly GCA_024278075.1 of Bacteroidota bacterium. GTDB lineage: Bacteria > Bacteroidota > Ignavibacteria > Kapaibacteriales > UBA2268 > JAJRTW01. The sequence continues at coordinate 12,429 of JAJRTW010000251.1, read as the reverse complement.
CGCCACGGTCGTGGCCGTCCTGTCCCATTTTAGCGATGAGTATCCGCGGCCGCCTGCCTTCGGCTTCCTCGAATTTATTGCATAATTCCCTTACTTCTTCTATTTGTGTCATATTTGCAAACTCCGAGCTGTAAACACCTGATATTGTTTTAGTTGCCGCTTTGTGCCTGCCGAAAATCTTCTCTAAGGCAGATGATATTTCGCCCAGGCTTGCCATTGCCCGGGCCGCTTTAACGGACAATTCCAGCAAGTTCCCTTCGCCAGTTTCCGCACACTTAGTAAGGGCGTCGAGGGCAAGTTTCGTCTCATCATTATTTCTATTTTCCTTAAGCTCTCTTAATCTTTTTATTTGAGATTCCCGAACGGCCGTATTGTCGACTTCAAGAATATCGATTGCTTCCTCGGTGTCCGGACGGTATTTATTAACTCCGACGATAGTTTCGATTCCCGAATCTATTCGTGCCTGCCGGCGTGCAGCGGCTTCCTCGATTCTTATCTTCGGGATGCCCGTTTCCATGGCTTTTGCCATTCCGCCGAGGGATTCGATCTCGCCAATATGCTCAAGGGCTTTTTCCATTAATTCAGATGTGAGTTTCTCCACGTAATACGATCCGCCCCATGGGTCTATCGTACTGCAAATACCGGTTTCTTCGCGGAGATAAATTTGTGTATTGCGTGCTATCCTGGCCGAAAAGTCGGTTGGCAGGGCAATTGCTTCATCGAGTGAATTCGTATGCAGCGATTGCGTATGCCCCATTACGGCTGCCATTGCCTCAATGCAAGTTCTGATTACATTATTGAACGGGTCCTGCTCGGTCAGGCTCCAGCCCGAGGTCTGGCAGTGAGTTCGGAGCGCCAGCGACTTCGGATTCTTAGGGTTGAACCTGCCCACCATTTGCGACCATATAACCCGTGCAGCCCGCATCTTGGCAATTTCCATGAAGTAATTCATTCCGATCCCCCAGAAGAATGAAATCCTCGGAGCGAAGGAATCAATATCCAGTCCGGCATCTAACCCCGCCTTGATGTATTCCAGTCCGTCGGCGAGTGTATAGGCCATCTCGAGGTCAGCCGTGGCTCCGGCCTCCTGCATGTGGTAACCGGATACGGAGATACAATTAAATTTCGGCATCGCCTGCGAAGTATATTTAAATATATCTGAGATTATTCTCATCGACGGTGCGGGGGGATATATATAAGTATTGCGAACCATATACTCTTTCAGAATATCATTTTGAATAGTACCGGCAAGCTTTTCCGGTGGTACTCCCTGCTCCTCGGCGGCAATAATATAAAAAGCCAAAACTGGCAGCACCGCTCCGTTCATTGTCATGGATACCGATATTTCATCTAAGGGAATTCTGTCGAACAGGATTCGCATGTCCATCACGGAATCAATGGCAACGCCGGCTTTTCCCACATCGCCTTCAACTCGCTCGTGGTCGGAGTCGTAGCCCCTGTGTGTGGCAAGGTCGAAGGCAACGGACAGTCCTTTTTGGCCGGCGGCAAGATTCCTCAGGTAGAAGGCGTTGCTTTCCTCGGCGGTGGAAAAGCCCGCATATTGGCGGATTGTCCAGGGCCGGGCAGCATACATAGTAGGGTAGGGGCCGCGCTGGAAAGGTGCGAACCCGGGGTATTGTCCATCCAAGTCCAATCCTGCTATATCTTCTTTTAAGTAGAAGGGTTTAATATCTATATTTTCTAAGGACTTGACAATCTTTTTCTCAGAGGGATTCTTTTTCTTGCCGTCATTCGATTCATTATTAGAAACAGAAGCTAAATCCAGGGCTATTTTAGTAAAATCAGGTTGCTTCATTGCTAATTACCTTTATTAAATAAATCCTCTAATATCATAGGAATTAACGGCTTAAGAGCAGTTTGATGATTATTGCTATTATTATTAATAATAATATTATGATGATTATCATCTGAACTATCAGGCAATTTCCCTTCGGAATTCTTCAAATTTAGATATTTATTCACTCCGATCAATACATCACTGCCATTTCGGAAATTCTCTTGCCTTTTGGCAGCAACTTCCTCTATCCGGCTTTGCGGAATGCCATCTGACATTGCTTTTATCATTCCGCCCCGCTCCTCGATTTCCTGAAACATTTTCCATGCACGATTGGCCAAATCAGCTGTAAGACTCTCAATATAATACGAACCGCCAGGGGGGTCGATTGTGTCGGAAATATGCGATTCGTCGCGAATTACCCTTAATGTATTTCTGGCAATCCGTTCGGCGAATTCGGCTTTTGCGGCAGTATTCGTATAGCGATGAACATAGATGCTGCCGGCGCCGCCAAGAACTGCGGCCATAGCCTCGCAGGTTCCGCGAAGCAGATTCGTATGGGGATCGCTATCGGTCTTGTTAATTGTGGTTGTTTCGGCATGAATGCTAATCTTTTGCGAATCGGAATCACCGCCGAATTCCTTGATTATCTTCGCCCATAGAAGCCTTGCAGCCCTGAATTTGGCTATCTCCATAAAGAAATTAGTGCTTACCGAGAAATGGAATCTCACGGTGTTTGCAATTCTATTAATATCGATGTTCCGCTTTAGCAATTCCCTGACAATATCAACACCTGTGGCTATGGCAAAGGCCAGTTCCTGCACTGCATTTGCGCCCGCTGAATTGAATACGATTGAATTTATCGCAATAGTTTTAATACAGGGGCCTTCATTGGCAGCATTGATAACATCAGCAATTCTATTATAGTATATATCCAGTCCGTAAGGCATACCGCCATTAATCAGGAGATAGCCAAAGCAGTCGAATTCTATATTTAATGCTATTGCATTGTCTTCTATTGCATTGTCTTCTATTGCATTGTCTTCTATTGTATTGTCTTCTATTGTATTGTCAACATTATTCTCTGATTTATTCATTTCCCGGCAGTATTTCGTAAATTTATCGAAAATCAAATCTGCGAATATACTTGGTTCAAAGCTAATTCGGTTCTTTGCAAGGCAGATTCCTTCGAATGCTTTCTGGAAATCTCTTTCATTTAATTTCGCAAAATCATCTTCCGAAAACCCATCGGGGAATGTAATAATCAAAGCAGCATCGGAATCGGATAGCACCTTCCTGGCACTAACATTAAAAGCGGAATTAAACTCGGCCTTTGTGCAAACCGCCCGGGGTTCTTTATTGCAGCCTGATTGCGATGTACCTCTCAGATAGGGATAATCGCCCGGATACTGATTATCTGTCATCATCGCAGCTTCCGTATAAATTGGCTTTATCCTGATGCCTTCATAAGTCTCAGCAATCAATGCCTTATCAAAATCAGCCCCTTTAAGGGTTGTCTGTGCCGACTGCTTCCATTGCAGGTAACTGATTTTTGGGAATGTACTTTTCATGTGATTTGACTAAAGATAAAATTCCATAAATAAATAAAGGTGTACCCGTTGCGGACACACCTTCAAAAATAAGAAATATTTTGTAGAATATTTGAATCAATATAAATACTCGGGATCGCAGGTGGTAGAGCTTCCGGGATTTGCCTTATAATCCGTTAATCCCACTCGTGGGTTTAATTCCCAGCTGCTTGCGGCGATTTGAACAACTATAATCTAAATCGATACCCCACTGCTTGCGGCTGGGTAGTTCATTTAAAAAAACCAAAACGTAAGTATTATTAACCCGCAATAAGCGGGCTAAATAATCAAAACAGCATCCCCATAAGCCAGGAACCTGTAATCCGATTTCATAGCTTTCTTATATGCTTTGAACAAAAGGTCCTTGCCGCCAAAAGCCGCAGACACAAGCAAAGAAGGCGACGCCGGTGGATGGAAATTAGTTATGAACCTCGATATGATTTTGAATTCATAGGGCGGATAAATGAATTTATCGGTCCATCCGCGGTTGGGCTTGACCGCACCGGTGGTCAGGACAGAAGCCTCCACGGCCCGGGCCACGCTCGAACCCACTGCATAGATATTCTTTTTCGCACTCAGGGATTTATTAATTGTCTCGGCGGCAGATTGTGGAATATGGAAATACTCGGAATACATCCTATGCTTGGTCAGGTCTTCCACTTCTATCTTCTCGAATATTCCCTGCCCGATATTCAGCACCACCTTAGCAACTCTGACGCCTTTATTTTCCAATGCCTTAAGCAATTCCGGCGTAAAATGCAGGCCGCCGCTTGGCGGAGCAATCGAAGACAGGTGGTCAGGATTGGCAAACACGCATTGATAGGTCTCCTTGTCGTAGTCATTCGGATTTCTCTTAACATATTCGGGGAGAGGCATTTCGCCAATTCGCTCGATTACCTTGAACAGGTCGCCCTCGTAGCTGAACCTTACGGTTCTGCCGCGCGAAGTCGTATTGTCGATGACCTCGCAATAGAATTTACTATTATCGAAGAATATCTTATTGCCGATTCTGACTTTACGTGCCGGTTCGACCAAGACGTCCCATATACGATCCTCGCTCTTTAGCTCGCGCAGCAGCATTACTTCTATTTGGGCGTTGGTCTTCTCCTTGTTCCCAAACAGCCTTGCCGGGAATACTTTCGTTTCGTTCAGAACGATGCAATCCCCTTTTTTGAAATAATGTAGTATATCGGAAAAAACCTTATCCTCGAACTCGCCAGTTTTCTTGTTGATAACCATCATTTTGGCAGAATCGCGAGGCTCGACTGGGAAATTCGCTATTGAATTCTTTAGCAGCTGGTATCTAAACTCGGAAAGCTTCATTGAATATATCCTGAAAATTAATTAAATCCTGCATAATATAAAAAATCCTGATAATAAAATCAGTATCATTGGCTTGTTGCATCAACCATAAAATTAGTCATTCTGCTCACAAAATCATTCGGCGATTTCAAATAGCCCTCGAGCAGCATAGTGCCTTCGAACAGCTGGTTGACTGCATCGCTCAATTTCGCCGAATCCGGATCGGACGTGTTCAATTTCGACAGGTTCCTGATTAATTGGTGCGAGGTGTTAATCTCGAGAATTTTCTTAGATGACTCAAAATCCTTGTCCATCATCTGCATCATCTTCTCGAGCTGAACATCCATGCCCTGCTTGCCCACAACTAGCGTGGCGGGCGAATCAATCAGCCTTCTGGATGCAATCACGTCTTCCACTTTATCGCCAAGAACTTTTTTGAAAGTATCCAGCAAAGCCCGGGATGATTCCTCGCCGAGTGCATCTTTGCTTTCCTCGCCCTTCAGGTCAATATCGGCCTTGTCGATAGATTTCAAGGCTTTTCCCTTGTATTCATTCAAATACGGTATGGTGAAGATATCGACGGCATCGGTTAATAACAGAACTTCGATTCCCTTTTTCCTGAAATATTCGAGATTCGGATTTCTTTCGATTTGCTCGCGGGTCGGCCCGGATAGATAATAAATTTCATTCTGGTCGTCACGCATCCTGCCCACATATTCCGCAAACGAAGTGGTCTTTTTCGATTTCGTTGCGGTTGATTCGAAGCGGAGCAAATCAATGATTCTGTCTCTATTGGCGAAATCAGTATTAATGCCGGTTTTGAAAATCGAGCCGAACTGAGAGTAAAAAGTATCGAATTTTGCCATGTCATTGACGGCCCAATCCTCCAGCAATGCGATTATTTTGCCGGTTATTACCTTATTGATTTTGGCCATAAAAGGGCTGGATTGAGTAACTTCGCGCGATACGTTCAACGGGAGGTCTTCGGTATCGACCACTCCCTTCAGGAATCTCAGGTAATCCGGTATCAGGTTCTTAGCATCATCCTGGATGAAGACCTTGCTTGAGTAAAGATGAATGTTCTTTTCGTGCGTTTCGCTGAATAAATTAGGAGGCGCTGTTTGCGGAATGAAAATCATAGCTTTGAAATTCACATTGCCTTCGATCGAAAGATGAATATGGCCAAGCGGCTCCTGATAATCATTCGATACGAATTTATAGAACTCGTTCAGCTCGTCTTCTTTGATGGCATCTTTATTCCTGTGCCATAGGGCTGATACCTGATTAATTGTCTCATCACCAACGTAAAGCGGATAGTCCACGAAATTGGAATATTTTTTTACGACCGATTTAACGCGATATTCTTCGGCAAAGTCCTTATGTTCGTCCTTCAGTTTGAATGTAATTTTCGTTCCGTGGCTTGCCCTGTCGGTTTCTTCGATTATGAAAGTATTCTCCCCGGCCGATTTCCATATATAGCCTTTGGCATCTTTATCGACATGTTTGGTTTCTACTGTAATTTCGTCGGCAACCATAAACACAGAATAGAAGCCAACACCAAACTGTCCGATAAGCTGGCCGTCGAAGTTCTTGTCATTTTTCTTGATATTCTTCAGAAAATCCAAAGTCCCCGAGCTGGCAACCGTGCCCAATTTGCCGGTCAGGTCGTCCATGGCCATGCCAATGCCGGTGTCTTCTATAGAAAATGTTTGGGTTTCCTTGTCGATCCGAATCCTGATTGCAAGTTCGGTTTCCTGCTCTATATTTTCGGAATCGGAAAGCCTGAGGAACCTGACTTTATTCAAGGCATCCGATGCGTTCGAAATTAATTCGCGAAGGAAAACCTCCGGGTGGGTATACAGAGAATGAATTATAATATCCAATAATTGCTTCATCTCTGCTTTGTACTCGAATTGCTTCACTTTATTGGCTTTTGGGCTGCTCATTATTAATTCCCTGATAAAAAATTACATACTAATATCAATGGCTTTACGATACCGGAAGTATCAAAACAATATTGTGACGAATTGTAGAATACATTATTTTTGTAAGAGATGGATAAGAGCTAACCAATATCCACGAGCTAAAGCAATCTATGGAAAACTAATGCCAAGCATTCAACAACCCCGTGCATTAGTAAGCGGAAAACGCAAAAAAAATACCATAGTTCAAATTAATATCCTTCGTATGCGTTTTTGTTAAGCATGAAAACTATAATATATAATATCAACGACAACTTCGATTATTATTTGCAGATGGCTGCCGGCTTATTAACCAATGGCAAGGCTGTGGCTTTCCCGACCGAAACAGTCTATGGCGTTGGAGCCAAGCTGCACGACGCCGATGCGGTTAGCAGAATATTTGAGATTAAGGGCAGGTCGTTCTCCAATCCGCTTGCCGCTCATATCTCCGGCATCGGGCAAGCCGAAGAATTAGCCATAGGCATTCCCGAGGAGTTCTACCTGCTTGCCGATAGATTCATGCCCGGGCCAATATCGCTGATAATTAATAAGGGCCCAATTGTCCCCGATATTGTTACCGCCGGCAAAAGCACAATCGGAATCCGCTATCCCGACAATGAATTCGCCCTGAAATTAATTGAAATCACCGGCCCGCTGGCGGCTACCTCGGCTAATTTAACCGGGGCATCCTCTCCTGTGAATGCCCGGGATGTATATTCAGGCCTGCAGGGAAGGGTTGCAGCAATCTTCGACGGCGGTGAATGCCGATATTCGCAGGATTCAACTGTGGTCGACCTCACCGGTGATGGGCCGCTGATTCTTCGGCATGGCGCAGTGCCAAAGACAGAAATTGAAAAAGTGATTGGGAGTAGCCTGTAAATGAAATCATTCGACAGCATATACGAAGACGATGCGAAGGACTTTGACATTAAAATCGTCCGGCGGCTGTTAACATTTCCTAAGCCATATAAAATGCAAGTGGCTATAGCAATGGTGTTTACACTATTCACATCATTTATCATTCCCTTGCGGCCTTACCTGACCAAAATAGCAATCGACGATTACATAGGCGCATCGGATTGGGAAGGGCTGCTATTCATATCGGTTATGCTTTTCGGGCTGATGATATTTGCCGGACTGCTTCGGTTTGGCCTGGCTTATTTGATGGAATGGGTCGGGCAGAAAGTGCTTTACGACCTGCGGATGAAAGTGTTCGCCCATATACAGGAATTGCCATTTTCATACTACGACAAAACCCCGGTTGGCACTCTGGTAACAAGAGTCACCAATGACATCGAAGCTTTGAACAAGCTGTTCTCGAGTGGAATCATCATGATTCTCGCCGATTTTCTGCTGATTTTCTCGATAGTCGGTTTTATGTTTTATACCAATGTTGAACTGGCATTAATATCGTTGTGCATCCTGCCGGCTTTGATAGTTGTATCATTTATTTTCAAACATCGGGTCAGAAAATTATTCATAGAAGTCCGGTTGCAGGTTTCTAAAATGAATTCGTTTCTGAACGAAACCATATCGGGAATCTCGACTGTCAAGCTGTTTAGCAGGGAAGGGAATCAGGCAGATAGATTCAGAGTTATTAATACGAAAATAAGAGGCTTACATTTAGAATCAATTTTCTATTATGCAATTTTCTTCCCGGTGGTCGAATTTATTAGTGTCCTTGCCCTGTGCATCGTACTTTGGTATACGGCAGGCAATATTGCCATGGGGGCAATGACAGTCGGGATTCTGATAGCATTTCTCCAGTATGCCGAAATGTTCTTCCGGCCGGTGCGTGATTTAACGGAGAAATACACCACTTTGCAAAGCGCCCTGGCGGCTGCCGAACGTGTGTTTGATATTCTGGATCAGGCCGGTGATATTGAAAACACTGAGAAAACAAGCATAAGGGAATTCACCGGTAAGATTGAATTCCGCAATGTGTCATTCAGCTATGACGGCGAAAAGCAGGTGCTGGAAAATATTTCATTTACTGTCAATAAAGGGGAGACTGTTGCCTTTGTGGGTGCAACCGGTTCGGGCAAAACCACTATATTAAATCTTTTGTGCGGGTTTTATAAGAATTATTCCGGCGAAATTCTCATTGATGGCTACGAGCTTCGGGAATTGGACCAAAGCTCTGTTCGTAATTTAATCGCCCTTGTCATGCAGGATGTTTTTCTGTTCTCGAGGACAATAGGAGAAAATATATCCTTGGGCAACGAACAAATCACTCGGAACCTAATCGAAAATGCTGCAAAAGCAATTGGCGCCTTCGAATTCATTGACAAACTTCCCGGCAGATTCGACGAACCGGTTAGCGAGCGGGGGTCCACTTTGTCTTCCGGCCAAAAGCAGCTGCTTTCTTTCACCAGGGCATTCGCCTCGGCACCCGAGATATTAATACTGGACGAGGCAACTTCCAGTATTGATTCCGAGTCCGAGCGAGTGATTGAAAATTCCGTTGAAAAATTGCTGGCCGGCAGGACGTCAATTATAATCGCCCACAGACTGTCGACTGTCAAGAAAGCCAATAAGATATTTGTAATGCACCTCGGCGGGATACGTGAATCCGGAAATCATCAAGAGTTGCTGCGGCAGGGAGGATTATATTCGAAGCTGTATAAACTTCAGTTCGACCACGAGGCTGTTGGGTAGATATAGAACCTACATGATTAAAGGATATTCAATGTTATGTCAGTTGTTACAACTGACAAACGGTTTCAATTTCATTTAATTGCCGGTTGTAACAATCGGCCGAACATAAAGAATCTACGGTTTATGGCTAAAGCCAAATACTAAATCTCTCAACTTTTCCCACGAGTTAAAATTCGTGGCTATTGAAATGCCAGCTGCCAGCTATTCATCTCATTGCCAAATTCCGATTTGGGAATGCAATTTTTCCGCAGAACCGTTCTCACTATGGAGTAGTAACAACTGACGGAACGTGATATTTCCCAAATTACAATCCGGCCTAAATCATACCGGCCCTTTTGCGGATGTACCATTCAAGAGCAAAACAGAATAAAGCCACACCCAGCAGCCAGGGAATATTCCACAGTGCAAATTCCGTTCGCGTGGTCACATGCCTTGGCTCGAAAGACCTGGCAGCCCTAAGGTCTTTCAGGAAATCGCCCGCAGCTTCCGGCAAATAGAACCTGCCGCCTGTCCGGCCGGAAATATTCCTTAGCAGTCTGGAATTCATCGTAAGGTCGCTGAATTCCACGGAAGTCTCGCCAATGGCAAACCGGCCCTTGTCGCTGCCCAATTGCCTGGCATTCAGCACGGCTTTGCCGGCGAACCCAAAATCGCCTTCGGGCAGCCCTGTTATGCTGCCGGAGTATCTCCCGCTGCCGGCCGATGTAAGAATTAATTTCCTCTGCTCGCCGCCCGGGGTCCTGACCTGCACCGATACCGTTGCGTTGTCAATCGGAGTATAAGCTGCATCATAAACCTGGCCGATGAACCGTACTTTTTCGTTCAATGAATAGAACTTCTTATTCGTTTTGATCTGGACTAATTTATTATCGTTCGCCACCGACAGCCACCGGAAACTATTCTTGAATATAATCGAAAATAAATCAGGTGAGCCGGCCTGCCCTCGCGACAAATCTGCGGCATACCCCAATAACTTCCAGCGATAGAGGCCATAGGCGAGAAATGCAGCCGATTTTTTGTTCTGGAAATCACGCGTAAGAATCATCGGCTCTTTGAGCGTTACGTTATTTACTTTCAACCCTGCCACAATCCGGCTCTCGGGTTTTACCTTAACAAATGTTTCGGTTCTGAATACCGGAGGCAATGTATTCCACTTGTCAATATCTTCATCCGAACCGTCTATCCTAAGCAGCGGACTCGACATATAATCAGGCCGGATGTCGGGCGAAGACAGGAATTCCTGCCGGCTGGAAGTGATTGTATTAAAAGGCAGGTACGGCTCTAATGCTTTTAATTTTCTATAATCCGTTTGATTGGAAGCAATAAACAGCAACGGTTTGCCGCCGGCAAGCTCGGCTTTTATGTTCTCGATAACCGAGGCCGGGGTGAATTTATTGGGGAATCCAATCAAGACAAACAATTCAGCCTTTTTGAAATCGCCCGCTTCGGGGATAGTATAAAAATACGAGCGGCTCTTCTGGATGAATTCCTTTATTTCCACTCCTTTGTCTTCTTTCAATACATTCTTGACAAAAGAAACATCCGCGCTTGGCGCTCCGGCAAACAATGCTATAACACGCTTATTTCGCAATACATTAATGAATTCCGACCTGTAATTATTCTTATATGTTATTTCACCCTCCAGCCGGCCGGCCCGGATGGTTAGCTTGTGCATTCCCTCTGCCGTTGGATTATATTCGAAAATAAGCGAATATTCCTCCTTGTCGGGGTGAATGCTCAGCATTTGCTCGCTTGCCACATTGCCATTGTCGAGCAGTTCGATTTTCAAGTCATCGTCGTAGAAGCCATTGATTTTAATAATTACGTTAACCGGCACCGGAATATCTATATAGGCAACTTCATTAGTTATAATATTTTGAATCGAAACATCCTTAGGCTCGGTGGAATCCCCAATGCCGATTGTGAATATGGGCCTGCCGAACAAGTCGGCGTCATAGACCGGATTCGGCCCGCTGTTGAAACTGCCGTCGGTGATCAGCAATGCGGCCCTGATATTTTCCTTTTCGGCTATCTCGCGAATGTGGGCGATAGGTTTCGAAATATTGGTGAACTGCCCGTCGTAGAGAATCGAATCAGGATTAAGCTCATCCTCTATTTTTAACTTATCATCAAAATATACCACTATCACCTCATCCTCGCTCAGGGATTGAATACCCGAATTCTCCAGTGCCTTTTCGAACAATTCCTTCCGGCTGCCACGGGCATCTTCGGCGGCTGCCGACATTGAATTATCAACCAGAATTGCCAGCTTAGGCGATATTTCCGACCCCGAAACAATTGTTAAAATAGGCTCGAACAATGCAAATAACAACAGGGCAATCCCAATCGCCCGCAGCATAATCAGCATAATTCTTTTTCTGGCCGAGACGGGTGGAATAGTCCTCTGATAGGTATACAAAGCCAGTAATATCCCAACCACTACGAAAAGAATTAGCCACCAGACAGAACCGCTCAAACCGAGGGAATATGAATTCATGTTAGCTTAAATTAATTAGAGTTTCATTATTAGACTATTGACATGTCGAGTGTACTTTGTCATTCCGGCTGAAGAGCCGGATTCCATCTTGATATAGCCCCATAGCATAGGGGACACTGGATTCCTGCTGGAGTTTATCCTGAGCCCTTCGACTTCGCTCAGGATAAACTGCCGAAGGGCAGGAATGACAATTCAAATAATCCGTCATTCTATTCTTGACACGACACTAGAGTTTCATTATTAAATTAGAGATTAATAAAATCAACTATTGGATGTGGGATCTTGTTTGGCTTAGTTACCAACCAAACGTTAGATCACAAAGCAAATTAACGATTGACCGGAAAAATGATTATATCAATAGCGATAATATTGTGATGATGATGTTGCGGCGACATGTTAATGTGGCATTATTATAGCCGAATTATAGCCGAGGTGTCGCAATGACGGCCTATGCAAATCCAGCTAAGCATGCTACACTTATATATCACCTAAATTCCCAAAGTAAGTTAATTCCCAACTAAATATAACGATTACTATGCCAAAATCCACATCGAGCGGATTATTTGACTAATTCTTTTGCAGTTTCCACTCTTGCTACAGCGATTAACCCAGCATTATTGTCTGATC
>JAJRTW010000250.1 GCA_024278075.1 Bacteroidota bacterium | reverse complement strand
TCCCTGAACAAACCGCGTCCCTGAACAAACCGCGTCCCTGAACAAACCGCGTCCCTGAACAAACCGCGTCCCTGAACAAACCGTCCGGTTGAGGTACTCGGGCAGGTTACGAACCTGCCCCTACAATTATTAATTTACTCCCCAGCCAAAAATAATCCGCCATTGCCTTTCCAAATCAAAATAAAAATCTATAAATTGCGTTTGGCATTCTTTACTAATAATATTCTTTGGCTAATCATATTATCGACTAATTCGATTTCCTGATTAATTTGAATTAATTTTATGGCTTTTAACATTTTCGGCAAGAAAACATCCGGCCTTAACTATCTGGAACTTACGCCATACTGTATCCATGGCCATGAAAGCAGTGGCGACGGAACAGTAAATATCCTCATCCCGCGATTCAAGAGCGAATTTGCAAATAAATACCTGCTGCCAAAGAAGAAATCGAAATATGTGAAAGTAAACCTCGACGAAATTGCCTCCTGCACATGGCGGCTGATTGACGGCCGCAGCAAGGTGACGGAAATAGCCGATAAAATGGCCGAACAATTCGGCGATAATGTCCAGCCCGTCAACGACCGGGTAACTCAATTTTTGACACAACTATATCATAATGGTTTTATATCTTTTAATGAATTAAAAAAAGGTGGGAATAATGGGTAATGTATTAAGCGGACTAACTCCGCAGCCCGTATGGGACATTTTCGAAGAGATTTGCCAGCATCCGCATCCATCCAAAAAGGAAGATAAGCTCGCCGCTTATATTTTGAATTTTGCCGAAGAGCGCGGCCTTGCTGTCAAGAAAGATGCCCTCGGCAATTTCACAATCAAGAAACCCGCCACCCCGGGCATGGAAAATCGCAAGGCGGTCTGCATCCAGGGGCATATCGATATGGTCTGCGAAAAGAACAGCGATGTGGAATTCGATTTCGACAACGACCCGATTCAGGTGTATATCGATGGCGATTGGGTGAAGGCCAAAGGCACTACGCTCGGCGCCGATAATGGCATTGGCGTGGCTATGGGTATGGCGGTGCTGGCCGCCAATGACTTGGCCCACCCGCAGTTCGAGGTGCTGTGCACATTGGACGAAGAGACCGGACTGACAGGCGCTATGGAACTCGGCACCGATATTATGGATGCCGAAATTCTGATTAACTTAGATTCGGAAGAAGACGGCGCTTTCACAATCGGCTGTGCCGGCGGATTGAACACAGCGGGGACTTTCAAGTACATCGACGATACCGTTCCGGCAAATCACGCCACTTATAATCTAACAATTAAAGGCCTTAAGGGCGGCCACTCCGGCATTGAGATTCACGACGGACGCGGCAATTCGCTGAAATTCCTCAACCGCTTGATCTGGAATTTGGCCAATGAATATAATGTCCGGTTGTCCTCGATCAATGGCGGCAACAAGCATAATGCTATCCCGCGCGAAGCATTCGCTGTGGTTACCGTGCCTGCTGAAAACGATGCGGATTTCAATAAATATATAGAGAATTACAATAAAGTGGTGCAGGCGGAATTTGCCAGCAAAGAGCCAAACATGAGTGTTACTGCTGAAAAAACCGAGATGCCCGCCCGCATTATGACGGCGGAATTCCAGCAAAGGCTGATGAACTCATTCTATGCCATGCCGCATGGTGTAATCAGGATGAGTCCGGATATCGACGGCCTGGTGCAGACTTCCACCAATTTTGCTATCGTCGAAACCCGCGATGATGAAGTCTACGTGCTAACCAGCCAGAGAAGTTCGGTCGAGACCGAGATAGGCGACATTGGGGGCATGGTGCGATGCGCCCTTGAGCTTGGCGGTGCGGCAGTTGACGCCAGCGACGGATACCCGCCGTGGGAGCCTAATGTGCACTCGCCGATATTAATTGAGGCATCGAATTTATTCGAGAAGATGTGGGGCAGAAAACCAGTAATCGAAGCTATTCACGCAGGATTGGAATGCGGCCTTATCGCCGAGAAATATCCCGGAATGGATATGCTGTCCTTCGGACCGAACCTGAAGGAAGTTCACTCGCCGGACGAAATGCTCCAGATTTCGACCGTGGGTAATTGCTGGAATCTTCTTGTTGAGATATTGAAAAATATTCCCGAAAAGGATTGATTGCCATCCACGAGCTAAAGCACGTGGCAATTGAAATAAGGATAAATAGCCACAGGTTTTGGAAAAGAAAAGATTAATCATCATCCACGTGCTTTCATCCGGTAGCGGGCACGTGGCAATTGAAATAGTATTAACCAAAATAAATACATGAATCTATCATCCGATTCCGCCAAAACCTATATGTCGCCATCATTTCGCTGGGTGGTATTAATACTAATCAGCATCGTCATCGGCACTAACTATTACGTATATGATGCGATGTCGTCGATAAAGGGAGTGATGCAGAGTGAATTAGGATTTACGAACACCCAATACGGCCTGATCGTAGCATTCTATGCTTTTCCCAATACTTTCTTTCTGATGACGATATTCGGGGGAATGGTTTTGGATAAATGGGGCATTCGCAAGGTTGGGCTGCTGTTTGTTACATTATGTGCTATGGGCGCATTCGTAACTGCTTATGGAGCCAGCGACTACTTCACATCGGACAACCCCTTATACGGCCTGTTCGATTCCTTTCTGCCGGACTATTCGCCGCAATTGAAAATGATGATGCTCGGCAGATTGCTTTACGGGCTTGGCGCCGAAACAAGTATATTGGTGATTAACAAGGTGCTGGTCAAATGGTTCCCGAAAAATGAACTGTCGAGGGCTTTCGCACTCAATGTATCGGTGGCGAGATTGGGAACCGCAGCGGCTCTGATTATATCGCCGACATTTGTTGATACGTCCGGCGGCTGGGCTGATGCCTTATGGCTGGCAACTGTTTTGATGGGCATCGGCCTTGTATTTTTCATCATTTACAGCTTCTTTGATTCTAAAGTTGAGACAAAGGAAACCGCCCCGAGCGCCGAAGATGAATTCCACGCACGGGATATTTTCGGCCTATTGAAAAACCGGTCATTCTTATTTATAATTCTCCTGTGCGTTACCTTCTATTCCGCTGTTTTCCCGTTTCAGGCCTACTGCCCGGATTTGCTTCATAATAAATTCGGCGTATCCATTGAAATGTCGGGAGTCTTAACCAGTCTGATAATCTGGGGGACAATCATATTCACTCCGCTGTTTGGCTGGCTGGTCGACAAAAAAGGCATGAGGGCTTCGCTGATGATTCTTGGCTCTTTCCTGTTAATCATAGCCCATTTAATCCTGTCGTTAACTAATTTATCTCCGTATATCTCTATGTTTATTATAGGGATAGCCTTTTCGCTGGTGCCGGCTGCGATGTGGCCTGCGGTGGCATTAATAGTAAAGGAAAAAGTGCTGGGAACTGCCTACGGAGTAATGGCCTCGCTCCAGAATCTGGGCTTGTTTTCCGTACCAATTTTGGCCGGGATGATTCTCGATGATATGAACCCCGGCATCACACCTAAGATGGTTGAAGCTGGCCTGGCAACTTATGACTACACATTCACTATCCTTATGTTCGCAGGGCTTGGCATTCTTGGATTAATATTTTCATTCCTTCTGAAGCGAGTGGAAACCGGCCCGAACGGGCATGGCCTGGAGAAAGCGGGATAATTATTTATTATCCGATGACCATTAATGACCATTCATCCGCAAGATTCATCAAATTTCCAGAATGTCTTTGTTTGCAAAATTTAATCCAACTGCAATCGTCATGCCTTAAGCAATAACGATACCTTTATTATTTCCATACCCTACACAGATACAATTGGAGCCAATAGGCCGGTACGTTTTATTCATTTTGTTTCGGCAAAAGGACATCTCTAGTGTAATATCCCTTTGAAAAGGTAATATATATTGCTATATTTGCAACATGGCAAGAAAATCAAAAGCAATACCAATAAGCAAACAGCAGAAACAAGAATTATTAATCTGGAGTCGTTCGCAAAAGTTA
>JAJRTW010000018.1 GCA_024278075.1 Bacteroidota bacterium | reverse complement strand
TTGTCTTACCTGAATCCAAACACTTAGAATCTATACTACTTAACATGGATCAGGAACAATCTGATCTCTATCAGATTATTTTAAAATATTTTTAGGGTGCTGCATTGCGGAAGACAGGAAACATAGTATTTATCTCAATTCAGGCATTGCTTCCTTTTCTGGTGTTTACGCTTCTTGTAACTTCAACCGACCCGCTGATTCCGATTATTAGAACGAAAATCAGGTATTTTCTGCCTATATATGTGTTTATGATATTGTTTATTTTTGGCAATATTGGAAATTTTATTGATTTAATAAAAAGAAAGGGAGTTAATAAAAATATCTATCGCGGAATAATCGCATTCGTGATATTCGCTGTTATGTCTGTATCAACCGCCAGTTGTATTGTGCTATATCAGAATAGTATTAAATATATTTCGAAAGGAAATAATTTATTCTATGAACTCAGGCATATAGTAAATCAAATAAATCAACAAAAGAAGCCGATTGGGACAAT
The DNA here is from genome assembly GCA_024278075.1 of Bacteroidota bacterium. Taxonomy (GTDB): domain Bacteria; phylum Bacteroidota; class Ignavibacteria; order Kapaibacteriales; family UBA2268; genus JAJRTW01. Next base: position 10,492 of record JAJRTW010000018.1, on the reverse strand, counting down.
ATACCAAAGCAGGGCGTCGAGAATAAAAAGAGTGCAATCTTTATTTAATAATTTCAATGACTGCGCCAATTTTCAGCCAAAAACAAAATTTATCCCAGGCGACATTGTTGTTAGCTTAAGGCATCCCAGCGAGATAGGCCAAAAGTCCGATATTCTCTGGCAACAAATTGATAATGCCATTTATAGGCTTAAGCAATACACAGTTTATTATGCCTCGGGCCATAAGAAAGAAATCCTCCGAACAACCCCAAATAAATCTTTATTTGGCAAGCAGTTGCCGCCCCAAAAGCAACATGTTATCCTTTCTTTTTCGCCCAACGAGTATGCAAATAAATTTGGGGCCGAGAGTCTGGTAGAGTATTCCATTGACTTCACCGTATCCGATGTTAAAACTTACAGGTTCTTTTTCCATACTTACTACAATGGCGGCGAAGAGCCAGATAAGAAGAAAATAATACCAATAAGAATGAAAGATTCACTATACAATATCTCTGGCTCATTTGAGAATATTAATATTTCGGAAATTGCAAAAATGGAGATAATTTGTTATTCCAAGAAGACCGGGAGAATAATTATTAATGATAGCAAATTTGATATTTTTGAAAAAGTTGAGCAAATACAGATTCCGAAATATGTATACCGGCCTTTTGGCATATTAAGGATTATGTAATTATTTGGAAATGTATTTTAACAATACTTCGGACATTTTTGTCATTCAGAACGGAGCGTAGCCACTTGTGGCGTTGCGGAGTGAAGAATCTATAACTACTTAAGATGTATAGAGTTCTGGATTCTTCGCTCTGCTCAGAATGACTTTTCGTAAGTGTTTGATTTATTAAGTCATTACAAAATATGTCCGAAGTATTGTTTTAAGAAAAGCCAATAAAAACATAAAGTGAAAGAAAATTTAAAATATTACGATATGCTTAGCAAAACCACTTGGAAGGACACTCCGAAAATTGGACCAAGCGGACAGCTACGGATGAAAAAAATTCTAAATATTATAAAGGCTCATAACGCCGCGGGGGCTTTTATAGAGGTTGGCTGCGGCACCGGCCATCTGCTGAAAATGATTGATGATACCAATAGATTTACATCGATCAAAGGCTGCGATTTCTCCAAAGAGGCGGTAATAATTTCCGAAGGCGAGAATTTCGAAACTTTCCAGTTTGATTTGGCCGAGGGCGATCCGGCTAAATATGGGCAGTTCGATGTGGTTGTTTGCTCTGAAGTTCTTGAGCATATAGAGGATGATGCAATCGCTACGGTCAACTTAAATAAATTATTAAGCGATGGCGGCCTACTGATTATATCGGTTCCATTTGGCATGAAAAACTGGACAAAGCATGATGACTATGCCGGGCATGTACGCCGGTATGAAGAAAATGAACTCGAGGAGAAGTTGGAATCCGCCGGCTTTAAGATTGAAAGCAAAGAGGTTTGGGGGGCTTTCTTCTATGAGATATATTACAAATATTTCTTAAGCAAAGCCTCGCCGGAGAAAATAATGAATCTCTCCACTCCGTTCAAAAGAAATCTCAAGGCCGTACTGGGAAAGATAGTATCATTTGTCCTGAAGTTTGACAATTTGCTTGCATTTACGAATAAGGGCAGGCGACTGTTTATTGTTGCCATAAAAGATGTTGCCACAAAAGATTAAAAGAAGCCTCAAAAATGACAAAGAACGTATTGGTAATAACAAGGGAAATTCCGCCGGTTGGCGGTGGGGCCGGCGAGGTTGCCATATCGCTGTCGGCTGAGTATATTAAGAAAGGCTACGGTGTCTACATTATAACAATGCACTACGGCGGCCTGCCGGAATTCGAGCAAAACGATAAATTGACAATCATTCGAGTTCGTTGTGGCAGAAAGAATCAGGATAGCAGCCAATATTGGGATATGTTGATTTTCGGATACAAAGCCCGGCAAGTAATCCGGCGGCTGGCAGCAGAAGTAAAGTTCGAGTTCATCCACGCCCATGCAATAATTCCTGATGGTTTTATCGCCGGCTATGCAAAGCAAAAGGCTAAGGCCCCATTGGTAATTACTGCGCATGGGTCCGATGTGCCGGGCTATAATCCTGATAGTTTCAAGCTGGCTCATAGAGTGATGTTGCCGGCCTGGAACTTTGTGCTTGGCAAAGCTGATTTGGTAGTATCACCATCGAACTATCTGAAAAGCCTTATCTTGAAGCAGAACCCGGCTGCTGATATTGCCGTTATTCCAAACGGAATTGATATTGATAGTTTCCAAGAGAAGCCCGGGCGTCCGGCCTTTCTAATCGTCTCGCGATTGGTTAGAAGAAAGAACTATCAATTATTCCTTAAAGCGATTGAACATATTGAACAACCTCTGGAAGTCAATATTATTGGCCAGGGGCCAATGCTCGATGAGCTAAAGAATATAGCAAAAGGCCAAAGCCGTCATAATATCTTTTTTCATGGCTGGCTTGGCAAAGGATCGGCCAAGTGGAAGCAATTGTATGAAACATCCGGATATTTTGTTTTCCCGAGCAGCAACGAAAATTATCCCGTCTCACTATTGGAAGCACAATTGGCCGGCCTTTTGGTGTTGGCTAGTCCAATACCGGCCAACAAAGAGGTATTAGAGGATTATGCAATATATTTTGATGATTTCGAAATTGAAAGCATGCAAAAAACAATTTTGAATGTAATTCAAATGCCTCAATCCAAGGTCGATGAAATAACAGAAAAAGCCAAAAAGAGGGTTATAAAAAACTTCTCCTGGGATAGTATTAGCGGAAAATATTTGGAAATGATAGAGAAAATAAGGACCTAAATGAATTTGCTAACTGATGTTAGGCAAAATGAAAATAAATTCTTTTTCTTGATTAGGGGGATAGTATTCAGATCGTTGTAATCGTATGTTGCAAAGGATAAATATATTAAAGTGTAGAGGCACGGTATGCCGCGCCCCTGCCAAACTCAACTTCATCGAATTGCCGGTTGTAACAACCGTCAGAACTATGAACTGTAATCGTATGTTGCTAATGACAAAAAAAACGTAGGGGGGGGGTCTAAACCTGCCCTCACAGCTCAATGTTAATTTCAGGAACGGTTTAGAACCGTCCTCTACAAATACGCCTATTTGTAATTTGGCAAAGACACAGTTCATTCAGGGCCGAAGGCGAAGAATCCATCTTTGATTTGTATTCATGCGATACCTGGATTCCTCGCAAGCTCGGAATGACTGGCCAATGATAGTTATTGCTCAAATTCCGAAACATCGAAAGCGAGATGAAAAAACCAATAATATCGTTGATGCGTAATATCAGTTATTAAATCAGAGGCAATTGCTACAGATTGAGTAAAAACAGCCATATAAGCTCGGATATACTGTTCATCGCCGGCGGCGGGCATAGCGGCTCAACATTGCTGGATATGATAATCGGAAGCTGCCCGGAGGTATTCGGCGTTGGCGAAATAGCCTTCTACAGCCATTATAAGAACAAAGCATCATTCGATTGCAAAAGGCATCCGGTTGGCCCGATATGCACTTGCGGAAAGGATATGGATGAATGCGAATTCTGGAGGGAAATATTCAAGGACGACGAACCATCCACACTTGAAGAATTGAACACAGCTGAAAATATAAAACTGCTGTTAAACATAATAAATCCTTTCGAAAAATTGGTGGCATTTAAAGTTCAGAAAGGCAATAATAGTGCATTATTTGCCAGAATATGCAGCGTTGCATATAAATATAAAAACGATTTGAAATTCATATTGGACTCGTCGAAGAACCCCTTCAGGCTCTACGAACTTGTAAAGGATGAAAATATCGACAATGGGTCAATCACTGTGATTCATTTAATTCGTGACGGCAGAGCCTATATAAATTCTTATCAAAGCAAAAAGCGAAAAGGGCTTGGATTTCCAATCAAATCGAGCTGCACTTATTTTATCCAATGGGTGATAACTAATATATTGACAAGAATAATAATTAATAAATTCAATCTGAATTATATATCGTTAAGCTATGACCAGTTCGCTATTGAGCCGGCAAAACATCTGAAGAAATTAAACGAATTCTTAGAGATAGCAATAGATACCGAAGGCTTTATTGATGAAATGCGAAGCACAACTTATCACAATATGGGCGGCAATACACTCAGATTCGACAAGCCGGAATCAATCGAGCATGACCAAAGCTGGAAAAGAAATCTATCCCGGCCAAAGCAAGCTGTCTTTTCGATTCTTGCATTCCCATTCAATAAAATGTGGGTCTATAAAAAATAATGAATTCTAAACAGTTAGTTAAATATTCTATCACGATACTCCTTCTGCTCTATCTGTTCATATTCAGGATTGATATTAAACAGTTTTTGTCTGTGCTTGAAAATGCTGAATGGGGATTATATATTTTATGCTATCCATTAGGCTTTCTCGGCATGGCAATAAACACATGGAAATGGAAGCTTGCTCTTAACGCTAAGAAAATACATATTAGCTTCGGATTCTTATTTAGATATTTCGCTATCGGTACCTTTTATAACTTCTTTTTGCCGGGAACCGTTGGCGGAGATGTGGTTAAAATCCATAAAGTGAATAAAAGCGTAGAGGTTGATGTATACGAGCTGGCGGGCTCGGTTGTAATCGGCAGAATATTCGGATTGCTAACATCGTATTTCTTTGCAGTCTTTGGCTTCATTTACAATTACAATACGATGTCGGAGCATATCAGGGTGTCATGCTTGGCTGTTTTGGTTGTTTTAACTATTATGCTGGTGTTCTTCTTCAACAGGCCTCTGATGCTTGGAATATCATCATTATTCAAAAGCAGATTCGGCAGCATAACGAAGCTAATGGATAAAGTGGAAAAATTCTACCAAGCGATTTATACTATTATGCAATTAAGAAAGCAACCGAAATTCCTTATTGGCCTGATTGCCTTATCATTAATATTTTATCTGCTATCCTCCATAGGCATTGTCTACTTATTTATACAATTCTTAGGCTACGATGTAAGCTATATCTATTTAGCATCAGTATTGCCAATAATAAATATCGTTACATTGTTGCCAATATCATTTGGCGGAATCGGATTTCGCGAAGTGCTTTTCGTGTACTTTTTCGCTTCTGTCGGGATGCCGGCAGAGGCAGCGGTTTCAGTAGGGCTATTGGTGTTGGGCTATAGATTAATTAACAGTTTGATTGGCAGCTACTTCGTATTTGCGGAGAAGGATTATTAGAAAATAGATTGAATTATTAGAATCTGAAAGCGAATACTTAATGAATATTGAATACTTAATGAATATTGAATACTTAATGAATATTGAATACTTAAAAGAAATCCGACTGATAGAATTCCGGCAGGCACTTGCAGAGCTCAACAGGTTGATGCCGGGCAACGGTAAATTGCTCGAAATCGGAGCCGGCTCCGGTTGGCAGGCAGAGAAATTTGCCGAAAATGGTTTTTCCGTTGAAGCCATTGATATAGAAGACAGTAAATATTCGGGTATTCGTCAGTGGGACATTACGAATTACGACGGCGAAAATATCCCTTTCGATGATAATAGCTTTGATATTGTATTCAGCTCGAACGTACTCGAACATATTCCCAATTTGGCGAAATCGCTTGAAGAAATCCGGAGAGTATTAAAACCCGACGGGATTGCAATTCACGTGCTGCCAAGCGGCAGCTGGCGATTCTGGGAAACTATATTGCATTACCCGTTTATATTGAAATCAGGAATTGGTATAATTATTTCTAATACTATTTCAACTATCAAGCCAAACTCAGCTGCCGCTACAAAGAAATTCGATGCTGTTCAAATAAGCAGATACTCCCGAAGCCAATTGATTCGCATGGCACTATACCCAAACCGCCACGGCGAAACCGGCAATTCCATTAGCGAGATATATCATTTCAGCAGGTTCAAGTGGGATTCAATTTTCAATAAAGCAGGTTGGCTTATATTAAAATACGATTCGAACCATCTGTTCTGTACCGGGCATAGTATATTTGGCCCAATAATCCCATTTGGCCCAAGAGCAAGACTTAGCCGCTTTTTCGGCAGCTCGTGCCACATATATATATTGAAAAAAAGAAATCGAAAAAAAGAGAAGAAAAATAAGTGAAGTCCTGATATTGGCAATAGCTTTTGGCCTTGTGATGTTCCCTATATTAATTTCCGATAGAGATTACACGTTATTAGTAATAATTCGTAAGAAAAACAAGAAATGAACTCAAAATTTAGTATCGCGGATTCAGCATTGAAATATATTCTTTATCAACGCACAAATACTCTTCTTTTCCCCAGATTCTACCAAGCGGTGCCAAGAATATTGCCGTTTCTGTCCTATAGCTGGTTTGTTGATCTTGAATGCAAATTCAGGGGGCGCCGGATAAAAGAGCTGTACCAACAAGAGATAGAAGAGGAGTTTGCCACGTTCAAGGATTCAATACCGAGGCAAGTTAATTCGATGCTGGATATTGGGTGCGGCCTTGCCGGAATGGACATCTGCATAAACAGAGAGCTTCGCAAACCCGGGATGAAATTTCATCTACTTGACAAAACCCGGGTTGAGGGTGATGTTTTTTATCGCTTTGAAGAGAAAGGCGCTTTCTACAATTCACTTGATATAACAAAAGATTTCTTAATCCGGAATGGCATAAATAAAGAAAATATTTCCATATATGAAGCCAACGCAAAGAACGAAATTCCGATTGATGGAAATGTTGATTTAATAATATCTATAGCATCTTGGGGGTTCCACTATCCGGTAGATATTTATTTGGAACAAGCCTTTGAGATTCTCGAAGATGGTGGTGTATTGATTATTGACGTAAGAAATGATACGGACGGCTACAATCGGATATGCAGTAAATTTGGGAAGATTAAGGAAATATATATTGCTAAAAAATTCCGGAGAATTCTCGCTATAAAATAATTATTTTTCCCAGCGGCAGCAATATGATGAAAGCAGAAGATATTGTTTCAATCAGGTTGCCCATCACTGCTGTCCGGTTAAGAAATATTTCAAATTCGTAAGTCCTTTAGAATAATAAGAATATAAATAATAATTGATTTTTCTATTTGAAACCCTAATTATCTTTTTTCATTAACTATAGAATAGAAAAATAATTAGGTTAAACTCACAAAGTATCAACTAATTATAATTAAGGCAGTTATAAAAGATATTCACCAACAAAGTGCGAGCAATATTATTTATTATGCCCGAAAACCTTGCAGATTATAGGACAACCCCCTGCTCGCCTGGCTCACTTCCCCCTTTTTTAAGGGGGAATAGTTGATCAAATTCCCCCTTAAAAAAGGGGGATTTAGGGGGTTGTTATTCTCCTTAAAGAATAAGCATTAAAATCTTTTTCTCCGACTACTTTTTGAGAGAACCCTAATTTGGCAATGACTTCGAACTCCCGCTATGAAAAGTGGATTAAGGGAGGGGTAGCACAAATCCCAAATCAGAATCTGCGAGTTTGATAAGCATTTCAATGAATAGTCAGGCAGTCCTATTTAGATAGAATAATTTTTGCAGATTCTAATTTACTGCTTGTTTCCAACCTGATAATATATAAGCCGGGAGGCTGCGAGGAGCCATCATCGGATTTCCCGTCCCATTGGGTTTGATATCTGCCTGCATCAAGAAATTTGCCAGCCAGCGATTTAATCTTTCGGCCGTTCAAATCGATTATGGTTATGGAAACCTTATCGGGTCGCGGAAGGTCATACTCAATAATGATTGCATCGTCGAAAGGGTTTGGGGCTGCCTGCCGGATAGAAACACCATCAACCGGCCTTTCGCCGTGGACGCTAACGGCAAGCGAATCCGTCCATTCGGGCCTGGAGCGGTCAATCTTATAGCAATCCGAACTTTGCGACTCGACGTTTGCCATTAACAAAACAAACAGCAGCAGGCTAATATATGGTATTCTGTGGTATAGTATTCCTTTCATTTCGCCGATAGAATATTTTTATTGAGGCAGTTTCTAATATCGAATATAATTAAATAATATTTATTACTACTATCCTGATGCTTCATATTTCTTTGCGGCGAATTTCGAGATGATGATGCTAAGCTCGTAGAGAAAAAACAGGGGTGCTGCAAATATAAGCTGGCTGACGGGGTCGGGCGTTGGTGTCAGGATGGCTGCAAGGATTAGAATCGCTACAATCGAGTGCCGCCGGTACTTACGCATGAATTTTGGCGTTAGCATTCCCACTCGCGACAGCACATAGGATACCATCGGCATTTCAAATAATAATCCGGCCGCAAGCAATATCATAATCACAAAACTGAAGTATTCATTTACATCGATTATGTTCTTAATTTTATCGCTGCCAAAACTCGCTGCAAAACCAAGCATCGATGGTATCATAACGAAATATGCAAATCCAACCCCGGACAAAAAGCAAAATGATGTGAAGAATGTAATCTTCTTTGCCCATCCGGTTTCTTTCCTATACAGTCCCGGTGCTATGAATTTCCACAGCTGATACAGTACGAATGGGAATGCTATAATAAATCCCGACACAAGAATTACTTTGAAGAACAAAAACGGCTGGCCGAAAGGTTTCAGGTTTTGCAAATCCATGTTTGCCGATGAAGCCGGCCGGAGCAAGATATAGTCCATCAGGTCGGTGATAAAATAAGCCGATATTGCGCAACCGACCAATACTCCAATCAACGAATATATGATCCTGTTTCGCATCTCGCCCAAATGCTCCAGGAAACTCATGTCTTCCTTTGGCTTTTGCTTTATGTCTTCTTTTTGCTTTATGTCTTCTTTTTGCTTTTTTGCCATCTCAATATTGAGATTAATTGCTTAATATACGGTGTTCTCTGAACTATTGCATTAATAAAACCTGCCACAATAACTATTATTCACTATTGCTTAAGTTTCCAAATGCGATTCAATTCTTCTACGAAAATAAATAATTCCATAAGCATAAAACAGAAATAATATGAATTCACCACAAATAACAGCCCATGCCGCACCCGACACCCCGTAGGCCGGGAACAAGATAAATGTAAGGGCCAGCACTATCAAGCCCGATGCAATCAGGCAGTAGCTTGTGTAGGCCTCTTTCTTCCATGCCAGCAGGAAAGACTTCAGCGTTGCGTTCACCATTACGAAAAAAAAGCTAAAAGACAGAACCTGCAATACCGGTACGGCCTGACTAAATCCAAATGTAAGCTCAATCAACGGCTGGCTTAATAAATACAAACCGCCGCTGATGGCCATACCAATTAAAGCCGCAAATAATACCGTCGGTAGCATAGCATATTTTTCTTTTTTTGCCAGTTTCTCCGATATGTCAGGCATAAGAGTATTGAAAAATGCTCCGGATATAACCCGAAGTAAAGTCAAAAACCGCATCGAGGCGGTGTAATACCCTAACACAACCGGCAGCGACATTGTCCCCATTGCCAATGTAGGCATCCGATATTGAAGAATCGAAAGGAAAACCACGCTTGTCAATCTGAACTGGCTCTTGTATTCTACATAAGGAATGGCTGTGAATTTTGGGATGAGCATTTGCAGTAGCTTGGGCAAAGCGATTTTCTTTTTGATTAATATCCTGTGGAATACAACGGCCTCTATGAATTGAAAAACAATGAATATCGAAAAGAACAGCCACAATCCATCATATAGATATACCAAACCTAATAATAACAAAAATAATATCGATTGGATTAGCACTCCTATCCGGGCCAATGCCTTCATTTCCATCAGGCCCCTCAGCACCGATTTGTACGTCGACGAAATTGGATAGGGCAGTGTCCAGATTATTATCAATAAATAATTATGCGAGCTTGCCACGGCCAGGCCCAACACAATAATTAACGGAAGAAAAGCAATCCAAAGATTGTTCTTAAGCGCCTGAGCCTTAGTTACTATTTCAGCAATTCGTGACTTGTCCTCGGCCACCTCACGGGGTATATCAACATCATAGCCGGCATCGACAATGGTCCTGAAAATCGTCCCGATAATCATCGAAATGGAGAATTCGCCAAATAATGCCGGCCCGGCTTTTCTGCCAAGAATAATCGAAAATACAACCATCAGCAGCAGCGGCAAGGCATTGGCAGTCAGCAGATTAGCTGCCGACCCGGCTATCTTGCGCAAATATAAGATGCTATTGTTCAACGGATGATTTATTCTATAATTAACTGAAAGTGTTGATGCAATATACCTATTTACATATACATTGGGAAGTATCTTCTAACGGAACATAATTTAAGCTGAAATGTTCGGGTTAATCGGAGATTAATATCATTATTGATTTTTTTTAATTAATATTAATATTAATATTATTTCTAATGTCGTGTCAACCATATAATGACGTATCGCTTGAATGACAGCCTAAATAGGGTTCCCTCAAAAAGTAGTCAGGAAAAAGATATTCATGCTTCTGCTTTAAGGAGAATAACAACCCCCTTAATCCCCCTTTTTTAAGGGGGAATTAAATTGGCTATTCCCCCTTAAAAAAGGGGGAAGTGAGCAA
>JAJRTW010000249.1 GCA_024278075.1 Bacteroidota bacterium | reverse complement strand
TGGCTATTCCCCCTTAAAAAAGGGGGAAGTGAGCAAAGCGAGCAGGGGGTTGTCCTACAATCTGCAAGGCATAAGGGCATAATAAATCCATTTCCTTGCACTTTCTAATTGAATAGTTTTCGTAATTAATATAACAATAAAAAGTTAGTACTTTTTGAGGGCAATCTAATTAGCAATAGAATATAATAAAGGGAAATCAATGATAGATCAGACTACCGAATATCATCGGCTGCCAAAGCCGGATGAGCTGACAACGAGGGAAAAAGAAGATGCAATGGGAGCTTATTTTATGATGTTCGCATCCCTTGCCGCCGGGCTGCCATTGCCGGTTATCAACCTGATAGCGGCTATTATTTATTATTATTTGAACAAGGGCAAAGGCCGTTTCGTAAAGTTCCACGCCCTGCAGTCGCTTTTGTCGCAATTGCCTTTAAGCCTAATGAATGCTATAGCCGTTTTTTGGCTTCTCAGGACTATCTTCTGGGAATACGGTTCTTTTGACGACTATCTGAAGGGATACCTGATAGCAATCGTTATTGCAAACATCGTATACATTGTTTTCAGCATAGTAGCTGCCGTAAGGGCAAGGAAAGGCCGGTTCTATTACTTCATTTTCTTTGGCAAGATTGCATATCACAACGTATATCGCGTTCGGGAAGGATTCGAAGAAGGCGAAGAAGATTATATTAATCAACCACCTAAAATGTAATTTTTGGTAATACTAATTATGCGCAATAAGATTATCGGGGATTTATTGATCCTGCTGCTTTTTTTCGGAGCAATCTGGACGGTTTTTACCATTTTCCCCATTTTGCCCGACGAAACCGACATTGGAATATCGGTCGAGCGTGAGGAGGAAATTGGAGATTTCATTGTGGAAAATATCCTCGGCTCAAGCCCGGAGTTCGATACTATCGATAATTTCATGCTTGATTCTGCCATTGAAATAATCACAAGCAGGCTGGAGAGCAATATATCGGATTCGAAATATCATTATAAATTCATTATCATCGACAATAATAAAATCAATGCTTATGCCCTGCCGGGGGGCTATATAATGATCCATTCCGCCCTGATTGAATTCACCGAAACGCCCGAGGAGCTTGCGGCGGTTATTGCCCACGAAATGGGGCATGTAGAGGAGCGGCACGTAATCTCGAGGATATTGCGGGAACTTGGCCTGGCAGTATTGACTTCCGGCGATCAATACGTGCTGAAGGAAATTGGCCGGTTTGCCACTTCATCGGCCTTCAACCGGCGGCAGGAAAAAGCGGCGGATGATTTCGCCATGGGCCTGCTGGCAAAGTCTCGAATCAACCCGCGGATTATTGCTACGCTCTTCAGGCGGCTGAATGAGGAAGGCAATAGCTATGACAAGCACCTGGAGCTATTAATGACCCACCCGCATAATAACAAGAGGATACGCTCGGCCCTGGAATACGATCTCGAAGACAATTTCCAAACCAAAGAAATCGAACTAAATTGGGACGAGGTGAAGAAGGAGTTGTTGCGGGTTTCGGTATCATCGTATTGCGAATAATGCAGCATTCACCCCTACACTCCGGTCGACCCGAACCCGCCCGCACCGCGGGATGACTCCGGCAAATCATCAACAATGTCCCATTTAATATGCTCATAGCGGGCTATTACCAATTGCGCAATCCTATCGCCCCTCTCAATCCTGAACGAAGCTTTGCCGAAATTGGCAAGGATGATCTTAATTTCGCCCCTGTAGTCGCTGTCGACCGTCCCTGGGGCATTCAATGCAAAAATCCCGTGCTTAATCGAAAGGCCGCTGCGGGAGCGCACCTGGCATTCATACCCGGGCTCGAGAGCAATGGCAAGTGAAGTCGGAATCAGGCAAACGGCTCCGGGTTCAATCGTTTTCGGCTCTTCAACCGCAGCATATACGTCCATGCCGGCCGAACCGGATGTGGCATACGCAGGCAGCGGTAAATCATCAAAACTGTCTCCCGGATTAATATTAATGCGTGTGATTCTTATGTTCATTTTCTTGATATATGATTGGTTGATATTATTGAATATTACTGTTAGTCCATCATTGTGACGGATTGGCGGCCCCATTAATTGTTATGGGCTAACAGGGGATGTTGGGGATGGTTCAAAACTATCCCGAAATAATGATGAACCACATTATTCTGGCAGGTTGCGAACCTGCCCCTACGAAACTACCTTTTAACCAATTCGTTATTTTAGATTCTTCAGTCGCTTTGCTCCTTCAGAATGACTGTACGAAAAGGCGAATCCCAACACCTGACAGCTGATTCCTGAAGGCCGACAGGATGTCATCCCCCTTAATCCCCCTTCAAAGGGGGAACTTCTTATATGCCAATGACTTCCCATACTGACAGCTATTACCTGACTCCTAAAACCTGACAGCTGATTCCTGAAGGCCGACAGGATGTCATCCCCCTTAACCCCCCTTCAAAGGGGGAACTTCTTATATGCCAATGACTTCCCATACTGACAGCTATTACCTGACTCCTGATTGTTAATTTTCTTGCACTTTACGGCCTTTTTGCTTAACTTACCAATAGTATCTGTACATTAGTTTTCAAATTTCGTATCAGGGTCTGCCCATAAGATTAATTCCTTACCTCTTTCGTATATTCTGTTATTACATTATTCACATTATTAACCCTTGATATGAAAAAGACTGCATTATTTCTCCTGTTGCTTGTGGCATTGCCATGCCTGCTCTACTCCGAAGGCGTTAAGGAATACTTCATAACCTGTGACCCCGGCGAATATGCCATGATCTACGAACGCTTCAACGAAAATATTTATATACCCGCCACTTTCACTTACGAAACCATTACCTGGAACGATGTGCGAATAAGAATTCGCGGCGACGGCACACGTGGGTATAATAAAAAATCACTCAAAATTCAGTTCGATGGCGACCCATTCTCCAACGGCAGGGACGAATTGAACCTGAATGCCGAATATCTCGACAAGACATATATGAGGACTTACCTGTCGAGCAGGCTAATGAGCGAAGCCGGCCTTACGTGTTTTGCCACAGAGCATATCCGGCTCTATGTCAATGGCCAGTATGCCGGCCTTTATGTGAGCATCGAGAATGTGGATGGAGATTTCCTGAAATCCCGCGGGCTGGACCGCAAAGGTAATCTCTATAAAGCATCGACCGATGGCTCTGCCCTGAGTATTTATGATGATGTCTATGAGTATTATTGGGAGAAAAAGACCAACAAAAGCAAAGGCCGCGAAGATCTTGCTATGTTAATAGATTCGTTAAATTCCACACCCGATGAAGAGTATTACGACATGACCCGCCGCCTGTTCAACTACGACGAAATGATAACTATTATTTCCATGAATATGCTACTGGCCAATGGCAGCACCTACTCTCATAATTATTATATGTACCACGATATTCACGGCAGCGGGAAATGGTCTATGCTCCCCTGGGACCTCGATAAGACCTTCGGATACTATTGGTACAACTATTCTCACCAGCAAAGTTCAGGGCCGGCAGTACCGGACAATCCCTTTTTGGAGCGGGCTATTCTGGACGACAGGATAATGGCCGATATTGAGAACAGAGTCGATGAATTAGCCGCTACTATTTTTAACAGAGATTATATTTTCCCGATTATGGACAGCCTGATTCAAGTGCTGCGGCCGTCGGTTATCGAAGACGACAGGGATAATGTGGAGGATACTACCGTTTGGATGAATGATATAGGGATCGACAAAGCCCACGTATCGGCAAGGTATGGCAATCTGCTCAAAAGGTTTGCCTTATCGCTTTCCAGCTTTCGCGTGATCAGGGCCAAAGGCACTTATACCGGAGATGTCACTTTGAAATGGCACCCCGCCAAAAGCCCCGTTGACAGCAATATTACCTATAATCTCCACTATACTCACAACATGAAGCTGACATCCGGCGAAAATACTATTATCGAAGGCATCGAAGACACCACATATACCCTGTCAGGCCTCGATAATGGCAGATACTATTGGATGATAGTCGGCTTCGATGGGAAATATGTTACCGAAGGCACGGACAATTATAATTTCTTCGTTCGCGGAACCGGAAGTCAGTTGCCCTGTGAAATAACCGCGAATACTACACTGAAAAAGGATAAATCCCCATATATTATTGATTGTGAAGTGCAGGTTTCCGGCGGTGCCAGGCTGAGGATAGAGCCGGGAGTTGAGCTTCACTTCAAAGAGGGCGGGCGCATTTCGTCGAACGGGCCTTTCGAGTTTGCCGGAACTAAATCTGAACCGATAATAATCAAATCCCTGGTCGAATCCTCGGAATGGAACTATATCAAAACCGAAAAAACAAATGTCAAGTCCGTATTCTCCAATATCGATATAGAGAATATAAAGATTGGGGTTCACCAGGCCGATGCGGATTTCGAGAATGTAAATTATCATCTCAGCAAAGAGCTGACGGGCATTCTTGTGCTATTGACCGAAGGCGATTTCTTAGTATCGGATTGCAAATTTTCGGGTACTGATTCCGGCGAGGGATTGATAGTAGCAGACGGAACTGCTATTGTTGAGGGAAATGAATTCAATAATATTCTCGACCCATTGGAATTTGTGAGAGTGCAGAACGGAGTGATACGGAATAATGTAATTTCCAACAGCGTCGATGATGGAATAGATATTAATTCTTCGCAAAATGTGGACATTACAGGCAATCGTATTTTTAATATCATGGACAATGGGATTTCAATAGGCACTGCCGATACACAAAGTTCGACAAATATCCGATTGATAAGGAATATAATATCCGGATCGAAAAAAGGCATTAGCGTTAAATCCGGATCGAAGGTATATGCTTCAAATAACACACTTTACGGAAATAAAACGAGTCTGCTATGCTATGAAAAAATAGCCGGCACCGGCGGAGCTGAATTAATAATCGAGAACACAATCATTGCCGGCACTCTGGACAACCTTATATATATTGACCCCCAATCAACTATTGATATATCATATTCTTTGTGCGACACGGAAGCCCTGGCAGGCAACAACAATATCCATGCAAACCCATTGTTTGTCGATCCCGCAGCTTCTGACTTCCGTCTGCAAAGCGGTTCGCCCTGCATCAACGCAGGCAATCCGGCCTCGCCAAAAGACCCCGACGGCACGGTATCCGACATTGGGGCATTTAGTGTATTCCTGACGGTAGACAATATAGTAATCAACGAGATAAACTATAATTCCTCTGCGGATTTCGACCCGGGGGATTGGGTGGAATTCTATAATCCATCGGATTTTGATGTGAATCTCTCGGGCTGGTATTTCTCCGACGATGACATCTCGCATAAATTCTTTTTCCCGGATAATTATAAAATCTCCGCATTGGGATACGTTGTTCTGTGCAAGGATTTGGCAGGATTCAAAGCATTGTTCCCCAACGTAACCGTTGCCATCGGCGATATGGGATTTGGCCTGAGCGGAGCCGGCGAGCTTATACGGCTTTTCAATTCGCAGGGCGTTCTGATTGATTCGGTTCATTACGACGACAAATCCCCCTGGCCCGAACAGCCGGACGGCAACGGCCCCACACTTGAATTGATACATCCGTCGTCGGACAATGCACTTGCCAAAAACTGGAAGGCATCTTCCGGCAACGGCACACCAGGCAGGCAGAACAGCAAGTTCACATCTGTCGAATTTCTGCCCGTCAGCCAAGCAGGCAACTTATTTTGCTATCCGAATCCGTTTGAAGAATCGACTGAAATCACTTTTGAAATTATAAACGCTTCGCATGTAATCATAGAAATTTATAATTCTATGGGTATGAAAATAGAGCAATTATATAATGAATCATTGGAACCGGGCATATACCGGAGGTTTTTCCGAGCCGACGCAATCGCCCAGGGAGCATATTATTGCATTATGAATATCGACGGGGCGGTTTCATCATTTCCGATGATTCACTTAAAATAAATCTGCACAGAAAGTAATGATTCATCGCTAAAAACGCAGGGGATGGTTCCAAACCATCCCGATATAACATCAGGTTGCCAACCCACCACGACAGAAATTCTCCAATTAATTCTAAATTAATTCTCCAATTATAGCTACGGCAAAATACTTTGCTCCCATTCTTTTTCCATAAGCTAAGGTACATGGCTTTTTATCTTCATTACAGTAGTGTCCGGTTAATAAATGATAGTCTTGCTGAATACAACCTTATTAACTATCACGTGTCATTGCCGCCCTTCGGCTTCGCTCAGGATAAACTCCAGCGGGAATCCGGTATTTATGGGCTATTTGCTATATTTAAGATGGATACCGGATCGGGGTCCGGCATGACATACTTTAACAACAATTCACGCTATTTTCAAAATACATCCATAATTGCACAATATAGGTCAAAATGGAGCTTGTTACTACGATTATCTCTAATTGGCTGCTTTTTAACCGGACACTACTGTCTTCATTATAATAATATAGGATAAAGAAAAATAATTAGGATAAAGAAAACGTCCTGTAGTTATAAGAAGTTAATACGAAGAAATGAATATAATAA
Organism: Bacteroidota bacterium; assembly: GCA_024278075.1. Classification (GTDB taxonomy): domain Bacteria; phylum Bacteroidota; class Ignavibacteria; order Kapaibacteriales; family UBA2268; genus JAJRTW01. The sequence goes on along the minus strand of JAJRTW010000249.1, from coordinate 5,893 downwards.
ATTGAAAAGCAAATGGTAACTTAAGAAGGAAAGATTGAAAATGGAAGGAAATTTTTCGAGTAGAGTAAACGATGTAATTCGGCTGAGCCGTGAAGAAGCCCTGCGTTTGGGGCATGACTATATTGGCACGGAGCATTTGCTGCTGGGCATTATCCGCGAAGGCGAGGGGCTGGCAGTTAAAGTATTGCGTAATCTGGCAGTCGATTTATATAAATTAAAAAAAGGCATAGAAGACACCGTTAGGTCATCAAGCACGACAATCACAATCGGCAATATTCCGCTCACCAAGCAAGCCGAGAAAGTATTGAAGATTACCTATCTCGAGGCCAAGTTATATAAATCAGATAAAATCGGCACAGAGCATTTATTGTTATCGCTAATGCGCGACGAAGAGAACATCGCAGCCCAGATATTGGCCCATTTCTCACTTAACTACGAAGTGGTGCGCAAGGAACTTGATAATATCCTGAGCGGCAAGCCAAGTTCCCAATTGCGCCCTGTTCCGGGTTCGGCCAAAGGCAAAACCGGCAAAGAAAAAATTAAAACTCCGGTGCTTGATAATTTTGGCCGCGACCTGACCAAACTCGCCATCGAAAATAAACTCGACCCCGTAATCGGGCGGCTGAAAGAAATCGAACGGGTATCGCAGGTGCTATCGCGCCGCAAGAAGAACAACCCCGTATTGATCGGCGAACCGGGCGTGGGCAAAACCGCCATCGTCGAAGGCCTTGCGCTTAGAATAGTAGAAAAGAAAGTCTCGCGAGCTTTGTTCGACAAGCGAATCATCACCTTAGACCTTGCCGGAATCGTGGCGGGAACTAAATACCGCGGCCAGTTCGAAGAGCGGATGAAAGCCGTATTGAACGAACTTGAAAAGGCCGACGATGTGATTCTTTTCATCGACGAACTGCATACATTGGTTGGTGCGGGCGGGGCTTCCGGCTCGCTTGATGCATCGAATATGTTCAAACCGGCGCTGGCCCGAGGCGATATTCAATGCATCGGCGCCACAACTCTGAATGAATACCGCCAGCATATAGAAAAAGACGGAGCGCTCGACCGCAGGTTCCAGAAAATCCTTGTGGACCCGCCCAATGCAAAGGAAACAAGGATAATACTCGATAATATTAAAGACCGCTACGAAGAGCATCACAGCGTTGCATACACCGAAGAAGCTATCGAAGGCTGTGTCAGGCTGTCGGAAAGATACGTGAGCGACCGGAATTTCCCCGACAAAGCTATCGACGTACTCGACGAGGCAGGAGCGAGAGTGCATCTGGCAAATATCGTAGTGCCAAAGGGAATTATAAAAATTGAAGAGGAAATCGAAAAAGTACGTAAGAAAAAGAATCTGGTAGTGAAAAAACAAAACTTCGAGGAAGCGGCAAGGCTCCGCGACCTGGAGAAAAAACATCAACTTGAGCTTGAGAACGCTAAGAACGAATGGGAAATTAAATCCAGCGAACAGGTATTCCCCGTCACCGATGATGATGTATCCGATGTGGTTGCCATGATTACCGGCATTCCGGTGAATAAAATTGCCGAAAGCGAAACAGCACGGCTGCTGAAACTGCCCGAAGATTTGAAATCGCTTGTGGTGGGCCAGGACGAAGCCATAGGGTTTTTGGCCAAAGCCATACGGCGGGCACGGGCAGGATTGAAAGACCCCTCGAGGCCGATAGGGTCGTTCATGTTCCTTGGCCCCACCGGCGTCGGCAAAACCGAGCTTGCCAAAGTTCTGGCAAAGGTTATGTTCGATTCCGAAGAGGCATTAATCAGAATCGACATGAGCGAGTATATGGAGAAATTCGCCGTCTCGCGTTTTGTTGGGGCCCCTCCCGGCTATGTTGGCTATGAAGAAGGCGGGCAATTGACCGAGAAGGTGCGCCGCAAACCGTATAGTATAATTTTATTGGACGAAATAGAAAAAGCACACCCGGATGTGTTCAACGTACTCCTGCAGGTATTCGACGACGGAGTGCTGACGGACGGTTTGGGCAGAAGGGTTGATTTCAAAAATACGATTATTATTATGACCTCGAATGTCGGAACCAAAGACATTAAGGAAGGCGGCAAGATAGGGTTCTCCGACGACAAGGCGGACAGCGATTATGACCACCTGAAGGAAACCATCGAGGAATCCGTCAGAAGATTATTCAATCCCGAGTTTATTAACAGGATTGATGATTTTATTATATTCAAGAGCTTAGAGAGGAAGCATATATTCGATATTATTGATATTCAATTAGAGAAACTGAAGCAAAGGCTTGAGATTAATAATATGACAATGAAACTATCGAAGCGGGCCAAGGAATTCCTTGTGGATAAAGGTTATGACGTGAAATTTGGCGCCCGTCCATTGCGCCGGGCTTTGCAGAGATACGTCGAGGACGAGTTGGCCGAGCAGATTTTACTGGGCAAACTAAATAATGGCTCCGAGGTGTCGGGCGAAATTGACACGAAAAATAAGAAGCTGAAATTCAAGTTCACCGAAGGCGAAAAAGTTATCGACGAAAAAGACCTCGGCAAGCCTGTGATTAGCGCCGAAGATGAGCCTGAGAAAGAGACGGAAACTACCGACAATATCATTGACCTCGGCGAAGGGCTGAGCGAGAATTGATATTGAATGAAATTAATAATAAAAAAGCTCCCGATTATATCCTTGGGGGCTTTTTTTTATACATGCAGCAAATACGCAGCCTCGAGGCAAAGATATTTCCTGACGAATTTTATCCTCGACAGACGGGCCAGCCTGACCGGCGGGATACCGAATTTCATCTTAAACACAGGCCTTGATAAATAATAATCGACATTCGATATTTCAAAGCCGGAATTATTGACCGCATCCATAAATTTCCCGGGTGTGAGCCTGATTCGGCTCAGCCTCTCCACTTCATCAATATCATCGGGCCGCCCCGAGGCAATTATCTTCCCAAAAACCGAACGTGGCAGCAAATGAATATATGGGATTTTCCCCGCCGCTTTGCCGATTGTATGTTGATGCCCGCCAAATGGGGAATGGTAGGGCGGGAATGTAACGAAAAGGAATCCGCCGGGTTTGATTAACTTTTTAATATTAATTAATGCTTTTTCCGTATCGCCGAGGTGTTCGATTACGTCGCGGAGCAGGACAAGGTCAAATCTTTGCTCCCAATCGGGATGAATTTCTTCGGCCATTATATCGTGGGCAATAAAATCAACGCGCTGCCTTATTCCGGAATTAATTTTCCTGCCCATTTCGAGCCTGCCGGCGGAAATATCGGTGGCCAGGCCCTCGGAGGCCCCGCTGTTGATAAAAGCAGCAAGCACCCCGCCTTCGGCAGCGCCAATTTCAGCAACTTTATAGTCTCTGGCAAATGCCCCTAACTTTGTTAAGTACGGAACAAGCGACTGGCAGCCCAGACGGTATTGATATTTCCAGTAATATTTATAATTATCCGGAATATCAGGTGCATTCTCTATCAACTTGATTATTTCTTCCACGTAATAAAAAGCCAATATTCAAATAATTGTTATCTTTGCATGGTCACGAAATTAAATTAAATAAATTGCCAGGTTCACAAAGGTTAATTGATGAAGATTGCTTATCTGTCCACATTCTATCCTTTCCGGGGCGGTATTGCCCAGTTCAACGCATCGCTCTGCCGGGCTTTGGAGAAAGATCACCAAGTAAAGGCTTTCACTTTCACAAGGCAGTACCCGAATATACTGTTCCCGGGCAAAAGCCAGTTCGTAGGCAATAGCGAAAAAGCCTGTGCAATCGATAATTCTTCGATCGAAAATAATAAAATAGACAATAATGCAATAGATGCAGAAAGGATTCTGGACACCATCAACCCGATAACATATTATTCCGCCGCCCGTAATATTCTTGAATTTAATCCCGACATTATGTTGATGAAATACTGGATGCCGTTTTTTGCACCATCGCTCGGATATGTTGCAAAGCGGCTAAAGAGGAATGGCACGATTAATATCTCAGTTCTCGACAACGTTATCCCGCACGAAAAAAGGCCCGGCGATATTGCACTGACCAAATATTTCCTGAAGCACAACAGCGGCTTTGTTGTGATGAGCAATACCGTAAGGCAAGACCTGTTGTCGCTTAAGCAGGATTCCGAATATATATTTCAGGAGCATCCGCTTTATGACCATTTCGGGGCGAAGGTTGATAAAATAGCGGCACGGAAGAAATTGAACATTCCGCCGGATAAGAAGGTGCTGCTTTTCTTTGGTTTTATTCGCTCCTATAAGGGGCTTGATTTATTATTGGAGGCATTGAATGCCCTGCCGGCGGATTTTCACCTTGTTATTGCCGGCGAGGCCTACGGCAGTTTCGATAAATACGACGATATGATTAATAAGTATAATTTGGGAAACCGTGTAACCAATGCCGCGCGATATATTGAGGATAGCGAGGTGCCGCTGTTCTTTTCCGCCGCCGATGTATGCGTGCTGCCTTATAAATCTGCCACTCAAAGCGGGATAATCGGAGTATCCTATCACTTCGGCCTGCCCGTGGTGGCAACCGATACTGGCGGGCTGAAGGAAATGATCGAACCCCACGGCACCGGCCTGATGGTAGATAAGCCGGACGCCGCCGAGATTGCTATTTCTATAAAGCAATACTTCAACTCGGATACGGAGTTATTCAAGGCTAATATCGATAATTACAAAGAAAAAGCAAGCTGGGATGTGCTGGCACAAAAGATTATTGAGTTTTATAATGATCTGAAGTTGTGAGTATTGAGTTGTGAGTATACTGCCGGGGCATGTCGCAACCCGCCATGCTTTATCGGGACGGTTTGGAATTGCTACATTGTTCAAATATTGAAGAGTAGTGCTGCCGGCGATATTATGAATTTGTCGTGGCGTCAGGGCTTCCCGTCCTGACGGCTAATACCAAGCAGGGGGCTAAGCTGCGCGCGCGGCAAGTGTGACTAAATTGTTTTAACAACTGACGTTACAACTCCCCAAATATCGAACTCGTCATGATGAGTAATCTTAATTGGCTCATATTTTTTATTCTCAGAAATGAGCAGAGTTTCGTCCTCTGTGAATCTCAATCTCTTTACTAATAATTTATTATTGACCGAAGCAACCACTACTTTGCCATTTACGGGTTCGGCGGATTTGTCGACCACGAGTATATCACCGGAATTAATGCCGGCGCGAATCATCGAATCGCCCGTTACCCTGATGAGAAATGTTGATCCGGGATTCTTCACCAGATAGTCGTTCAGGTCAAGCCTGCCTTCTTTTATGCTTAATCTGCTCCTTTCCATGGGAACGAAATACGGATCGATGAACAACGGCAGCCTGTAAGTTTTCTTCTTTTCAGGAGTATAGACTTCCGAATGTTTAGGCTTTGAGTCTAAAAGGCTCATTTCCCGAATGGATCTGTAGATTTGTCTTTGCGGTGATATCATTAATTTTCTCCCTTATGCTGTTTGGTTACGTGACTACTCTGTCTTATCATTAACTATGCCAATTTGTTAGTTATTAATTCTCAATAAGATAGCTCCCGCTGATGCAGCTCTTTGTTGTTAGTCGAACTAATCCGCATTATTCATAAAATATCCAAAACCCCTGACAGGCAATGGATAAGAGATATTTATAATTAGGGTTTCCTCAAAAAGTTGACTGAGATATAATTATTAGTACGTTTGCAATATTAAGGAATAAAACAACCCCCTTAATCCCCCTTTTTTAAGGGGGAACTAAATTGGCTATTCCCCCTTAAAAAAGGGGGAAGTGAGCCAGGCGAGCAGGGGGTTGTCATACTTTCTGCAAGGTTTTCGAGCATAATAAATTGTATGCCTTGCACTTTGTTGTTGGATATTTTTTATAACTACCTTAATTATGATTAGTTGATACTTTTTGAGTTTAACCT
>JAJRTW010000248.1 GCA_024278075.1 Bacteroidota bacterium | reverse complement strand
TTCATAGGCTATATGACAGTATTAAAATGGATTCCGGATCGAGCCCGGAATGACACGCTTTAATATTAAATCTTACTAAATCAATAATTGCATCCATAATAGAACAATATGGGCCAAAAGGTGCTTATTAATATGAGTATAGCGATTTGGATGCTTTTTAACCGGACACTTGTGATGTAAATTTACTGATAATTTCATCTTAGACAACTTTTTGAGCAATCGCCAATTACCTTGCAATATATTTAACGCTTAGATTTACAAATAGTTACGAAACACTGGACAAAAGGCCCGAAATATTCGTGTTAACAATTCTTATCAAGCCCATACCGTCTAATAACACCGCATCGCTTTTTTTGTTTTAGAAATGAAATATTGGTTGTAAATTTGATATTCGATTAAAGGCATTATTATTTAAAGTTTCCTCAATGCGATTTGACAATCTAAATATAATACTATCCAATAAATTACATGGTTTATTTTCTTTGATAATTATTACCGGGTTTGCCGCAATGTTAATCCTATTGTCATCTTGCGGCTCGGCGAAAACCACAAAGCCCAACAGCGAAGAGGAAGTATATAAGGCAGCAATCGGATATTTCGAAGAAGAAGATTACATGGAGGCGAAAAAGCTTTTCGAAGTGATTAAACTTCAATATCCCGCAGGCCAATACGCCGACGATGCGCAATATCATGTTGCCGAGATCAATTTTAATCGAGACCAATTTATCATCGCCTCGTTTAATTACAATCTTTTGAGAAGAATCTATCCGGGCAGTCAATACAACCAAAAGGCACTTTATAAAAGCGGGCTTTGCTACTATCACCTGTCCCCGCCTTTTGACCGCGACCCTGAATACACCAAAAAAGCAATTCAAACCCTCATGGAGTTTCAATATCTCTACCCCAATGATTCTCTTTATGCCGAGGCTTCTGAAAAAATCGGCGAGCTGCGTGAAAAGCTGGCTCATAAGGAGTTCTTCACGGCGGAACTATACGAGAAGCTCGACAGCCCCAAATCGTCACTTATTTATTATAACGCAGTTATCAGCGATTATGACGATACAAGTTTTTATGAAAAGGCATATAAAGGCAAGATTGATATATTGATTAGAATCAAACGGTTTAGCAAGGCGCTTGGCATTATCGATCTATATAAAAAGCTCTTTCCAAAGGGTGAATTTATTATTGAAATCCTTGCAGCCGAGACAATTGCCAAAAAGAAGTCTGGAAAATAACCCGAATTGGGCCTGCCGCCGTGAATAATAAGACAAATCTCAACCGAAAACCCCGGGATTAATCATTGGCTTTATTTAATCTGCATTTCTTCCATAAGGCCAATAATTCTGGCGGGATAATTGGTTACGACAGTTCTTATTCCATACTTCATTACCTTTTTCAAATGCTTGGGCTTGTCGATGGAATAGACACCAATGTAAATATTATGCCTTAGGGCATCTGCGGCAATTACATCTGAAACTTCTTTCCTTGAGCAGACATAAGCCTCGCAGCCGGTTTGCTTTGCTATGTCCGACGGCAGGGACTTGTCGCAAGGTATGCGTATGGCGGCGGTTGGCAGGTTGGGGTCAAGCTCTTTCAACAGCGCCAGCAACGGATAATCGAAAGAAGCAAATAGGGTGTGGGCTTCATAGCCGGAATCATAAACCGTTTTAATTATTTCTTTTAATTTATCTTCCGAATTTTCGCCGCTTTCGCTTTTGATTTCTATGTTCAAGTAAGCCTTGCCATGAATCACATCTATTACTTCTTTCAAGGATGGCACTTTCTCGCCGGCAAATTCTTTCGAAAACCATGACCCTGCATCTAAAGTTCTGATTTCATCATAAGAGAGCCGGCTTGTCCTCTTTCGGCCCCGTGCGGTTCTGCCAAGCTTTTGGTCGTGAAAAGCAATTATATGATTGTCGCTGGTCATCTGAACATCAATTTCCACCATTTCGGCACCGGCCCGCACTGCCTGGCGAAATGCAGACAAGGTATTTTCGGGCGCCGTCCCCGACGAGCCTCTGTGGGCGGTAACGAATACGCCCTTCTCCAAAACAAATTCTCTTAATGGCGGCAGGTTCATAACTTTATTTCTTATTATCGCATATTAATTCTCTGTTAATATAATTAAACTAATCGAATAATAAAATATTGCATTCGATATATTCCGAAATTGGGATGAGAAAGGAATAAACAGCCACGGGCTTTTGTTTGTGGGGTGGGAAGGGAATAAACGGGATAAGAAGTGAATAAATAGCAAGGGGTGAACGATTTGGAGTTAAAAGACCCAAACTATTCGGTTGAATTTAATTATATTACAATTCTATAACATTCGATTTCTATAATATTCAATTTCTATAATATTCAATTTCTATAATATTCGATTTCTATAACATTCGATTTCTATAACATTCGATTTCTATAACATTCGATTTCTATAATATTCAATTTCTATAATATTCGATTTCTATAACATTCGATTTCTATAACATTCGATTTCTATAACATTCGATTTCTATAACATTCGATTTCTATAACATTCGATTTCTATAACATTCGATTTCTATAACATTCGATTTCTATAACATTCGATTTCTATAATATTCAATTTCTATAATATTAGAATTAATCCGCATGATTCATAAAATTTGCAGAATGCCGGGACGGTGGCAGATAAAAGATGATATTGAATTCTAATTATTTAAGCAAATGATAGCCGCTGCATTACCTGCCTCACTCTTGTATTTCTAAACAGATATGGGGTATAAGAAGAAAAAGGCCCGTAATGTTCGGGTTAGATTTTTTCAAAGGCAATTATACATAATTATACATAATACTTTTTATAATTCATTGTTAATTTCTTAGAATATTAATATATTTACCCAAATAAACAACCGGAACAAGCAATCCCTATGATGTATTCTCAACTTTTTTCGGCCTCCCTGCAGGGAATTGACGCATTTATCATAGAAATCGAAACCCACCTGGATAATGCCGTGCCGGCATTCACGATAGTCGGCCTGCCGGATTCGGCCGTAAAGGAATCGCGGGAAAGAGTAACGGCGGCAATCAAGAATTCCGGACTGGTGTTCCCAACCAAAAAGATAACAGTGAACTTAGCGCCGGCCGATGTGCGCAAGGAAGGCAGTGCATTCGATCTGCCGATTGCATTGGGCGTGCTGTCGGCATTGAATATTATCGATTCCGGGGCTCTGAACAAGACATTAATTCTTGGAGAACTATCGCTCGAAGGTTCGCTAAGGCCGGTTCACGGCGTGCTGTCGATTGCCATGACGGCGTCTAAAAGCGGGTACGACACAATATTGCTGCCATCGGGGAACGCAGACGAAGCTGCTATGGTCGAAGGATTAAAAGTTATACCTGTTGATTCATTGAAGCAGACATTCGGCTACCTGAATAATGAAATTGAAATCCAGCCGCGGAAAGTGGATATAGAGGATTTATTCAACAAAGGATTCGATGCGAACCTGCTGAATATGGCCGACGTTAAGGGCCAGGAGAACGTCAAGCGGGCTATGGAAGTATCCTCGGCCGGCGGGCATAATATGCTGATGATCGGGCCGCCCGGATCGGGCAAAACCATGCTTGCCAAACGCCTTCCGTCCATACTGCCGCCTCTTACGCTCAGCGAATCTCTGGAAACAACCAAAATTCATTCCGTTGCCGGGATTCTATCGAAAAATGAAGCGCTTGTAACCGTACGGCCATTCCGCTCGCCGCACCATACTATTTCCGATGCGGCACTTGTTGGCGGCGGGATGAATAAAATTCGCCCGGGTGAGATATCGCTATCCCATCACGGAGTCCTGTTTTTGGATGAGCTGCCGGAATTTGCCCGAAACGTACTTGAAGTGCTGCGGCAGCCGATTGAGGAGAAGAGCATTCGTATTTCGAGGACTAAATTAAGTGTGGAATACCCGGCTAATTTCATGCTTGTTTGCTCGATGAATCCGTGTCCGTGCGGGAATTTCGGAGATATTAGCAAAGAATGCAGCTGCACTCCACAGCAGATTCAAAGGTATTCCGGCAAGATTTCCGGGCCTTTGCTGGACAGGATTGATATTCATGTGGAGGTGCCGGCGGTTAAATATCAGGAATTATCCTCGAGCCGGGCCGGAGAGCCATCGGAAAAAGTTCGCGCACGGGTGATTGCAGCGAGGCAGAAACAAAGCAAGCGGTTCGAAAATATCGATTTCATCTATAAAAATGCCGATATGGGAACCCGGGAGATTAGGGAATGCTGCCGGCTTGACACCGCCTCGCAAGACCTGCTTAAAATGGCGATGACTAAATTAGGCTTATCGGCAAGGGCTTATGACAGGATACTGAAGGTGTCACGAACTATTGCCGACTTGGGCGGGAGTGATAATATCGGGCCCAGCCACATAAGCGAAGCTATTCAATACCGCAGCCTCGACCGGGAATACTGGAAATAAACCGGATTCCCGATTATTTCTTCCGGCGGGACTTTGCTATTGGCCTTGAACTAAAACTACAACATGGCTTGCTATCATTCCCGTTGCTTCGAGGTCTTGAATTCTCTTGATTAGATTTTTATTTAGTACGGTATCCTCTTTCACAACAACAATACCGCTTTTAGTTGCAATTGTTTGGTTAATTATCATTTCTGATTTTAGCTCCGATACATGTATTTCTGTTTACGTCATACCGGCCTGAACTTCACCCTCTTTCAATTCAATAACGTCCGAATCTATCTCTATTTTTTGGTCCATAGAGTCAAGGCCGGAATCGATAATCTCATCCTCTGCAACATGGCTATCGTCGGAAATTTCAGCTTCGAACTCGTCATAAGTTACTGCGAAGTCCTCTTCCGAAGGAATTAACGCTTTGCAGTCCCCACTTTTAACCAAATCGGTAAAGCCCTGGTAAATTGAGTAGTTAAACCATTGCACATTTTCTCTGATAAATTGCATGGCTTGCCGGTGGCGATGCAGCGTTTCTGCGGCTGATTGCTCAACCTTGCCGCTTGCTTTAAATTGCTGTTGCAAATTTGCCGGCAGGCGATAGACCATATTGTGATAGATATTTGCAATCGAAACTATTTGTGCTTCATAGGAAATGTCTTTGCCGGATAGATTACTCGGGAATCCGGTACCATCATCCCGCTCCCAAATATGAGATATTATCTTGGCCTGCTCCTGAAACACCTTCACCTGGCCCAGGCTCTCAACACCGCTTTGGAAGGACTGGAAATATCTCATTCTGTCCTTAACATCAAGCTCATGCGGGTCTTTCAGCAATAATTCTTCGGGCATTCCGAACAATACGGAGCTTTGCAAAAGAGAAGACAACGCAAGATTGGAGTGCTGCTGGTGGCTCAGGTTCATACTGCTCGACAGGTCGTTGGATATCGATGCCACATTCAGCGGGTGTGGCGTAAAATAGTATCTTTCTTTTAAAGCAGCCAATCCCGAGACTGCCTGAAATATCTGGATAAAGAGCGATTTGTTCTCGAACAGCAAAGACCCTAATTTCTTTTCTTTGCCCTGAAGCTCCAGCAATGATTTCTGAAGCTCAACGCTCAGGTTCTGATTCTCAACTATATGGTAATAATGCTCAAAACCAAGCTTCACAGCCTGAACTAATTCCACATCCTCAAATGGCTTGAGCAGGTACATCCACGCATGGCCTTCGTTAATGCAGGAAATTATCTCCCGCGGATTGGAGAATCCGGTCAGTATGATTCTTGTTGATACCGGCGAAATCAAGATACTGTGGCCAAGAAATTCCGAGCCTCTCATTTCCGGCATGTTCTGGTCCGACAGAATAACACCCGGGGTAAACCCTTCTTTCAATATATTCAAAGCTTCCAATCCCGAATTTGCCACTCTCGTTTCATAATTGGACGAGAACATATTCTTCAGGACTTTCAAGAAGTTTTCATCATCATCGACGATTAATAACTTGCCTTTTGCGAAACCTGTATCAGCCATAATTCAATGCTTACAAAAACTAAATATAATCTATTTAATAATTATCATTATAATTTCATATCATAATTATTTATGAAGTGCATCAACAAAAGAAAAGCAAATGCTATGCCATTAACCCTGAAGCAACAACATAAAACGTAATAAATCATGCTATTCTCCCTAATAAAGTTAGAATGAATAATCGGGCAATCTGTTCGCATGATATACTTAGTGCTTACTCAAAAAGTTGCCTAAGATAGAATTATCAGTAAAATTTTGTGCCGTCAGGACTTCCCGTCCTGACGGCTTTTCCTTGCTGCCAATGATAAGTTAGGAAGATAGGGCAATTATTTATGAGATGGCGCAATAGCTCCGACCTTTAGGCCGGGGGATAATTACTCAAAAACACCTGACTCTAACCATTTGTGTCAGTTCTTTTGAGTTAAAACCCATTGTTTCTTGGTAATCATTGTCCCCGACATAAATATCAGGGCTATTGAAAAAGATGTGAAGCGTGAGTGAGTAAGGAAAATAAGAATACCCTAAATTACACCTTATAAAAGCAAGCATGACAACCCCCTGCTTGCCTGGCTCACTTCCCCCATAATAAAGGGGGATTAAGGGGGTTGTAATTTCAACTATTTCCCCCATAATAAAGGGGGATTAAGGGGGTTGTAATTTCAACTATTTCCCCCATAATAAAGGGGGATTAAGGGGGTTGTTTTTTTCCTTAATATTGCAAACGTACTAATAATTATATCTCAGTCAACTTTTTGAGGAAACCCTAATTAGAGTCTCCTCAAAAACTCAGTAGAAAAAATAATTAAAAGGCAACCGGCTTTGTCTGAGATAAAGCAGCTTGGCGGATTGCTGCCTATCGGCTCTTCATGCAAGAAAATAAGGAATTCGGTTGGAGACTGGCAACCGGTTGAAGAATATATTCACAATCATTCCGAAGCCGAGTTCACTCATGGAATCTGCACGGTTTGCTCCAAAAAGCTCTATCCGGATTATTCGTGAAGTATAGCGGTTTTGGAGTTTAGGGATTGGATAAATAGCCACGTGTTCGCAATAGATTGCCATAGCTTGTGCGGAAGGGAATGATATAAACAGTTTATACATAAATACCTAAAACTCTAGAAAACCAGCGAGGTGTTCGGCGTCCTTAAGATGAACAAGCACATCATCTTCCACCAGTTCCTGTGCCGCCGATTTTGCCTTTTCGACACTTAGCTTATACTTAAAAGCGAAATGCCATATATCAACAGGGCCGAGAGAAATCTCCAGCACAAGCAATTGTGCCACCGTCAGCTTTTCCTTGTTTGAGAATCGGTCACGCACCGAATCTATAAGTATCTCAGACTCCTTGTCTACCATGTGGCCTATGGTGAAATAATAATTATCCGTCGACAGCAAGTCGCAAATCGGGAATAAGCCGCCGGAGGAATCGACCATTTCGGGCAGGAAAGTCAAGCCGATTATATATGGCGGATGATCCAAATCATTGCCGCCCCATAGATCATGCCATACCGCGTGGTCAGCCTCTTTCAGCCATTCAAAGAATTCAACCTCGCCGGCCGGGAGCTTCATCAGTGTATTGTGCGCAAGCTCATCTTTGATAAGCTCTGCCTGTTGCCTCGCCATCGAATTTAATAATTCCTTGTCGAATTCTATAAAGCCGTTTTCACTTGATTGGCTTCTGCACCAGTCTAATAATTCTACTTCTGTCATTATTGTCCTTATCGTCAATTCGTTATAAGCTTTTATAAGTATTTAGTCTGTCAGGTGGTTTGATATATTGTTTTATGTTCCGTCAGTTGTTACCACTGACGACAAACCACAGTCCCCGCCAGTCAGGTGTAACACCTGACTTGACATAAAAATATAAGCATGGTATGCTATCTTCGTGCGAGTCCTACGACTCCCGCCCGCCTATTCAACTCCCCTTCCTCTTTCTTTCCAAAAATAATCCGATTACAAAAGCCAGCACCGTAACAATGTTGGTGGCAATACTTAGCGTCCTGCCGGTTTCGAACCCATCGGAAGTAAATTTGAACTCGACAGTATGCTCGCCCTTTGGAACTACGACGGAACGGAAGGCATAATTAGTCTTGAATATCGGCGTTTCCTTGCCGTCAATGTATGCTTTCCAGCCAGCGGGATAATACATTTCGCTCATCAACAGAAGATTGTTCCCCGTAGCTTTTACCTCAACTTTTATGTATTCGTTTTTGTGAATTAATACTATGGACGAAGCACCCGCCTGCAAAGTATCGAGCCTGACGGGAAGCTCTTCCTCAACATAAGCAACATCCCGCGGGTTGAAGCTGCCGTCGTTGATCTTTGTCAGTATGTCCATTGGCTCTGCAATTTCCACACGGCCAACAAACAGCGAGCGGGGCAGCATATTCCGGTTGAGATATACGAAAGCCCCGGTTTGCCGGGAACGGAACACAGGTTCCAGGCCAGGCATATTTACTTCCTGCGGAGATATAATATATTTCGCATTCATCAGATTCCACACGAACGGGTTTGTAACATTCGACGTCGACCCGCCCGAGGTCACATCCAGCAAATCCTGCAATACCCGGAGCTTTGCCGAATGGTAGCCATTAATATTTTCGAGCAGGAAATAAGCGGCCACATTTGGCGATGCCGATGCAAAATCTGCAATACGGAAAATGGACCTGTCCTTATAAAGAAAGTTAATTACATCGGTGCGGGGGAACACCGCCTGCTCTATGCTTTTCTCCGATACTTCCATCGGCCGGTAGCCCACTCGCCACAGGTATATAATTAATAATAGAAATATTGCGGTGAAGAAAACACCCTTGCCCAATTTGTTCCGGACGAACATGAAAATGAGAATCGCAGACGCCAATGCTATCAGGCCGGCCACATACCAATCGGAGATCATCGCAGAGAATACGAAGGTATTGAAATCCGCTATCTGCCCTGAGTAGTAGGCATAGCTTTGGTTGGTGGTTTCTTTTAAAGCGTCGATATAGGCCGATTCGAATACTATGCTGAATAAAAACCCTAATATTAGAAATGCCCCCGATCCGATTAGCAGGCCATTAAGGTATCTATTAATTCCGGATTTATTAATTCCGGATTTATCATTATTAGATTCATTAATTGATTTACCTTTATTAGATTTATTATCAACATATAACCGCCGCCATTTGATAACCGACGACAACCCATAGCCGGCAAGAACGGGAACGGCGAACTGCATCAGCACCAATACCATGCTCGGGGCCCGGAATTTGTTGAATCCCGGCACGTTGTAATAGAAGAAATCAAAGAGCACCGGCAGAGTATACCCGAACGACAGCAGCAATGCAAACAGCGATAGCGCCACAAGAAACTGCACGAATACGGTTTTCCTGTTGGCAATCGACCCTATTATCGCAAGGGCAAGAATTGCGATTCCCATATACGGTGCGGTGTCCTCGAACGGTTTCTGCCCCCAGTATGTTGGCAATTTTGTTGGTTTGTTAACTGCCCTGCCTTCATATTTTAATTTACCGAATCCAAAATAATTCGGCACAAAAAATGTTGCTATCTCCTCGGGGCTGAAAGACCATTGCGTTGCATATTGATAGTCATTGCCGCCGGTGGCATCCTGCTTATTGCCGTCTGACTTAACAATCGGCGCCGAGCCGCGGGTGGAATAGTCGGTGTATTCCAGCGTGGTGAAATACCGGTCGGACGACATAAGAAAGGCTATCCCGCCGGCAACAGCCAAAATCGCCGCTACCTTTACAATTTTTATAGGCTGCTTTTTGGCGATTAACCTGCTGGCCAATTCGAACAGCAGATACAACCCCAATGCACATACGCTGTAGAAAATTAATTGAATATGCCCGGCCTCGAGCATTATATGAATCGCAAAAACAAGCAG
The DNA here is from genome assembly GCA_024278075.1 of Bacteroidota bacterium. Taxonomy (GTDB): domain Bacteria; phylum Bacteroidota; class Ignavibacteria; order Kapaibacteriales; family UBA2268; genus JAJRTW01. Next base: position 13,664 of record JAJRTW010000248.1, on the reverse strand, counting down.
TACGGAATACAGCAGCGAAAATCTATCCCGAAGCTTTTAGATGAACATAAACACAAAAGGTATCATAGAAAAGACCACGGGTTTAGTATTATGCCCAATCATTATCCAGATTATAACACCGGTGGAAAATGTGGCGGCAAAAGAGGTGAAGAAGGCAACAAAGCGCTCATGCTTTTTCGAACGCATCAGCAGGTAAATACCAACGGCATAGATCATGTAGAAGAATGCAATCCGGCCGGAGTCGTTGCCAAACGCAGAGCCAACGAAATCAGAGAAGCCGAAGAGCAGCCCGGGAACTACGTCCCAAACCCGCGATCCGGTTGTTAGCAGCGATCCATAGCTTGGCATTCCGCCGAATATATAGGGCATCCACAAGGGGAAGTTGCCGTCCTTTTTGGCAGCTTCAAGGTAGGGATGAAAACTTGTAGAGGCGATATTATCGGAGGCGTTGAACCCGCTGCCGAATATTGCTCCGCCGAAAAAGATTAGCAGAGATATTATTAATATGGATACATAGAATAAATCCTGGTATTTTTCCGGAATAATCTGCTTTTCAGGTTTCTTAACAATTCTCTTAATAGGTTTTCTTGCCATAATTTCAAATCCGAAATGAGTAGTATATTATAAATTTAGAGTGAAATATAGATTCAGTAGTGTCCGGTAAAAAAACGGGAGTCTTGTTGAATTCAACCTAATGAACTGCTACGTGTCATTGCCGAAGGGCTCAGAATGACATTTCGTAAGTGCTTTATTTATCAAGCCATTATAAAAAATGTCCGAAGTGTTGTTATGATAATAGGTTACAAATAAATTCCTTTGAAAGATTAATTTAGATACAAATTCTTAATACTTAATGCAATCGAATAAATAATAAAATCACAAAGCAATATATGAAAAACATCATAAATTAAAAAAAATGCCGCCATAAAATTAATGTGACGGCAATAAACAGACCTATGATTTTATATCAACTATTCATGCTGTTCAGGAACGTTAGATTGTCTTTAGTTCCTCTAATTCTATTGATAAGGAATTCGATAGCTTCCATTGGCTGAAGCTCACTAAGCACCTTCCGCAGCACCCAGATACGGTTCATTTCCTCTTGGCTGAGGATTAATTCTTCGCGTCGTGTGCCGGAACGATTCACATCCATTGCCGGATAGATTCTTCTGTCGGAAATTTTCCTGTCGAGCACCAGTTCCATATTGCCGGTGCCTTTAAACTCCTCGAAAATAACTTCGTCCATGCGGCTTCCGGTATCAACAAGCGAAGTGGCAATTATCGTCAGCGACCCGCCTTCTTCAATATTTCTTGCGGCACCGAAAAATCTCTTTGGCTTGTGCAGAGCATTGGCATCAACCCCGCCCGATAGAATTTTGCCCGAATGGGGGACAACCGTATTATGAGCCCTGGCAAGCCTTGTTATCGAATCCAGCAGAACCACCACATCGGTTTTTACTTCAACCAGTCTTTTCGCTTTCTCCAGCACCATTTCGGCAACCTGCACATGGCGCTCGGGCGGCTCGTCGAAAGTAGATGAGACCACTTCGGCCTTAACACTTCGCTGCATATCGGTTACTTCTTCGGGTCGCTCATCTATCAGAAGCACAATCAGCTTAACTTCCGAGTGATTGCGGGCAATGCTGTTTGCAATTTGCTGCAGCAAAATAGTCTTGCCCGATTTCGGCGGCGACACTATCAATCCGCGCTGCCCTTTGCCAATCGGCGAAAGCAAATCGACTACCCTCATGGAATATTCGTTCGGGCTGGTTTCAAGGTGAAGCCTTTCGTCGGGATATAGCGGCGTCAGATTGTCGAACATCGTCCTTTCCCTGGTTATGCTCGGCTCGGAGAAATTCACTTCCTCGACCTTCAGCAAGGCATAAAACCTTTCGGCTTCCTTTGGCGGACGAACCTGCCCGCGTACAGTATCGCCGGTTCTGAGCACGAATTTCTTAATCTGCGACGGAGACACATAAATATCGTCCGGAGAAGGCAGATAGTTATAATCGACCGACCTCAGAAAACCATAGCCGTCGGGCAGAACCTCCAGCACGCCTCCGCTTGTTATCAGGCCTTCGATTGGCTCTTCATCTTTTTTATGAAAGTTTGCCTGGGCATCAACAATTTCTAAGATCAGTTCTTGTTTCCGCAGCCCGGCAAAATTCGTTATTCCCAGGTTTTTGGCCAGGGCAGTCAGCTCTGCAATTTTTTTTGATTTTAATTCAGCTATATCAATTACAGCTTCATGTTTCTTTTTAGAATCATTTCTTATCATCATGTGCTCGCTTTATTTATCAATTGTTCAATTATCGTGTGGAATTATATTCATAAAAAAGGATTTCCGGCAGGAAAAGGATAAAAATAAATAAGAAAAAATAAATAATAATTTAGTATATCAGTGTGGCAAGTTCTTTTAAATAGAAAAGACTTATGCAGAAATTATATCCAGTTCATTAATAAATTCGGAAAAGGAAAGTTAAATGCCAATTCAAAAATAAGGTTTAAATCCCTTAGATGCAAGTTATTTATTCGAACCCGAATTATTCGGGCTAAAAGGCAAACACAAGCCGCAATATTTCGGGCCATTTAGTGATTGAAATAAGCCGAACGCCTAATATTGTTCCGAAGCTAAGGAAAGTAACACCTGCAAATTGTCTTAACCTTAGTACCATTTTCGATGACAGGCGGTCTTTATACATGACAATGAATCTAACCAGCAGGTAGAGCCATAGGAAATTCCCCAGGCCGAAGCCAATAGCAAACATCAAGTTGCTCAAATGATTGTTCAATATTAATTCGTAGGTATGGACATTCATTGTCACCCAGGCCAATGACGGCAGAAAGGTCGGATTTGCCATGTTGGCCGTTGCAACGGCAATACCCAGCAGGAACGGGCCTTTGGACTTAAATTTGTCTAAGAATCTGTTACCCTTATTGTCTAAGGGATTTTCCGCTTTCTTTGCGTTTAGGTTGATAATGCCGAGAACAACGAATGCAACCACAACTGTTAATTGAAAACCGAGGATAAGAAATGGATAGTCGCCGGAAATACTCTTAATGGCATTTACGGCGGCGGATGTGGCGGAAATTGCAATCAGGCAATAGAAAAAGTCCATCAGCCCTGTGCCTAATGCTAATTGGGTTCCTGATTTTCGGCCATTGGACATACCAAGCTTAATAGCCGAAACCCCGACCGGGCCAGGAGGAAGAGCTAAAATTAATCCGATTATTGTGCCAAATAGTAGGGATATTAGCAAGCAAACCTCAATTTTATTTAACCGCTTCTTATTACCACAACTTTCGCAAACATGAATGAATGATGAAAAAGTGTGTAATAATCTACACACAATCTAATTAATTTCCAGCAATACTCCAAAAATAATTACTAACTGCTATCTGCAATAACTTATCCAAAGTTTAAAACTTTGGACAAGTTTAATCACCCCCGCGTTTATCTTTCGGCCATTAGCATTCAAAATTGAAAATTGCACTCACTCCCTTGTTTTCTGACACAATTCCCTTACCTTTGTAGGGTTTGATCTGAACAAAGCAATTTCACGATAAATTAAATGTACGAAAAAGAGAATAAAGGCCTGCTGCCGAGATTGGGTACCATAACAACAATCGCAATAGTTGTTGGCGCCGTGATCGGCTCGGGTATATTCAAGAAGCCGGCAATTATGGCATCGCAGCTTGGCTCGCCGGAACTGTTGATGGGAATATGGATTCTTGCAGGTGTGCTGACTTTGTTCGGGGCGCTGACAAATGCCGAGGTTGCATCGATGATTACGGCCACAGGTGGCCAATACATCTTCTTCGAGAAAATGTACGGCCGATTTACCGCATTCCTTTACGGCTGGGCTATCTTCGTTGTAATTCAAACAGGGTCGATAGCATCGATAACTTACGTATTCGGCGAATATTCACAGCATTTCGAGGCATTTATCATTCCGCGGTTCTCACCCGACATCGAGCAAGGGTGCATGCTCCATATTCCGTTTATCGGGAACATCTACCCACTGCAAAACATCGGAGTGAAAATAATCACAATATCTGCCATAATGTTCCTTTCGTTAGTAAATTATCTCGGTGTGATATTCGGCGGCAGGATAGCGGTTTTATTCACCACAATGAAAGTAGCGGCGATATTGATTCTTGTTGCTTTTGCCTTCTCTTATGGCGCCGGATCGGCGGATAATTTTGTTAATGAAGCGCCGGGTTTTTCTTTTGGCGGAGCGGGCATTTTTGCTGGAATAATAGCAGCCCTCTCAGGTGCCTTTTGGTCTTACGACGGCTGGAACAACATAACCTACATAGCCGGCGAGGTGAAACGCCCACAGCATAATATCCCACGGGCGCTGTTCATCGGCACTGTGATAATCATTAGCATCTATATTGTCATTAATCTGGCTTATATGTACGTATTGCCGGTCGGCGAGATGGCCAGATCCACGCTTGTTGCCCGCGATGTTGCACTTAGGTCGATGGGGGAGATTGGTGCTTCCTTTGTTGCAGCTGCCGTAATGATTTCCACATTTGGCACATCCAACGGAACTATTATGGTTAGTTCGAGGGTTTACTTTGCCATGGCGCGGCAGAATATGTTTTTTAGAAGCATTGGCAATGTGAGCAAAAAGCATAAAACGCCTGCAAATGCACTGCTGATTCAGGCAGTCTGGACGTGCATTTTAGTGCTTAGCGGCACTTTCGACACATTAACCGACATGCTGATCTTCGTTAGCTGGATATTCTATTCGCTCGGTGCTGTGGGTGTGTTTGTATTGCGCAAGAAAATGCCGGACGCGCCGCGGCCATATAAAGTCATTGGCTACCCCTACGTTCCGGCTATATTCATTTTATTTGCTGCGTCATTCGTTGCTTTCACTCTTTATTATGACATTACGCTCTACAACGAGGGCAAAACAGAGATTATTAATTCATTGTTTGGCCTGGTACTTGTGGCAACGGGAGTGCCGTTTTATATGTATTTTAGCAGGAATAGTGGCCGGGAAAAAAGCAGTATAGAGGTTTAAATCACAGATTATTGATACGTTTTCATATTTAGATATAATTATCTGTCATGGTGGACGGATGCAGTGTCATGGTGAGCGGAGTCGAACCATTGACATGTAAACATTTGAAAATCAAAACCGCACCCTTCGACTCCGCTCAGGGTGACTCGATTTGCAAAAGAAAGGCCATAGCAATCAGGTATATATATTATGAATGCCACTCATTTTTATTAACTGGACTGCAGTGATGTATTTCAAAAGAAAACAGTGGCAGGAAATTGGCGAATAATAGATAGCTTATGGTGATATTTATGACATTGGAGAGATAATGCCAGCGACGCTTTACAACATACATTCGAAGAACCCGGAGCTTAGGAAGATTCACAAAGTGATTGAATGCCTAAGAAATGGCGGCGTGATACTATATCCGACCGACACGGGGTTTTCGCTGGCCTGCGAGCTGTCGAACAAAATTGCCATGAACCGCATTCGGAGTATCAGACGGCTATCGGAGAAGAAATCGCTAACGTTTCTGGCGGCCAATCTTTCTAATTTATCGGAATTTGCACGCGTTAGCAATCACGCCTACAGGATGATAAAGGGGTTGATACCGGGGCCGTATACTTTCATTTTGCCGGCCTCGAAGATGGTGCCGAAATATGCCCAGAACCCGAAGCGGAAAACAACGGGAATCCGAGTGCCGGACCACAATCTGTCCCATCTGCTGCTCGAAGACCTCGGCTCGCCTATTATTTCAATTTCGGCCAAACTTCCCAATGGCGAGATGTTCGGCAGCCCCGACAGGATACTGGAGCATTACAGGCATTTCGTGGATGTTGCCGTCAGTTCCGATGATTATCACTTCGCCGGCCCATCGACCATTATCGATATGACGGGCAATGAATTTACCGTGCTGCGCACCGGTGCCGGAATGGATGAGGCCATGGAATATCTCGAGATGGAATAAATAGAATGCAGTTCACTTGTATTATTCTTCTATTGGACATATAAACCGAAACCAGTCAAGGCGAAACAACAATCCTTCCCCCCACCATTTACGGCATAATTTATGCTTTTGTTTTCTCTAATATATTATATGAAATGTAGTTGATTCCGGAAGCAAAGTCATAATAAATAAGAAATATTCATTTATTTAATGAATTTATTATGAAAATATGATTAATTTCAATATCTTTTGGTGGTGGTCTATGCCCTGTTTTAGAATATTTAATATTTGGTTTAAGTCTGTGAATATCGGGTCTAAAATAATTATCTTTCTTATTGCGATCCTATGTGTAGGTAATCTTTCATCAAACTACATGCAAGCCCAGGTATATCCGGCAAGCCCGGCCAATTGGCTGTTCCCGGACGGCGATTCCGAAGGCACTCGATATGTGGCCAAACGCTCTGCCTTCCAATCAATTGATTCGATGATTGTAAAGTGGTTCACTTCCGCTATCTCCGGCCCGGCCATACCATTAATTGGCAATATAATCAATAACCCCAAACTTGAGACAAATTTCGTTTATGGCCCAAATGAAATTGTGGCTATTAATAACGATGAACTGGTGATAGTCGATGGCGCCGGACGTGTGAAGAAAATGACGGATCTGCCGGATTTTGTCAATTCCGTTTCAGTTCTTTTCGACACCTTGTCAGCAAGCCTAATCGATGAAGTGACCAATCCAGTGATAATGGGCCTGGAAACAATAGAAGTGGCTTATTCGGAAGACAGCCTGGCCTTTGCCTATATCGCAGGTTTCGATGCCGATAACGATCAGACGATATTATTAAAAAGGCTTGCAATAGACCTGCGGCTATATAAGCCAAATATCTTTGCCAGCATAAAACCGGTTTGGGGCCGCAAGAACGGAACCAATACTTCTATCTATACCGTTGTGAATATGTCGAAACCAACTTCACCCTCCGGCAATACTCCTGTCAATCCGCCATTTTTCAGAGGGTTCACACAGTTCGATGCCAGTATTGATCTGCCTACGTATCCTTTGCCGGATATTGGTGATGACTTTGATTACAGGGTCACGCTTGGGCCTGAAGTCAATTATTCACAGCCGTCCATCAGCAGAGTAAACGCTGCGATGGATGCGATTCTGCTGCCATCTTATCCGACGCCGTCGCTGGATGTTACTCTTGACAATCCGTTGACTTTCCCGACCAACTCCAGCATTCCGTATATGGCAAGTTTTAATATTAGCAGCAGCAATATTGCAATCGATATTGAAGCATCCACCTTGGCTAATATAACCGGCGGCACCCGCCCCCTGATGAGGCCATATTACCTGCATCTGAATAATGGAGTTGACGCCGACAGCATTTATATTTTAATGGTTGAAGAATACAGAGGTATCGACGGTTCGGCCGGTACCTCAAGGCTGCACTTGTTTGACAAATTCGGCATAGCCATAACTTTCCCGAACGATCCTATCGATCCGCCTCATGTTGGCAGCATGGATCATTTTTGGGAAGTGGCAACCGGCAATGTCGATGGTGATGCCACAAACAGCTGGCTGCCTTATTTCCCCAATAATGCCGGCAAAGAAATAATCCTGACAAAAAGCAGCAGGGAATTCTCAGTAGCCGCAAGCGAATTATGGGTAATGAAGTATTATAAGGGCCCCGAAGTGGAGAAGCCATCTCCCCCCGGCCAGTTCCTATACGCATTCGACACCGTCTGCACTCAAAGGATTAACGGCTGGGTGGCAGCAGTGAACGACCTTGATGGCAATCCGAACAAAAAGGATGAGATTATTCTCGTTGACGGTTCAACATTGATGATTCTTCGCATGAGGGACTACGGCGATACAAGGTTCAGAACCGGCAATCCGTTCGATACTGTTTATGTAAAAAAATTCCCGAACCAAACTATCTCTTCGGTTGCCGTATCCGACCTGGAGGGCGACGGGTATAACGACGTAATCGTAACCACCCACGAAGGGACTTATGTGCTGGGCGTGATTAACACCAATACGCTTGACATATTAGAGCCGGACAGTTCAGCTACTACCGCACCATTTCTAAGCTATTGCGCCGGCGATACGGTGGCTGTCACCTGGTGGAATAAAATGCGAGGCCAGGACCGCGTCGATATTTTTTTCCGGGAAGTAATAGACAGTATTCCTTCCGGTGAATTGGTCCCGATATTCCAAGCAATTGACAACTCATCCGATACGGTATCGATCGTCTATCTCGTCGACAGCCTTGTGCTTGGCAAAGATGGCTATTTCGCCGTTCTCGGCAGCTATAATCCGGGCATAATAAATGACATAACGGCAACATTTAGCTTCAATAATCCGACAATAACCGTCGACGCACTCGCTGCCCGTCAGTACCGTGCCGGCCATGCAATGGAATTCACCGGCGAGGTTTCCTGTGTGGATTCAATATCATTGGAATTCAGCATTGACTCAGTGAACTGGACGCTTTTGGTAACTGATTCGGCCGATGTGAGCGGTGCTTTTAGCATCGCAGCCGAAATGCCTTGCGTCAATATTTTCAATTGCGATACCGTTGATACGGACAGCTTGGTGTTGATTAGATTCAGGATTTTCAGGTCGGCTTTTGTTGAGACTTCGGATATTATACCTGTTGTGGCGTTGCCTGCCATTTTCCCGCTGGAATTCGACACACTGTCGACGGCCGACCCCACAAGGTTCTTCAGGTGGGATTCGACTCTCATAGATTTTGCCTGTGATACGGTGGCGATTTTGGTTTCATCGGATAATGGAATTACTTTCGATTATATTACCAGTGTTCCGGCAGGCGAGGGCAACTTTATATGGCAAGTGCCGCTTGGCCTGCCCGACGATGTGGTTATGAGGTTTTGCTGCAATAACTCTTGTGTAAGGGTTGATACCATATTAAATCAGATTCAGCCGGCATATATTAACATAGTCGCCCCGAATCCGTTTAACCCAATAATGGAACAATTGGAGATCGTATATAAAGTTCCGGATGAAACGAATGTAACAATTAGAATTTACGATGAGAACAACCGAATCGTATCGGAGCCGGTACGGAATGCAGGGCGATCACCGGGAATTGCCTATACCGACCATTGGGACGGCAGAAACAGGATAGGTGCATATTCGGCCAACGGCCTTTATTATATTGGCCTTATATTTTCGAATGGCAACAGAGAGATTTATCCTGTATATATTAGGAAATAGTAGTTCACATAAACAATTTGGGGGATTTTGTTATGAGAATATTAGTCGTAGAAGACGAGCGCAAAGTAGCCAGTTTCATCAAGCACGGCCTTGAGGAAGAACGCTACATTGTAGAGGTAGCCAGCGACGGTGTTTCGGGCTTCGAGATGGCAATGAACAACCATTTCGATGCTATTTTGCTGGACGTTATGCTGCCGGGCAAAGACGGCTTTACCTTGCTAAAGGACCTGCGCGATGCCGGAGTTACAACGCCGGTATTGATGCTTACTGCACGTGGAACAACCGAAGACAGAGTGACGGGCCTTGACCTCGGAGCCGATGACTACCTTCCCAAGCCGTTCAGCTTCGATGAACTCGCCGCCAGACTAAGGTCTATACTCAGAAGGTCCACGCCGGAGAAATCTACTAAAATCCGTTGTGGCGACCTAAAGTTAGACACCGTTTCCCATCTGGCCTATCGCAATGACAAAGAAATCGAACTTACCACGAAAGAGTATGCTTTGCTTGAATATTTGATGCGCAATAAGAATCGTATATTAAGCCGCAGCACCATAACTCAGCACGTGTGGAAACATAACTTTGACCCCGAATCCAACATTATTGATGTATATATTAAAAGGTTGCGCTCGAAGATCGAGGTTGAAGGCAAAAAGCCATTGATTCAGAGTATACGAGGTGTGGGCTACCGTATGCGTGAAACCAGCTCGGGCTGAGAGCTAACCGGCCCAACCGGCCCAAGCCTGAAACTATGGACAAGTTAGTGGTTCGAATCTTTGGCGGGTTTCCTCCGTTCCGGTTAATCATCGGGGCGGATATCTTTAATATAAATCTGGGGGCTTGGGCTGCCGTTGAAATTATTAATTTCGAGAGTATAAAGTATTGAAAACTTCTGATTGTTAATGCAATATTTGAATTTATCGGCAAGATTATAAACTATGGCATCAATAACAAAATTCGATTGGAACGCTCTGAATTTAAGGCTGTTGTTTCCTACAACTTTAACCCCATTTATAGATGTTACACCTTCGGAAAAGAACACCGGCTTGTAATTAGAAAAACCATAAGGCGCAAACATATCCAAAGATTTAATAAATTTCGGGGATAGTTCGTTGAATTTAAGTTCGGTGTCAATCATAATCTCGGGGACCATCATATCCTCGGATATTTGATTGCTGGCCATATTATCGAATAACCTCTGAAACTCGGGAACATGTTTTTCTTCCAACGAGAGTCCGGCGGCGTGTTTATGCCCGCCGAATTCGGTTAATAAGTGCTTGCAGGCTTTAAGTGCGGAGTGAATATCAAAATTATTGATGCTCCTTGCCGATCCTTTGGCAAGCCCGTCCATAGTTGTCATCAACACCGTAGGCAGGTTAAACCTATCGACCAGCCTTGAAGCCACTATGCCGATAACCCCGGCGTGCCAATCCGGGCAATGAAGCACAAGCGAGCGGCAGTTCTTTTCCTTCAATAATTTTTCTGCCATAGGCACGGCCTGCTCAAATGTCTGCTGGTCGTACACCCTTCTTTTCCTGTTTTCATCCTCCAGCTGCTGCGCAATACGAAAAGCGGCAATCTCATCTTTCTGTATCATCATTTCGACTGATCTTTGAGCATGCCCCATTCTTCCGGCAGCGTTAATCAGAGGAGCTAATTTAAAGACAATATTTGGTGCAGTTATTTGCCCTAATTTTAAATTCGTACATGCAATAAGGCCTTTAAAACCCGGCCTTGTTTTAGTGTTTAATTCTCGAAGCCCGTAGTAAACCAAAGTTCTGTTTTCATCAACAAGCGGCACCATATCAGCGGCGGAAGCAACGGCAACAAAATCCAGGAACTCAAGCGCTTTGTCCGGTATATTCAACCGCTGCGAGATGGCCTGAATAAATTTGAATGCAACACCGCAAGCCGCTAAATACTTAAATGGGTAATTGCAGCCCGGCTGCAGAGGATCGATAATAGCAAAGACATCAGGGATGTAATCTCCCGGCTCGTGATGGTCGCATATAATTACGTCGATGCCCTTCTTATTGGCATAATCTAATGCTTGATACGAAGTAATCCCGACATCAACGGTAATCAGAAGCTTTACGTTGTTCTCAAGTGCGTGGTTAATACTGTTTTCGGATAATCCATAGCCCTCGTGAAAGCGGTCGGGAATATAGTATTCCACATTCGCTCCGAGGTCCCTTAGGAACTGCAGAAGAATTGAAGTGCTGGCGGTACCATCCACATCATAGTCACCATGTATCCAGATGTGCTGCTCTTCTTTTACGGATTTCAAGACCCTGCCGACGGCCTTGTCCATATTTTTCATCAGAAACGGGTCGTATAAATCATCTAAAGATGGCCCAAAAAACTTGTCCGCTTCTTCTGGAGTAGTAACACCTCTGCCCACCAGGACATTTACTAATGTCTTGGGAAATTTTAAGTGATTTGCTAAATTGTGTATGGTCTCATCATCAGTCCTTGGCCTAAATGTCCAACGATAATTCAACGGTTAAACCTTATGTAATTATATGTAATTACCACAAAGTTACAAAAAATGGCAACACAATCAAAGTAAAAGTGTGTAATAATTTTCACACTTTAGGTTTGTTCGCAATGAAATCGCCAGCCTTTTATACTGCGGGCACTAAGACAAATAGTAATGATTTTATTCGACCGGCAATTAAGAAACACATTCGTAATAAATATAATTTTAATATATAATTTTGTTATTTTAGCGGGGCGAAATTATCCCGCATTATCCATTGAATATTCTTAATCAAATGGGATAGGGGGTTTATAGCAGGCGATATAGAATTTGATGAAACTAAGCTAATAACAATCGCTGTGTTGCTTGCCTTACTTTTTCGTATTTCCAAACAGATACAAAGTATAAGAAAAAATGCCCGTAATGTTCGTATTATATTTATCCAGTATTGGAATTCCCCATGGCAATGGAACCGGACGATAACAAATCCAAACAATCTCCCATCCGACGGTCGCGATCGGGGAATAAAATTCTTTTTAAAAAAACAGGTAATCTACCCGAAAATGCCCTGCTTGGCCGGGTTATCACATCCATCGGGCGTATCCACCACATTAAATATTCTGATGACAGCGGCAAAACCGAACATTTTGAATGTGTTGCCTCCGGCACGATAATATCTCAGTATACGAATTCGAACCTTGTTGCGGTTGGCGATTTCGTTTGGCTGCTGCCGGAAGAAAATGTAAGTACGGAAACCGGGCTTAGAAAAGGGAAGATAATCAAGGTAGAGGAAAGATTAACCAAGCTATCGAGAAAAGCAGCGGGCCGCAAAAGCTCCGAGCAAGTGATTTCGAGCAATATCGACTATTTGGCTATTGTAATGGCGGCTGCCGACCCCTTTTATAATCGAAGGCTGATAGACCGCTTTCTGATAGCTGCCGAAATGGGTGAATTGACGCCGATAATATGCATAAATAAAATTGACCTGATGCCACTAAGTTTTCTGAAGGAGGATTTTCAGGCCTATTATGACCTGGGTATCAAAACTATGTTCATCTCAGCAATTAATGGCATGGGGATGGACGGCCTAAGCGAATTGGCAGAATCGAATGAAATTCTATTGGCAGGGCCGTCGGGCGTTGGGAAATCCACTATCATTAATTATATATTGGGCCAGGACGTGCAATTTGTGATGGAGATTTCGGAGAAAACAGCTAAAGGCCGCCATGCCACAAGCTATGTCAGAATGTTCTCTTCCGGCGGTGGAGGATGTATAATTGATTCGCCTGGGATAAGGGAATTCGGCCTTTTTGATATTTCCAAAGTTGAGTTACCTCTGTATTTCCACGATTTTGATTATTATTATAAGGAATGTAAATTTGCACCGTGCAGCCATTCGCACGAGCCGGGCTGCAGGGTCAGGGAGGCTGCCAAAAGCGGAACGATCGACCCGCAAAGATATGAAAGCTACCTGAATATCTTAGATACATTGACTGAAATATCTTAGAGTTAGTGATTATTAATTTTTTTTAATTTATTTCATTCTTATATTTGTACTGTATCATCTCACAATAAATTAATATTTAATGTTCTGCCAGTTGTTACAACTGACAGCTGGCGGGAGTTTTTATATCGCCAGTTGAAACAACTGGCAGAACATAAATTCAGGTAGGTTGCGAACCCGCCACTACAGATATATTGGTTGAACTATAACAAAATAGTTATCAATCATTTATGAGATGGCGCAGTAGTCTATTTAAGGTTTCCTCAAAAAGTAGTTGGTGAAAAAGATTCTAATGCTTATGCTTTTAAGGAGAATGACAACCCCCTAAATCCCCCTTTATTAAGGGGGAAGTGAGCCAGGCGAGCAGGGGGTTGTCCTACAATCTGCAAGGCATAAGAGCATAATAAATCCATTTCCTTGCACTTTTAAGTTGAATATCTTTTGTAACTACTATATCAATAAACAGTTAGTGCTTTTTGAGG
>JAJRTW010000247.1 GCA_024278075.1 Bacteroidota bacterium | reverse complement strand
TGCAAGCCAGGTGTAACACCTGACTTGGCAATGGGTACTAAGCTAATAAAATTGCATCCATAATAGCGCCATTTAGGCCAAAATGAAGCTAATATCAGCGATTCGCACTTTTTGGCTGCTTTTTAACCGGACACTACTGATTTTACCTTCATTGGCCTCTAAATATTCAATTTCAAGCTTTACAAATCTGCCGGTGACATGTTTTGGTTGAACATTCATACCAAATTCCTTTTTATTGTTTAATAAAACTAATCCATCTATATATAACTCATATTCATTAATACCGTTCCAATCGGATATCCAATATTAACCTTGCCCCCTGTAATATAATTCATAAACTTTAAGGCATTTTCGTCTTCAATTTCGATTGATGTCGATGGCAATGGCACCACCATTTTCAGCGTGGCATCGAACTGTAGTTCAATGTTTGGAATCTTATCTCCTTGCTGGTTCAAATGGCGTTTCAATTTGATCATATAGCCTAAGATAATAATAAACCATTCCGCCACAAGCAACTGAGTATCAAAATAATACAGTATTTTATCATTGCATCAAGCTAATGTAATAAAACCCACAATGTGGGATTCAATACTACCATCATCCTTCTCCTCTCTTTTGTTGTTTTTTTAAACTGGACTACAAACGGCCTCCCTCTGCGAATCGCTTTCTTGCACTTACAATAAATTCCAGTGAAACAAGCATCCGCAAAACATCAATCAGCCACATCGGAATTCTTTCCTTCTTCTCATGCCTGCCGATGATCTACCGGCTTTGCTTATTGCACTGCAAAACAACCTCCTGTTGAGTCAGCCCGGCCTGCTTTCGTATGTAAGCGAATTCCTCTCCAGTCCAATTGTAGTCAACCAAGGTATCAGCCAACCCCAATTCAACTTCTTTTTCTTGACTTTGACACGAAAAGACAAAAAGCATCAAAATCGATGACGTAAGTCATTGAAAAGCCTTAAAAGGGAGTGACTTTGCAAAAAAAGTGTAGAGTGAACAAGGATTTGCATAGGGCCAATAAACACCTTATATTGCATGAAAATAGTAAGGTGAAATATGGCATTCTTAAAGAAAGAAAAAAAGCGAGCCGAACATACCTTAAAATAGTAGAAAGCTACCGTGACGAAACCGGAAAAGCAATGCAGCGGACGTTTTCGCTACGTAAAAATGCCGCTGATTTCTACGTTATATTTTCAGGCCTATGTAATCAGAAAAAACGATGACTAAAAGATATTCCCTATTAATCATTATTACCTTATTGCTTCTTGGTTGCGGAGGTGACAGCGGAACAAGTACCAATACGCCTGTGCCACCGGCTCAAGGGGCACGTATACTTGGTATGGATGTGAAGGAAATTCCATCAGTCACCTACGCTATGGCATATAGCCAGGCTATGTCACTCGGTGTACGAGAGGTGAGCGTATCTCTAAACTGGTCATTACTGGAGCCATCCGTTGGTAGTTATGATAATACACTCCCTGGTATAATTGATGCTTTTTATCCTATACAAACCGGTGATATCACGCTGGTATTGCGCCCCTTGGGTACTCCCGGCCCCTCCCTGCCAGCGGAACTGGTTGGCCTTACTTATGATGACCCTGCCGTAATTGCAGCTTTTGATAACTTTCTTACAAATCTTCACGCCCAGCTATCAACATTGAATGCAAGCGGCAAACTCAGATGGATACATATTGGCAATGAGATTGATGCGTACCTGGGGAGTGATGCTGCTCGTTGGGCACAATGGCAAACATTCTTCCGGGCCGCAAAGGTAAAAGTGCGCAGTCTTTGGGGGGCAGGTGTTGAAGTAAGCAGTATTATTCAGTTCTCTGTATTGAATGAAATTAACAAACTTGCTTTATATTCAAATTTATTGCCCGATCTCGACAATGCAGTGCTTACCTATTATCCACTGAATGCCGACTTCACTATGCGTCCGGTTTCCACAGTTGCAGCCGACTTCACACTCATGGCCGATGCGATTCCCGGCAAAACCATTTTGCTACAGGAGTGCGGTTACCCGTCGAGTTCAGTGAATAATAGCAGTGAAACTCAGCAAGCGGATTTTGTCTCCGCCGTATTTGAGGCGTGGGATAACAATATCAATCGCATTCGTCTCATTGACCTGTCATGGCAATATGATGTTTCTTCTAGTACCGTTGATCAATGGGTCATTGATTTCGGCATGACGGGCAACCCAAATGAAACTGCTTTTAGAGGATATCTTGGTACATTAGGATTGAGTAATTTTGATAGTACGGAAAAGGCGGCCTTGCATCGGCTACGCGATGAATTACAAGCACGAAAGTGGGGACAATAGTCAATAAAGATATAACAATGCGATCCACAGGACTTCGGCGCTATCGCACCTCTTCTGTGAGCTTAGTCGTTAAGTGGCTTTAAAATCAATAATATTTTATTGCTTTTTGAAAGATGGCTACCGCCGCCTGACCTATATGATGATCGATGAGGACGTAGCAGCGGCCAGCCCTGCGACTGTATACAGGATATTGAAAAAGCTGGGCTTTTGAACCGTTGGAATACAAGGCGGAAAGGTTCGAAGGGAACTGGTTACAATCAACCTATAAAGCCACATCAGGAGTGGCATACCGATATTAAATATATTAATTACAGAGGCACTTTTTTGTTCCTGATAAGCGTTATGGACGGGTACTCAAGGTATATACCTCATCATGAACTACGGAGTAGTTCCAAATCATCCCGAAAGCCGGGCAGGTTGCGAACGTGCCACTACGGACTAAAATAAACTAAAACAAACATAATATAACACAAACAAACACAAGGTTAAATATGAAAATAATCCTGCTTATATGCATCTTATTATGCCTGCAATCAATTTTTGTTAATGCACAATATGCAAACCCCTGGGGCGAAGAACCTGCCGAAATAACTAAGCAGGTGATGGAGAAATACAGTGTCGAGCATAGCGCACTCGAAATTAGAGAAGAGGGATTCTGGAAATTCGAGTCCGAAAATTCTGCCGTACTGGTTTTTGAAACTACCGAGAGGGCGTTTGCAACCCTTGAGTGGGGCGAAACCGAAAATTATGGGGAGATAATTGAAAATGCCGAACCGCATTATATTCATATTTTCTACTTGAAAAACCTCCAACCCGACTTAACTTACAACGTCAGGTTGTCGGCTCGGGCTTATGTTACAGATCAGAATATTACCGGTGGAAATATTATGGTTCGGACTATATACAATCAAGAAGCTGTTCGAATACCGGATGATTTCACTGAGGGGCCGCCATATATATTGGACATGGCAAACACCTATTATCTGCTCACCGAAGACATTAAAGCTGACTACACAGCCATAATCTTCGAGCCGGACAAAGATGGGGTGACTCTCGATTTGGGAGGCCACAGGATAGTCTATAATGAAGTACGCATGGATATGCCGGTTGAAGACTCCAATTATCAATTATATAACTCTTCGTTTGGAATAAAGGCAAGAGATGCCGGGATGAATTGTAGGATTTTGAATGGCACTGTGATTCAGGGAAAGGGCAATGACGAATCATCGTTCTATACTTTGGGCTTTAACCCTGTGACAGTTAGTGGTGGTATGGGATTTGAGATAGCCGGTCTTAGTGTTATCTATGAAGGCACACAGCTGACAGGAATATTTTGCGACTGGACGCGTGAGAACATGACTTTCCATCATAATATGGTGGAAGACCGCGGAAAATTAATTGCTAATCGGCATCAAATGCCCTCGGCAATTAAAATGCGTTCGCCGGGCGGCGGCTTGGCCTATAACAACCTGATAAAGCGGGCAAGGCAAGGCGGCTTGGCTGGTATGGGAAATAACGTCAGGGCTTTTAATAATGAAATTCATATCGAGAGTTATTCGGTCAATTCTTTTGCATTGAGTGTTGGCGACTCTTCCATGGTTTTTCGGAATAAAATATTCGGCAGCGGAGATAATGTTGTAGGCATTGCAACAACCGGCGGACGCAAGAATGTTGAGGTGTTCGATAATTATATCTGGCTGCATGCCCATAATCTCGATTCTATCCGTCCGTTTTTGAACCTGAAAGAATTGGAGTCGATTGATATTAGCACGATGAGTGCAGTAAGAATAACATGGGGCGCAGACGATTTGGTTTATCGCGACAATACGATTCTTACCACTGCAAGAGACAGCGGAATTGTTCGCGGCACTTTCTTATATACCGACGAAAGAACTAATAATATTCTGGTAGAGAACAATCTGATTATTGCTTTGGCTGAAAACGAGATGTCCGGCCGATGGGGGGCAATCGGCGGAGTTGGCAAATGGGATTCCGATCCCGACCCCATGGTATTCAAGGGCAATACGATTGTCAGCAATTTCACTAACTACAGCATGAAGGATACTTACGGATATTCGGTCAAATATCTTTTTATTGAGAATACTTTTGTGAAAGTCGGAAGCAGAAACGATTATGTAACTATCAAATCAAACGAAGGTTATCGAAGTACGGGGCATGTGTTTTTGGACAGTGAATTCGAGGGTGGTGCCGGTTATTTTGTTATATCTATGAGCGACTGGAGTTCGGATGATTTCACGGTGAAATGGACACTGAAGATAAATGCGCCCGAAGGAACACAGATCAGGATTATAGATAAGAATGAAGTTGAAGTATTCGGCGGTATGGTAGGAGCTGAGAATGAATTATCTGCGATTCTGACTCAGTTCTACAGGCTTAAGCAGGAGGCAACCGAGTATTCGCCACACAGGATTCTTGCCATTGTCGCCAATGACATCATAGATACGACAATATTTATGGACAGCAAGAAAGAGATTGATTTAAATTCGACAACTAAGGTTGAAAACGCAAATGCTTCCGAGAGTGCCGGGATACTCGGCATATTTGTTGACAATAACAATTCAACTATTAAGATTATTTATAAGATAAGCAAATATAGCCAGAATGCTGTTGTTGAATTATTCGATATTAGTGGAAACATTATTAAGCGGATTGATTGCAACAAGGCGCCCGGTATTTATTACTCGATTAATAATTCCTTGACTATGCCGCCGGGGTTTTATTTTATTAGATTTACTGATGGGAAGGTGATTTCCACTGAGAAATTTATACTTTCAAAATAATTCATCAACTTTCGTTATTTTGGTTCGTCCTTTAACCACGCCTAACTTGTACTAAGTTTGAAACTTTGTACAAGCTGAAATATATCTTATACCAAGTTGCGTTCTAATATAGAATATTATTCTTGTTTATTAATTAAAAAATGCCAGTAGTGTCCGGTTAAAAAGCAGTGAATAATTGGTAATCACAGTTATAGCCTGTATTTTGCCCTATATAACGCTGGTTTAGATACAATTTCGTATCATAGCAATTATAATAATATTACTTGTCATTCCG
>JAJRTW010000246.1 GCA_024278075.1 Bacteroidota bacterium | reverse complement strand
GCAAAGCGAGCAGGGGGTTGTCCTACAATCTGCAAGGCATAAGGGCATAATAAATCCATTTCCTTGCACTTTCTAATTGAATAGTTTTCGTAATTACTATAACAATAAACAGTTAGTACTTTTTGAGGGCAATCTAATTAAATATTAAGTAATTTGGCAGTTGATTATTATCGATTATCTGATTAATTTATTTTATTACTCATTAGCAAGCTGGATGGGATATGCTGATGCCGCCTCGAAAGCAGGAAAAGAATAATAAAAACAAATTAATTAAATATATTTGCATAATTTTTGCTCGCAAGCGAATTAGTATATTTATTAATCAATGTGAATAATTATGGCCAAAAAACCGGAAATATCGGTATGTATCATCGCAAAAAATGAGCAGGATATGCTGCCGGCTTGCCTTGAATCGGTGCAGGTCTTCGCCGGCGAAATAATTCTTGTCGATACGGGTTCCGATGACGATACTATCAAAATAGCAAGGCAATTTGGTTGCGAAATAGTCGAATCCGAATGGCAAAATGATTTTTCGTACTCGCGGAATATTGCCCTGAGCCATGCAACAAAACCTTTTATCCTTAGCATAGACGCAGACGAAAGGATAGTTAATCCCGATGAAGTAATCAATGCAATATCTAATTCGCCGGGCAACACAGGCGGCTGGCTGATTGAGGTTACTTCAAAAGCCGTGCGAAAGGACGGAAGCGTCGATACTTATGTTTCTAACCTGCTTAGACTGTTCATCAATCATCCGAAGATTCGGTTCTACGGGGCAATTCACGAGCAAATTGTCGATCCGATAGCCGAACTTGGCTATAAGCTGAATAATACTCAAATCAAAATTGACCACCTGGGCTATGGGTTCGGCGCCGATGCGATGAAAAAGAAGCAGCTGAGGAATCTTGAATTATTAATTAAATCGATTGAAGTATCGCCCGGCGACGGCTATAATCTCTACCAGCTTGCAAAAACTTATCTTGCCCTCGATGACAAGCCGAATGCCGAAAAGTATATCCAACTTGCCTTAGAATATTCTCCGCCGGATGGTGCAGTATTGCCGCAGGCCCTTAATTACGGCGGCGTGATTGCTTATCAATCGGGCAATCATGCCCTGGCTGTCGATAGGGCAAAGCAATCATTGGCAAAAGTTCCGAACCAGGCTTTCGCTAACTTCGTGCTGGGCGAATCGTACTCGGCCATTAATGATTTCCATAATGCCTATGCCGCGTATAAGGATATGGAGGCATCGCTGAATTGTTCGGATTTGGTTGTCAGAATTGTGGGCGACTACCGGCTTCCGCCCGAGCAATTGGCCTTCCGCCTGGGCCGCAGCATGATAGGGCTGAAGAAATATGATGAAGCCGGAATTCATTTCAAAGAAGGCCTGAGACTAAAACCCGATGATACCAATTGCCTGGTTGGGCTTGCTAATGTTCATTTCTTTAACCAAAGGCTTGATGATGCATTGGAAATATTGAAGAAAGCTAATCTAATCAGCCCCGGCCGGTCGGATATTTTGAGTTTCGTCCGGCAGGTTGAGGATAAAATAAAACTACGTGAATTCAAGAAGAATATATCGAAATCAGGCGATAAAGCAAAAGAGAACAGGCCGAGTGAAGCTGCGGCTAATATTAAATTATCGAATGATATATTATCGAATGATAGAATATCGAATAATAAATTTTCAAGTGGTAAGATATTAGATAATGAATTATTTAACGATAAGTTATCGACAGATAATAAATTATTATCCCTGTGTATGATTGTGAAGAATGAAGAGGAATTATTGCCCGGCTGCCTCGAGAGCGTCCGCGGCCTGGTTGACGAGATTATCGTTATTGATACCGGTTCTGCCGACAGGACTGTTGAAATTGCAGAATCCTTTGGAGCAAAGGTTTATTATTTCGATTGGGTTGATGATTTTGCCGCCGCCCGGAACGAATCAATCAAGCACAGCACAGGCCGGTGGATACTTTACCTTGATGCCGACGAAAGGCTCGACAGGCAAAGCTCTGAAAATATGAGGGAAATATTGGAATCGGCTGCCGACGAAACCGGCGGGCTGATATGCACAATCGAAAGCGAGCATGTGCAGCTGGATGGCAATACCGAACTTCACCGCGGAGGCTATCCGAGATTATTCAGGAACTACGGCTACCCCAAAATTCATTTCAAGGGCCGCGTCCATGAGCAGATAACCCCTTCGCTCAGGGAGTTGAACAAGAACTTAGAATTCACCGGCATAACAATTCAGCACCTGGGGTATAATCAATCCCGCGAGGTGATGGAAGCTAAGGTGAGGCGGAATTATAAAATGCTTATCGCCCATGTAAAAGAAGAGCCGCTGAACGGATACGCTTGGTATCAGCTTGGCCAGACCCTGGCGCAGATGAACCTGATGGAGCAGGCCGGGGATGCGATAAAGTTTGCCGTCGGCTGCGGCGACTTGTCGGATTCTATATTTGCCAGTGCCGCTGCCACTCTTGCCCAAATGGCCGGCGCTGCTAAAAATTATGGCGACGCATTGGATTGGGCCGAACGCTCGCTGAAGAAAGCACCGGGCCAGATGTTCGCCATGAACCTTAGGGCCTATGCTTTGCTCTATCTCGGCAGGCTGGAGGAATCCGAACAGGCTTTTCTTGAGATTAAGTCTAAAATAAATACGAAGAGAGGTGTGCCGCTTTCGGGATTTGATATTGAAATTTCTGTGGATGTAGTCGACAAAGGGCTGGCTGAAGTTCGTAAAAGAAGAGCGGAGTGATGCTCGCAGGTAGCGGGACGGCCCCATGCACGCTTGCCTCACTTCCTTATTATAATCTTTCCTGTTTCTATTGCATTGCCCGCCGAAAGCACATACATATATACTCCTGCCGGTTTGTTGGCGGCATTCCAAAGGGCCTCGTAATTGCCGGCGGCTTTAATAGAATTTATCAATATATCCTCTCCGCCGCCCAATAAATTATATATTTTGAGATTAACATAAGCTGGTTCGCCGAGGCTGAAATTAATCAATATATTATCATTCGACGGGTTCGGATAGGTTGAAACCGAAATACGGCTGGCATTATCATATTCCACACTCAGCGGGGCGCACGGCGAGGAGCAGTATTCCCACCCCAATAGTTCATGCCTCTCCCAACTGTCGCCGGTTGCCGATGCTATCCCTATAAAAGCATAACAATCCTGATCCAAATCAAGCAACTGGCCAATATCGACGGAGTCTATCTCCAATACAGGATTATTGTAATTGCCGGTGGAATCAATGTATACTATCAACTTGCCCGGGTTAATCACATAATCAATCTTCACATAATATGTGCGGCCGTCCGGAATTATCTCCAATATGTCACTATTGGTGCCAAGATTCGCCGCCGTGGAGTGGTCGCTGCTGTTCGGCGCCATGCCATTAGAAAAAACCGCCACATGATTGCCATTCGGGTCGCTTTTCTGATAATTCCAATAGGTGTCAAACTCTACGGCTATTGAATTGGGAATATCCTCATAGCCTATGCCCCCGCCAGTATTGCCCAGGGCACCCGGTGCCGAATTCTGAATTACAAACACTATTCCGTCAGCCCCGGGGGCCGAGCCATCACTAAAACTATTAAATCCGTAGGCCATACGAAATTGAAAGACGGCCGAAAAACCATTGCTCAGCGATACCTTCCGGCTAAACCACACGGCTCCGGCAACGTTGCCCGCCGAAGGTGTTAATATGATTAAATCATTATCTTGTTCGGCATGGCCGGCTATTTTTAGATCGGAAATATCAGTGAAGTCATTATAATTCATCTCGCATTCGGTATCGCCCAGCCTAAAGATAAAACCGTCAACACCTCCTCCGTGCTGCCTTTGAAATGCGTTGAAAGTAACGGGGAAATCGGCGCTGGTAGTCGCCCCGGCCACCACCAATCTGCCCTTGTAATCAATCATTATATCATGGCCTATTTCATCCTGGCTGCCACCGAGATAGGACGACCATGCCAAATCACCATCGGCATCGAAATTGGCCATAAAAGCGTCACTGCTGCCGGAGAGGCTCTCTTGGTAGGCTTCCGAAGTAACCGGGAAATCCGTGCTTGCCGTTGTGCCGGTCAGATATATTTGATTGCCGGGGCCAACATTAACATCGGCTTGCTGGTGATTTATGGTTAATCCGAACCCCTCCAAACCGCTGCCCCCCAGATATGTACTAAACGACAGGAAGCCAAGCTTGTTAAATTTCGCAACAAAACAATCGGATTCACCTTTTAATTCTTTTTGATAAGGATACGCACTGGTTGGGAAATCTATGCTCCTGGTGAATCCGGACATAATGAAATCCCCCTTGCCGTCAACGGCTATGCTTGATCCGTAGTCATTTCCGCTGCCGCCAAAGAATGATGACCATATCATTTCGCCATCCAAATTAAATTTACTGATAAACGCATCCACTTGTCCTTTAAATTCCGGTTGATAAGTGCCGTGAGTGGCCGGATAGTCGGTGCTTGTTGTAAATCCGGCAATGCCAATTAATTTGCTATTAGCATCAAAAGCTATATCTTCTCCGAAATCGGAAGCTGTCCCGCCAATGTTTTTGGACAATAATAACTCTCCTTCCGGAGAGAATTTCACAAGTATTGCATCATAATAACTGATGCGATATAATGAATCGTCTGTTTTAATTGGGAAATCAGGGCTAAACGTCCTGCCCGTAAACCATATATTATCATCGCTATCTACTGTTATTCCGGTAGACCCTTCATAGCCGCTGCCGCCGATATATGTTGAATAAAGCAGAAGGCCCGAACCGCTGAATTTTGTTAATACTATATCAGCCGTGCCGCCGCTATATGATGACTGATAGGCATCGGGAGTTGTTGGGAAGTCCCTGCTTGATGATTCGAAACTCATCCATATCATCTGTCCGCTTGCTGTAATATCAAAACTATATTCATTGCCGGCCCCGCCAATGAAAGTACCCCACATCAATTTATCGGACGTATCAAATTTAAAAATAAACGCATCGTAGACGCCGCCTATTCTCTCCTGATATGAACCAGCCGATACCGGAAAATAAATGCTATTAGTCCAACCCGATACTATTAAATTATTTTCGTCATCACTGGCAATTCCCAAAATCCTGTCGGTATCGGAGCTGCCTAAATAAGTAATCCAGCTAACCTCGGGGTCGATAATCAAATTCTTTGTCCGGTCGTAATCCCCAACCTCGAACTGAATAAAGCCGTTTCTGATGATGAATTCGGAAGAAACCGTAGATTGTATTCGGCGATTTTGATTACTCTTATTTTGATTTTGATTCTGATAGGTATATGGGACTGCTTCCGACAGTACACCCAAAGGATTATCGATGGATAAGCTGCCGTTTTCATTAAGAGTAATTTGTTCGGCTCCATCATAATTAATTTTAATATCACCAACTTTTCCGCCCGGTTTTACAACAAATTCATATTTCAATTTGCCTCCGTCGCCATAGCAAACCATGTCAATGTTATTATATACGTTATTATATGTAATCCTTCGATAGCTTCGAACCCCAGTAATTCCATCCGGGCAATGCGGGAAATAATAATTAAAAACATGGCCGGATTCTTCCTCGGCTGTTATTGAACATTCATCCGAAGCCCCCTGCAGGGCCATGTCCATCCTGTACAGCTTTTCCGGCCGGTTATTATTGCGGGTTAGCAGGCCGGCCTGTCCTTGCCCGTCAGCCTTTCTAAAAACATAGCTGATACCGGAACTTGTCAGGTAAATATTAACGCCCCTGCTTTGAGACACATATTTGATATTGTTGCCGCTATTGTTGCCGCTATTGTTGCCGTTATTGCTGCCGTCATCAATTATCTGCCCCTTGTTTTCCGTAAACGACATTTCATACAAACTGCCCGCTTCGGCAAAGCCCGGGCATAAAAACAGTAACACAAGCATCAAACCGAGTTTGCTATATTTACTACAATTTCTATCCATGTTTTTCTTAATTAATTATTCCTGCTATTTACAATCGGGATTCAGTTCGCCTGATCTATAAACTTTTACCATAAGAGAAGTTATGTCAAACCAGGAAAATATCTATAAGCTAACTAATTTCCCATACTTTTCATAGTAATAAGTTCTTATCCACGCAATTTGCAATAGTGATGTTATGTTCGTTAGATATTTCAATAGCCCCGCAGACTTGCTATCGGTTGCTCCGGATAGTGTAGCTATTCGTAAAAAGGCTTATCATATTCATCTCATTGCAAAATTCCGATTTGGGGATACAATTTTCCCGCAAATCTCTGTTTTGCAATGGATTAGTCAAAATAATTAACGGAAGTTATTTTAAATCTAATTTCACAAATATAACATGCTTTTTTGAGTATCGTTACACTATTACGGCATCTCAGAAACAATTGCAATGTTAACCCTTGTATCTAAGCCACCAGCTTTGTTACACCTTTGCTTTCGCCAGTTGTTACAACTGGCAATATAGAAACTCTCGTCATTGGTCAGTTGTAACAACTGACGGAATGTTAAATATTAATTTATTATGTGATGATGCACTATCGGCGCCACAGGAAGAAAATATAAAATATCGCCCAATGATTCCCTTCTCATATTAAGTGAATATTTTGCGTTAAATTACCGGTATTATCCCACAAGCAAACTATAAGTTTAATAATAAATTTCGTAATATTGTTTTTAAGCAATATTGTAATGCTATATATTTTGTAAATAATGAAGCTGGCAAATGAATTATCTAAACCCTGATAAAACTGATAACCGCAGTGTGACTACATTGCGATTGCGTGAGATGAAAGCGGCCGGAATAAAAATTTCCTGCCTGACGGCCTATGATGCCTTGATTGCCAAGATACTCGATGAAGCAGGCATTGATGTTATTCTCGTTGGCGATTCGCTTGGGAACGTTGTTCAGGGCCACGAAACCACCCTACCGGTTACACTCGAAGACACAATTTACCACACAAAGGCAGTGGTAAAGGGAGCCGAGCGTGCTTTGGTCATAGCCGATATGCCGTTTATGACCTACCAGGTTTCGCCGTCGGAGGCATTCACCAACGCCGGCAGGATTATGAAAGAAACCGGCTGCTCGGCAGTAAAGCTCGAAGGCGGCCAAAATGTGGTCAAGGCAATATCGAGAATGGCCGAAGCCGGAATCCCGGTTATGGGGCACCTGGGCCTGACACCGCAGAGCATCAATAAATTCGGCTCCTACCGCTCCCGAGGGAAAGACCCGAAAGAGGCTGAAAATATTTATAGCGATTCTTTGGCATTGGAACAAGCCGGTGCTATTGCTATCGTGTTAGAGAAGATACCCGCAGAACTTGGCAAAAAAATAACAATGGCCCTGTCTATCCCAACGATTGGAATTGGTGCCGGGCCGCATTGCGACGGCCAAATATTAGTCTATACCGATATGCTTGGCCTTACCGTTGACTTCAATCCGCGCTTCGTCCGCAGGTATGCCGAACTAAATGACGAAATCCACAAGGCCGTACTGAATTATTGCAAAGATATTAAAGCAAACGATTTCCCAACTTTGGATGAAAGCTATTCATGACTTTTAAAGCAATAATATTTTCGCTATTGTCGCTAGTGCTTTTATTAATGTGCACGTGCAGCGAAACCATCGGCCCAAACAACAAAATTGTTTTCCCGGAGGAAGGCGAGGTTAGTTTTCAGAATCATGTCCTGCCTTTCCTTAAGGTTAAGTGTGCATTTTCCGGTTGTCACGACGATGTATACAGAGCAGGCGGGCGCGATATGACCACTCATTTCCAAGTGACGGCCGCAACGGAAAACACCGGGCTGGTGGTTGCCACAAATCCCGATGGGAGTGTGCTTGTTCAGGTGATCGAAGGCACTAATCCGCATCTGGATTATTATAGAATTAATATTACTGAAAATCAGAAGCAAGGTGTCAGGCGCTGGATTCTGGATGGGGCCTTGAATAATTAGGAAGTGGGGAAGTGAAGAAGTGGGGAAGGAAGTGAATCTTTAGATCTTTGACTGTAATCGTATGTTGTAAACGACAAATATATTAGAGTGTAAGGGGCTGTCTCAAAAGCAAGAGAATCCATGAAAAGTCATTCTGAACCCTTCGGCTTCGCTCAGGGTAAACTCCGTGAAGAATCCGGTATTCATGCGGCGCTGGATTCTTCGCTCTACTCCGCCACGAATGGCTCCGCTTCGCTGTGAATGACGCTTTTGAGACAGCCCCTTACTTCATCTAATTGCCACTGGTAATAACCGTCAGAACGTAAAATTTCAAAATTGTATTCAAAACAACACGATATAGGGCAATTTGCAGGGTAGAGCGATGTTTTGAATTAGTTTCTGTTTTCAATCTGGCGCATTCAAATAAATGAAATTTAGTATACTTATCAATATTTATTTACAAGGAGGGCTTTATGAGAAAACTATTAACTATTTTTTTGCCGGCTTTAATCGTTTCAGCTTTTATATGGAGTTGCGACGAAGGGCCAAAGCCAATTGAAATAGCAAGTTTGGACACCTACACAGATGAAATCAAGGGTTTCTCGGTTAAATATCCTTCGAATTGGTCGGCACTGCCTATTCCGGGGCAAAGGTTCGTGGTTTTTTCATCCTCCCAGGGCCAAAACCGCTTCTTTAAATATGACGCCAAAGGCCTGCCGGCTGCCAAGATCGACCTAATGGCCATCACAATTGATTCGGCCAAGACCATCGAAGATGTAATTGAAAATGCAAAAATCTTCGGCCCCGAATATTATTCCACCCCCGAAAAACTGACTATCGATGGCGCCGAAGCATCTAAAATAACCTATTCGTTCCAACTCGAGGACGGTGAATTCAACGGCGTCTTCTATGCTGCTGCCAAAGACGAAGGCACGGCAACGGTGCTTATCATGGAGGCCTTCGGCGGGGCTTTCAAGCATTATAAAGACAAATTCGATGAAATTGCAAATTCATTAATCCTGGCAAAAACACCCGCACCTGTCTCGGAAATGCCGGATACTGTTTTTCAGGTAATTGAAGCCGAGCCGGCCTCGCCCAATCTTGTCACTAAAAAGGCAAGGGGTTCTCGATTAGTATTTCAGATAATTTCTCTGCGGGCCGAACCGGATTGAAAGATGCGATCTATTCTATTAATTATAGTGGTGAAAGAAGGGCTGACTGCAATATTCAGGTGGATGTGCTTGACGCTTCCAAACAAAATAAGCTTGACAAAATCGTTGAAGACAATCGCGCAAAGTATAAAAATGCCAAGCCAAAGGATGTGAAAATCGGCGGCGTGGCTGCTAAAGTAATGGATTATTCGTTTGCAAAGGACGTGAAAAGCAGGGTGTATTTCACAATTAAGGACGACAAACTTTACAGAATTACTATGAACTGGTTCAAGGGCGAAGAGAAGGACTATCTCCCCATATTCGAGAAGTCTATTAAGTCATTCAAATTTCAGTAGTTAGGATTTCCTCAAAAAGTTATCTGCGAAAAAGATATTAGTGCATCAGCGTAATAAGGAAAATAACAACCCCCCTTAATCCCCCTTTTTTAAGGGGGAAATAGATGATACTTTTTTAGGTAGAATATAAATAATTTTATCTGTGAGCGGCTATAATGAAAAGAGCATTAATATTGTTAATATTATTATTCCTGTTTAGCTTATTATCTTTCGATTTCAGCTTTTCGCAAGGCCATACTGTTTTCTCGCCGCCGGCACAGGCCCATCCCAAGCCATCGCTGCCGGCGATTTCTAATGCAGAAGATGATAAGCACTGGGCGGAAAATTTTGCATTTACGAATTTTGTGGATACTGAAGTTCCGGCCGTTGCCTCCATTGGCAGAGATATTTATATCGCACGAGGCGGATATATATATAAATATGACGGTTCGGCCGAGGCGTGGGAAATCATCGGCATAATTAATATCGGCAAAATATATTCTTTCTATGTTCTTAATGAATTATTATATATAACCGGCTCATTCACACAAATAAACGGCGAGGATTTATCCGGGGTTGCCTATTTGGAAGGTGAAACGTTTACGCAAATTTACGGCGGCGGCCTCTCCGGAATCATCAGGGCAATTGTTATAGGCGCTTCCGGAAAGTACTACATTGGTGGTTCCGCTATAAAGCATAACGGTTCAGAATCTAATCTTTGGGTTTTGGACTTATATAATTGGAATGATTGGCAGCCTCTGTTCAATTTCGAAGGTGCCATTTACTCTCTGGCCGAGCGCGAAGGGAAGATATATATAGGCGGTAAATTCATAGATTCCAACAACCCTGACATAAAAAATATAGCCGTCTACGACGAAGACGGAACCGAACCCGAACCCTTGGGCAGCGGGATTGACGGTATAGTAAGGTGTATAGAGCCTGGCCCGTCCGGCTACGTCTACATCGGCGGAACTTTCGCCGGCGATAGCGACACACTTATTAATAATATCGCAAAACTGGAATATGACAAGTGGATACCACTTTCTTCCGGGGTTAACGGCAATGTCAATTCAATAGAATTTCTCGAAGATTATATAATTGCGGGTGGATTATTCGACCGGGCCGGGGGCATAGAAGCCAACAATCTCGCCGCTTGGAATGGCAATTGGATTGACATCGGCAAAGAATTATACGGCGGGCAGGTGCCTTCGGTTCTTTCGATGGATCCATATCAGGATGGAATAATCGTAGGCGGCACATTCGAGAAAGCCGGCAATATATTTGCCAATGGTTTTGCCTATTGGAACGGAGATGGATGGAGAGACCTGTTTGATATGGGAACCGACGGAGTGAATTCAGCTGTGTATGACATGGCCGTCGGAGCCGATAACAATTTATATGTAGGCGGCGCCTTCGACAATATCGGCAACCACCATTCGCCCGGGCTGGCAATGTGGGACGGCGAAAGCTGGAGCGCTTTGAAGCAGGGCCTTCAGGACCCGGGTGTCGTGTATTCGATGGTAAGTGTTGAGAATGATATTTATTTCACCGGCTGGTTCCCCGGGGCATACACGGTCACATTGAACAATGTTGCCAAATGGAAAATCGGCGAGCAGGACTGGGAGGATATAGGCGGCGGAATTGATGCAGGCGATGGCGAGCTTGGCCCCATAGCATATTCCGACGGGCAGTTCTTTGTGGGCGGACGATTCGACAGCGTGGGGGCGATAAAATCTGCGGGCATTGCAAAATGGGACGGCAGCAAGTGGATGGCCATGGGCGATGGAATGAAGTCGGCAGAGGGCTCATTCTCTGTGGAAGCCCTCGAGATTGACCAGTCGGGAATGCTTTATTGCGGCGGACGATTCGACAGCGTAGGCACGGAATCTTCCATGGGCCTGGGTATATGGAGCCCAAAGCAGAACCGGTGGTTCGGGCTTGGCGAATTTGTTAATGGCACCGTTTACGCTATTGCAATATCTGACCCCTGGGCATATATTGGCGGAAATTTCACCGATGCAAATGGCACGGAAGTGGCGAATATATTCATGCTGAATTGGCAGACATTTGATATATACTCTCTCGGAACCGGCACCAACGGGCCAGTATATTCGATTCTTGAACACGGCGGCTATTTATTCATAGGCGGACACTTCACCGAAGCCAACGGCATCGAAGCCAACAGCATAGTCAAATACAATAAAGTAAGCCAGAGTTTCGAATCGCTCGGGAGTGGAATTAAACATGGCGTTGATGCCGGATCAGTCCTGTCGCTCAAGGTATTCGAAGGCAAGTTGTACGTTGGCGGGTATTTCACTTCGGCCGGCGGCAGGCTCTCTAATAATATTGCCGCATGGGACGGA
This sequence comes from Bacteroidota bacterium, assembly GCA_024278075.1. Taxonomy (GTDB): domain Bacteria; phylum Bacteroidota; class Ignavibacteria; order Kapaibacteriales; family UBA2268; genus JAJRTW01. The sequence continues at coordinate 551 of JAJRTW010000246.1, read as the reverse complement.
CTGGCGGTGAGTAGTATTAAAGATAAATCTCTACCGGCCTACAACTCTTTGCAAGCCTGGCCCAATCCATTCTCGCAATCAACAACTATCAATTATCAATTATCAATTCCAGGGCATGTTGAGCTTCGCATCTTTGATATTATGGGGCAGGAAATTAGAACTCTTGTCAATGAATATAAACCGGTGGGGAGCCATTCATCAACTTGGGACGGCAAGAATGATTTGGGTGAAACAGTCGTTGGTGAGATTTATTTCTACAAAATGAGAGCGAATGACTATATTCGAACCAGGAAACTATTGTTGCTGAAATAAAGGATTGGGCGAGGACAGGTTGATTTAGGTTTTATTAATAGAAGAATATTTATAAGGTAAATAAAAATCAAATTATGAGATACATTCAATGGACAAAGACAGTACTGTCCGGTTAAAAAAATGCTAATTGGTAATCAGGTGCACGTGCCTGTTTTAGCCTTTCTCTGCTAAGAGATAGAATGTCGATCAAATGCAACTTCTCCATTAACTGCTCTTTTAGTATCAATGCAAGCACTGTC
>JAJRTW010000245.1 GCA_024278075.1 Bacteroidota bacterium | reverse complement strand
TCCAAGCAGTTATCTGATCAATTAATGGAATATATAAAAACATATAATAAGACGAGGGCAAAGCCATTTCAGTGGACTTATACTGGAAAACCATTAACCATATAATTAATTACTCTTTCTAAGGGATGATACACTAGTGTCGTGTGCCAGTTCCTTATAACGATAGCAGTCCGTGGTGTGGTCATTGACCATGCCGGCAGCTTGCATAAAGGCATAGCAAATAGTCGGGCCGCAAAATTTAAACCCGCGCGACTTCATATCCTTGCTCATAAGCTCGGCCTGCTCCGATACGGCAGGTATTTCGTCCACGGTTTTCCATTTATTAACTATGGTTTTGCCGCCTGTGAACTGCCAGATATATTTATCAAATGACCCGAATTCCTTCTGAACATCAAGGAATCTACGGGCATTGTTTATCGTTGCTGCAATCTTCAGTCGGTTCCGTATTATCCCAGCGTCATTCATCAGTGATGCAGTTTTTTTATCGTCATAGGCCACAATTACATTTGGGTCGAAGCCATCGAAGGCCTTATCGAAATTATCTCGTTTTTTTAGGATTGTCAGCCAGCTAAGCCCGGCCTGGAAGGCATCAAGAGTGATAAACCGGTATAATTCTATGTCGTCATGCACGGCAACTCCCCACACTTTATCGTGATACTCAATTTCCACATCGGTTTTCAAACACCACTGGCACCTTGCTTTATTCATCACTTACTTCCATACAGAATTCATAAAATCGATTTTATCAATAGATTCCAAAATGAAGTCATCCTCATTAGTAAATCCAATCACCTTAAACCTTATTGTCCCGGCCCTGTCAATGAACACAGTAGTGGGAAGCCCCATAATTCCATACTTCCGGGGAATTACATCTGTTTGGTCAATGTAAATGGGGAAATTCGCTTCGGTTTCCTTCAGGAACTCACGAAGGATTTCCTCTCGATCTCCCTCCTGCTCCCACAGATTCACCGAAGCTATCACAACATCGGAGCTATCGGCATAAAACCCGTATAGAGCCTCAATTGCCGGAAACATTGACTTGCATGGCCCGCACCAAGTAGACCAAAATGTCAGCATAATAATCTTGCCTCTTATGTCCTCAATATCCAAAAAAGTGCCATTCAACCGCCCGAACACTCCGGTCACTTCGGGCAGGCTAATGGCCTGATATTTTAATTTTTCCAATCGAATTGCCTTTGCCTGTTTTTGCAGGGAATCGAGATAATTCTTGTACTCCCGTCCGCCGAGCGAAAGTAATTTTTCCGATAATTTCTTATGCTGTTTTAAAAGATTGGCCGTCTGCATCGACCGGAGAATAGCGCCGTTGCAATACTCAAGGGCGGCCTTTTCATCTCCGGTGCCATTTAGTAATGATATAATCTTTTCGAATAATTTCACACCTGAAAGGCTGCCTTGCGATTCAATGGCCTGCCGATAAGTTTTGACCGCATTGGCAGTGTCTTGTTGCAATAAGTATATATTGCCGCGGGTTTCGTAGATTCCGCCATATACATGTTCACGCTGAATCGCCCATTCCCCGGGTGTAAGATAAGAAGGCTTTAATCTATTATCCACGTCCCGGAAATTTTCCTCATTAATCCCTTTCATGGCCAGATTGTATATTTTAATTGCCATCTCATATCGTTGATTTTTATTGAAACCCGGAGTCAATTTGGAATTGCTAATCACTTCGCCGGCAATCTGCGAATATACCGTCGGCGGCACATAATCGATATTCTCCAGAATATTCATTAATTGGCCGAGCTTGTTCAATTGGAGAAATGAAGTGACAAATGCGGAAAATATTCTTTGGCGGCTGTTTGAAGATGGGTACTTATCAAAGAATTCCACGGAAAGCTTTGTGAATTCCTTAAATGATTCAGCCGCTGATAATTTGGATAGATAGGACTCCTCGGCAAGTTTGCTGTCCGGATACTTCTCGGCAAACCGCCTCTCTAATTTATCGGCCTGTTTGCTTTTGTTCAAAGTTCTTAATGCACGGCTAACAGCTCGAATATCGTTTTCATTGCCCAAGTCAAATCTTTTCTTTGTCAACTTTTCAAGAATTTTTGTAAAATCATCATAGGATATCCTTTTTAAATCCAGTTTTAGCGAAGTTAATCCGATTTGTGCCTGAATATTGTTCGGATAGGCCTTCGTTTCTTTTTCCAGATACGCAAGGGCTTTCCTGAAATCAACTGTTCTGCTGAAATTCTCCGGCATATTGCCCATATATGACAATCCTGCTTTAGAATTCGCGCCTCTAAGCAGCTTTTCAGAATCGAGAAGCACCAAGAAGTCCCACATCTTCCCCTGATTGTCATCAATCATTACCTTGCCCGTGCGATAGCCGAATACCTTAATCATACCGAACACTGTAAAATCTGGCAGCAGGAATTTCCCCGTGAATTCCGATTGCCCCGGCAGCTTCAGTAATGGAATCTCATAAGCATCAGGCATGGGCTTGAATTCACTGAAACAGTAGATAAATGCAAGCAAAGAATCGGAATTGCCAAACCGCCCGTCCGGCTGAAATGACAAGGAAATCATACCGAACTCTTTCGGACGTTCGGGCGTTATCTCAAGGCTGCCGGCTGCCTGAAGGCGGGCAGATATATTAACAAGCAAAAAAGCCATAATAATTAAAGCTATTTTCAATGGGATTATCTTTATCATCTTTATTTTCATAGGAATTTTGTTCATAATTGTTATTCTCATCGTTGTCACTTTATTAGAATTTATCATTTCAGCGCAGGATGTTATCTATTAATTCGAAATAAATGGAAATTTGTTTCCTGTTTATTTTAATTCCGGTTCCACGCGCTAAAGTACGTGGCTATTTAACCCGCATATTGCGGGACTTTTACTCAAGAGCTTCGTATCTTTAAGGGAGTATACGAGTTATGCCGATTCCACGGTGATTATGTTTGACTTATTATTGAGCTATCTTAAATATCTGTAACCAATTGTCAATCAGGCATCTTGAATATTTAATGAATAATGCTATTTAACATTATTTAATTTCTTAATAGCGTACAGGCTTCCCGTGCTTGCAGCTACTATCCTACAGGCCGTGAATAGTTATCAATTCCGCTTTCAGGAACTCAAAGGCATCTTCCGGAGTGTCGGCGAATTTAAATAATTTCAGGTCCTTTTTGGCAATCATGCCCATTTCGGACAGATAATCAAAATTAAACAGGTTATTCCAAAATTCCGACCCGTAAAGCAATATCGGAATCGGCCTGGTGATTTTGCCGGTCTGCTTCAGTGTCAGAAGCTCCATCAACTCGTCCATTGTGCCAAATCCACCGGGGAAGGCAACGATAGCCTTTGCAAGATAGACGAACCAAAATTTGCGCATAAAGAAATAATGGAACTCGAAGTTCAGTTCGGGCGATATGAACGGGTTGGGATACTGCTCGAACGGCAGGCTTATGTTAAGGCCAATTGCAGGGCTGTCGGCCAGGAAAGCCCCTTTATTAGCAGCTTCCATCATCCCGGGGCCGCCGCCGGTGCAAATATAGAACCGCTCCTTTTCCGGAAAATTATTTGACCACTCCGATATTAACCTGGCAAGTTCAACGGCATCATCATAATGTTTCGACGTGTACCTGAGCATCTCAAGTTTAGCAATTTTCTTGCTTATTTTTTTGATGCTTTTTTTATTTGCAGTCTTTCTCTTCTCATTCAAATCGCTTATCCCCTGCTCGATTTCCTTGCTTGGCAGAGACCTTGCCGAACCAAAAAACACAACGGTATTCTCCACATTATTCTTACGAAAATACTGTTCGGGATAGAGGTATTCCGATAGTATCCGCAACGTTCTTCCGTCGCGGCTGTGAATGAAATCCTTATTGTTATATGCCTTGTCGGCCTTTTGCAATTGCCCGTTTATCGGAAGAATTCTTTTAATTTTACCCATAATGATTTACTGAAATATATGTTGAAATAAGTGATAACCCGCTTATTGCGGGACTTTTTAATAATCTCATTCCCAAATTCCGATTTGGGAATGCTGTTTTTTCCTTCAAATCTTAGATTTACAATGGATTAGCCTATATGATGAGCGAAATTAGTTTAAAAACCAAGTTAACTACTGTCCGGTTAAAAAATGAGAGTTATGCAGAAAATACCCTTAATAACTGTTACGTGTCATTCCTGCGGAAGCAGGAATCCAGTATTCATAGGCTATTTGCTATATTTAAGATGGATGCCGGATCGGGGTCCGGCATGACAACTTTAGTATTATTTTTTCGCTATATCTATAATCGCATCCAAATCAGCACGATATAGGTCAAAATGGAGATTGCTACCGCGAATATCACTTATTATCCGTATTTTAACCGGACACTACTGAACCAAGTTAACTGATGTAATATGTTTTTATGTGAATTGATACACTAAAGCATGTGACCTTAGAATAAAGGAGTGTGTAGCCTTAGTGTTTTGCACGCCCATGATTGGCGCACTACCCTTGCTGCCTGGCCTCATGCAGCCCGCCATCAACATTGAGAACCTGTCCGGTAATATAATTAGATGCCGTTGCAAAGAAATACACCGCATCGAACAGATCGATTACTGTGCCGAACCTCTTCATCGGAATCCTGCCCGGCCCGAATGAAATTGGCTCGGGCGGCGGTTTGCCGGGGATTTCAATCGCCCCGGGGCAAACACAGTTAACCGATATTACAGGAGCAAGCTCAACGGCAAGAGCTTTAGTTAGCTGGATTACTCCGGCTTTGGACACGTTATACGGCAACCGGTGCTTCCATATTTCCTGCCCGCCCAGCGAGCCGATGTTTATTATCCGGGCATTATCGCCGGCTATAGCTGCAAATAGTTTCGCGAGGCGATATTGGGACTTAAGATTAATATCCATTGCATCGCCCCACAGGCCATCCGTAATATTTTCGAGCCTGGCGGCCTGCGGAAATATGCCTGCATTGTTTACCAAAACATCCGGCACGCCCAATTCGGCCACGCCAGCCTCAAAAGCAGATTGAAGCTGGGAATTATCCCTAAAATCCGCCTGCACCAAAACCGATTGTACGCCAATATCAATTACTCTACGATAAGTATCGGCGGCCTCTTCGGCGGACCGGTTATAATGTATAGCAACGTTCCACCCTTTTCGGGCGAACTCGATAGCCAGCCCTTTCCCAATTCTTTTCCCGGAGCCTGTGATAAAAACCGTCGGCATAATTAAATAATTAGTAATAATAATTTAAAATAATTCTCTAATAAAATTATCTCTAATAACTGATGAAAAACATATTTATTTGAACTTATAGGTTTTATGGTGTTTGAAAGGAATAATATACAAAAATTTAAGGTTACTAATTTAGGAAAATATTGTATTCTCATATTTATTCTAATTGCTTTCCTTCTCCCCATAGCTCTTCATTCCAACGAAACATACAGGGTATATTTAATCGATAAGGGGCCGGAAAAATTCGAGGCAGGCTCCGATATTTTCGATGCCACATTAAAGATACACAACCGGCGCTGCAAATCCCGAAGAGCCAAAGTATTTGATGCGGATTCTCTTTTCACAATAGCGGACGCCCCGCTGTATAATCCATATATCGACTCATTAATCAATCTGAATGCCGAGGTATTATTAAAGTTAAGATGGAGTAACTATGCGGTTGTCAGGTGCGATTCGTCGGCTGCGGAAGCAATATCAAAACTTAGTTTTGTGAGCAATATTACCGAAACTGGACAGAAGCTGGCCATCACAAATAATCTATATGAAATAGAGCCGGATGCTTTCGATTTGATAGCCTCCGATGACTATACTTATATGAATTGCGGAGTATTTGATTACGGTGATTCTTACCGGCAGGCATTGGTTCCGAACGTGCCGGAACTTCACCGGCTTGGAGTTACGGGGCGGGGAGTATTGATTGGCTTGATAGATTCCGGGTTCAGGTGGCGCCGGCATACTGCCCTTGCGAATTCGAATGTCATAGCCGAATATGATTTTATTTTTAACGACAGCCTGACAGAGAATCAAAGCGGGGACCATCCCAACCAAGACCATCACGGAACGGTTGTGCTGTCGACGATTGCCGGATATGCTCCCGGAAATTTAATCGGAATTGCCCCCAACGCCGAATTCATACTGGCAAAAACCGAGGTGATCGGTTCGGAGACAAGAATAGAGGAAGATAACTTTGCCGCCGCTTTGGAGTGGATGGAATCGCGGGGTGTGGATATTGTAAATTCGTCGCTTGGGTATTACCGATACGATTCAACAGAAGCCGTATATTCTTATGGCGAATTGGACGGCAATACCACCATCGTTGCCCGGGTGTCAAATCATGCAGTCCGGCGCGGAGTGCTGTGCATTACTTCGGCAGGCAATAGAGGTCAACCGCGTACTATCTTAAGCCCTGCCGATGCCGATAGCATAATTGCAGTAGCGTCGGTTCGAAGTGACGGCATTACTGTTTCCGGATTTTCATCCAAAGGGCCGCGAGGCGATGGCAGAATCAAGCCGGATTTGTCAGCTATGGGCGAGAGAGTCACAATTGTTAATCCGAGAGATTCTGCGGGTTATATCAAGTCAGGCGGAACATCGTTATCTTCGCCTATTATTACCGGAGGTGCGGCCTTGCTGCTGTCATTATATCCCGAATTAAGGCCTTGGGAAATAAGAAAAATATTATTTGAAACCGGCACTTCTTCAATGCAGCCAAATAATAATGTGGGCTACGGCACACCGGACGTTTATGAATCGGCAGCCAAAGCAGGAACAATTGTTGCACCAATTTCCACCTACAGAATAAAAAGCTTCGTGCGAGTTGTTACTTTTATTATACCTGACATTACCTTTCCCGAAGTACTGCTGTTCGTTAAATTTGACGGAGCGATTGGTTACGAGCAATACAGTTTCTATTCCACTTCTGTCCCGGGTCAATATTCCGCAAGCATACCAATTGGCCTATTCAACGATAAACCGGCAGAGGCATATCTCATTGTCAATAGCTTAAGCCAACGAAGAATTCCATTTGACGAAGGGGAAGTATTGGTAATTGACCCCACTAAGGACAATATCCAGTGCGGAGTGGATGCCTCGCTTTTCCCTGTTGCCGGCGAGGGTTCGGCAAGTGCTTATCTTAGCCCATCGGCTATTTATGGTACAATTAACGTAGCGGTTTTGAATATTCCAATATATGGTAATGACAATGTGGAATATGGAATATACAGCTCCGTGGGCCGGTTGGTTTACTCTAAGAATATCCCGTTCCGTAGCAAGGGCTTTATTTCCGAGACAATCAACGTGGCCAGTTATGCTTCCGGCGCCTATTACATAAGGGTCGAAAACGGCAGCAATATTGAGATAATACCATTTGTTGTCGTCAGATAGTACCGGTAATATTTGTCCCTTCGGAGTGGAATTATGAAGGATGATTGCAATAGGGAATTCTTCAGCAATGCTCGCAATACTTCACAGGGCGGTTGCCATGGAGAAAGAAACTTTAATTTTTAAATAATATTTTCAATATTTTTCTTTGCAATATAAAGAATTAGTGCTAATTTTGGAGACGTTTTATGAGACGCCATTTGGAAAGCACCCGGGTCCATAGCTCAGATGGGAGAGCGCTTGAATGGCATTCAAGAGGTCAGGAGTTCAATTCTCCTTGGATCCACAACATTATTTGATTTTATGGGGTTGTAGCTCAGCTTTGGTTAGAGCGCCAGTCTGTCACACTGGAGGCCGCGAGTTCAAGTCTCGTCAACCCCGCTCTACTCGAATTTAAAATAAGCTCATTCCTGAATCAGGGGTGAGCTTTTTTTTGGTGTGACATGCAATCCTACAAAAATCAATCTCAAGATAAATATTTATATAAGTCAACAGGTTTATTCCGCTATTCTCTATCTTTTATTATATTTGTGAAACTTTGGCACCGGCATTTCGTTTAACGAACTAAAAACCGGAACGTATTCATAAGCGTGCGGCACAACAGATGATCAAATACCTACTGCTTCAACAATTCAAGGAGACCACGCGGTCTCCACTGTTTCAAAAGAAAGTCGGTGCCAATATTGCCATCAGCCTGTTGATCCTGTATTTCGCTGTCAACCTGATGGCGCTTGGTTTCTTTATTGATATACTGATAATAAAAAAATTCCCCTACGAAAGCCCGATACTCGTATTCAACGGATTCATTATCTATTACCTGATGATCGACCTGTTGATGCGGTTCATGCTGCAATCTTCGCCGGTGCTTTCAATTGAACCTTATCTGCATTTGCCGATAAAAAAGTCAAAGATTATCAATTTCCTGTTGTCAAAGTCGGTATTCTCATTTTTCAATATCCTGCCGTTTCTTATCTTCGTGCCATTTGCCATTAAGGCCATATCCCTTCAATACTCCACATTCGCTGTAATGATTTGGCTGGCCTCGATCTTATTTGTTATAATGGGGAACAGCTTGGCAACTTTCTATTTGAAGAAGCAAATTGTTGACAACCCCCGAATTGTCATGATTTTCGGATTAGTACTTGGTATCGTATCATTATTAGATTATTACAATGTGATATTACTGACAAGTTATTCATCTGCAATCTTTCAGAGTATATTAGGCCATAACTACCTGATCGTCTTGCCGGCCATTTTCGTAGGAGCTCTTTATTACCTAAACTACCGTTTCCTGCATAACAACACATATCTACAGGAAATCAGCACCAAGAAGCAAGGCAAACCGCTAACGAAAGTTAACCTGCCAATTCTTGAGAAAATGGAAGAAGTCGGGCAGTTAATCGCACTTGAACTTCGGCTGATCTGGCGAAACAAACGCCCGCGATCGGCCGTGCTATTATCACTTATAATATTAATCTATGGCCCCATATTCTACCCACAAAAAGTATATATAGAATCATTCGGGATATTGATATTCGTCGGGATTATGCTGACCGGAATGCCTATAGTTCAATACGGGGGGCTGTTATTTTCATGGAACAGCGGCTTTTTCGATTCACTGCTCACCAACAATATATCAATCGAGAAATACATGAAATCGAAGTTCTATTTGTTAATTACTTTTTCGTTTATCATTTTTATCCTGACTACGCCATTTGTTTATTTCGGCATTGAAATCTTATATATAAACTTAGCCACCTTCTTGTTTAATATTGGCACAACCTCATATCTAATGATTATAGTTGGAATGTCAAAACCAAAAAGGATAGACCTTAGCAGGAAAGCGTCATTTAATTACGAAGGGGTCAGCGCTGCAAATTTTCTGGTGTTCATACCCCTGCTATTGATACCGCAGGCCATTATGGCTCCGTTCTATATATTCGGGAACGAATACACCGGCCTTGCGATTCTGGCTGCAATTGGCCTGGCAGGGCTGCTTTCGAATACATTTTGGCTGAAATTGCTGGCAAAGAAAATGTTATATAGAAAATATGAAATTGCCGATGGTTTCAGGATTAGTTAACCCGAATATTTCGGGCCTTTTATACTGAGGCTTCGTATCCATTTATAAATATAAAAGTTAGGCCTCTGGCACGGTAAAATTGTTGGTTCATAATTGAGGGTCAGGTAGCACCGATCAGCGTGTGCCTGATACACACCCTTGACATTTTATGAATAATACGGATTAATTTTGTTGAATATTTTGTTATAAAACAATGATAGAAGCACGAGATCTAATTAAGGTTTATGGTGATGTAACAGCAGTATATATCCCGCATATTAAAATAGAAAAAGGCGAAAGTTTCGGCCTGGTCGGCAATAACGGAGCCGGCAAGACCACACTTTTCAGATTGATTCTTGATCTTATCAGACCTGAAGGTGGTTTTGTGATGTCCGGCGAACATTATGTGATGCAAAATGACGACTGGAAGAAATACACAGGTTCGTATCTTGACGAAGGTTTCCTGATTGATTTCCTCACGCCAGAGGAATATTTCGAATTCATCGGTAATGTTCATGGCCTGACCGATGGCGACCTTGCCGATTTCTATGCCGAGTTCGATGAGTTCTTCGATGGCGAAATCCTCGGCAAAGAGAAATTAATCCGTGAGCTATCGAAAGGCAATCAAAAGAAAATCGGCATAGCAGCCGCCCTGATGCAGAAACCCGAAGTCCTTGTCCTGGATGAACCTTTCGCCAGCCTCGACCCGACCACTCAGATTCGCCTAAAAAATCTGCTTGGGAAATTAAGGGACGATAAGGAGATTACTATGCTGATCTCGAGCCACGACCTGAACCACGTAACCGAAGTATGCGAGCGGATTGTTATCCTCGAAAAGGGCCTGATTGTCCACGACCTGAAAACCAGCGGTGATACGCTCCGCAAACTCGAAGAATATTTCAGGCGGTGATGGGGAAAGTCGCTGGTAAGTAGTCGCTGGACACTAGTGTATCATCCCTTAGAAAGAGTAATTAATTATATGGTTAATGGTTTTCCAGTATAAGTCCACTGAAATGGCTTTGCCCTCGTCTTATTATATGTTTTTATATATTCCATTAATTGATCAGATAACTGCTTGGA
>JAJRTW010000244.1 GCA_024278075.1 Bacteroidota bacterium | reverse complement strand
GATTGCCCTCAAAAAGTACTAATTGTTTATTGTTATAGTAATTACGAAAACTATTCAATTAGAAAGTGCAAGGAAATGGATTTATTATGCCCTTATGCCTTGCAGATTGTAGGACAACCCCCTGCTCGCTTTTCTCACTTCCCCCTTTTTTAAGGGGGAATAGCCAATTTAATTCCCCCTTAAAAAAGGGGGATTAAGGGGGTTGTTTTTTTCCTTAATATTGCAAACGTACTAATAATTATATCTCAGTCAACTTTTTGAGGAAACCCTAATTATTTTGACTAATCCATTGCAAAACAGAGATTTGCGGAAAATTGCATTCCCAAATCGGAATTTGGGAATGAGATGGATATACTAAGTCTTTTTACGAATAGCTACACTAGGAGATTATTAATCACAAATAGACAGGCAAAGGCCAAAAGGCCTGTGAGATATTGAAAATAGAAATCTAAAATTCTACTTCTTATGGCAAGTAAGACATAAAGCGCTATTGTCGTTATCAATTCTTATTGATAATGACCTCGTCGTATAAGGCCCTACAAAATGGCACCCCATACATCCGTTGGTGTTCCTCGCTATATGCACATCGTGGCAGCTTGAACATTCCATTTTTCCATTAAACAACAAATCCACGTCAATCGTACTTCCCAATCCAGATGATTGAGTAGTCGGATCGTGCAGGTCGCCGTCAGCAGTGGCCAGAGCGGCGTCATAAGTAAATGATATAGGGTGTTCCGAAGTTAAGTCCGGGCCAACCTGCCCCTGAGCCCTAATAAAGTAAGTCCCCCCGGTCTCCCCGCTGTGGTTGTCTACGGCAACAGTTCCATCATGGCATGACAGACACAATTTCGACAGGCCATCGGGTTGGTTAATTGTAGAATTTATAGTAGATGTTGAATATAGAGTATAAGAAGCTACTGTTATCTCATGGTTCCACAAAGGTGCATCACTTATCTGAGTGTCGGCGTTATGCGGCGTATGGCATGCAATACATATCCTGCCATTGGTATTTGACATAGACTGAAAATCATGATGGGAATTCGTTATCTCACCAATTAGCTTCGATACGAATAACAACATAATAAAAAGGACGATATAATGAAAAAGTTTCATTTCCCAACCAACTCAGTTTATTTTACACTATGAATATACATATACAAGTTAATAATTACAACACAAACAATCGATTTGTAACCATAGATGTTGCAAGTATAAATCCTTACTGTCCGGTTAATAATAAGAATCGCTCTTCGCATCAACCTACAATATTGTGCCAGTCATCAACAGCGGAGTTGAATTATCCAGTGTTTACGTGTCTTATGACAGTATTAAGATGGATTCCTAAAACGCCACAATAGGCTTGGCACTGAATGTCACTTATTCTTATTTCCTAATCTCATTATTTCCTAATCTCAAAACTACATCAATATTAGCACATTTTAGGCCAAAAGGAGCTTCTTACTACGCTTATCGCAAATTAACCGCTTTTTAACCGGATTCTTATAAGTATAAATACCGAAAGATGAAAATCATTTTACAAAAGCCATAAACAAGATGAATTACTTTACAACCTTGCCTTCTTCAATGATAATGCTGAAGTTATATCCGCCGCCGATATTTTTGTCAACACCAAAAACGCCTTCGATAACGACAACATCACCGATTTTAACTTCATCCAGTGTAGTCACCGTCAGGTCATTCTTGCCTTCTTCGCCGGTACCGTCCTGAAGATGTATCCAGTTCTTGCCCATAATAGATTCGTTATATTTAACAACCTGGCCCCGTACACGAACGGTTTTTCCTGCCAGATCTGCTTTTCCTGCATAGAGCTGCTCAATCGTATAGCCGCTTTCCAGGGGTTTTACTTCAACTTTTTCCACCTTTACGGGTTTAACATTTTTATGAGCTTCCTCTTGCATAGATTCATCGGGATGGATACTCGTTGCAATGTTTGTAACGAACAAAATAGTATCGAATGTCCTGTTCATCGTCTTGCTTTGGAATCCCCTCATTTCCGAACCGCCGGTATAGAATATTGTGTCCCCAACACGAACAACTGTTGCCGGGCCGGCAATCCATCTTTTGATATTGCTTTCCTGAAGATGAACATAAGTATATGCTCCAGCATTCATTGTTTCGGTGCAAATGCCTGCTTTCAGCCCTTCGGGCAGTTCCATATCTTCTAATTGCTTTTCGCTTGTGCAGGCGGTTAAATCCAATACTGATAATATGAATATCATCAAATATACGAATCTCATATCTTCACCAATCTATGGTTATTAAAAAAATTAATACGGTTATCTCATGCACCGCATACGAATATATGAAATGCCAAATTAAAAAACGATAAAATTAATCGATCTGTCTTTTTTTTGTTGTATTCTACATGGGTTAATTCAAAGCAGGCATGTTCTCACCTATTATAATGACAGCACATCATACGTAATATTTTAATTCAATCAGAATCTTTGTAATTTTGCTGTTCGGCTAAACAACAATTAATATATTAATTTAAATCCGGAACTTAAAATATGATTATCACACTGCCAGACGGAACGGCCAAAGAATTCCCACGTGGCGCCACGGGCATGGACATCGCTATGTCAATATCGCCGGGCCTTGCGCGAAATGCACTTGGGATTTTTGTGAATGATGAGAAATATGATTTATCAAGGAAAATTAATGAAGATGCAAATGTCAGAATTGTTACGTTTAACGATGACGATGGCAAGGAAATATACTGGCATTCATCGGCCGACTTAATGGCCGAGGCTATCGGAGCGATTTATCCCGGCACGAAATTCGGCATCGGCCCCTCAATAGAGCAGGGGTTCTACTATGATGTGGATTTGCCTGGCGATAAACGGCTGACGGTGGAAGATTTGCCGGCCATCGAAAAGAAGATGAAGGAGCTGTCCAAATTGAAGTCCGAATACAAGCGGATAGAGATTTCGTGGGAGGAGGCGATAAAGCATTTCAAGGAAGTTGGCGATGAATATAAGGTTGAGCTGCTTGAAGATTTGAAGGGCCAGGAGATAACGTTCTATAAGCAGGGCGGTTTTTTGGACCTTTGCCGGGGGGCGCACATCCCGAACACGGGAATGATTAAGGCAGTTAAGCTGCTGTCGGTTGCAGGGGCCTATTGGCGGGGCGATTCCGACCGCGATATGATGACTCGCGTCTATGGCATCTCATTCCCGAAACAAAAGATGCTGGATGAATTCATCACTATGCGGCAGGAGGCCGAAAGGCGCGACCACCGCAAGCTGGGCAAGGAATTGGAATTGTTTATGATTACTCCGATGATTGGCGGCGGGCTGCCCGTTTGGCTGCCGAAGGGAACGACGATAAGGCGGATACTCGAAGAATTTATGAGAAAAGAGCAAATCAAACGCGGATATGTGGAGGTAATCACTCCGCATGTGGGCAATCTCGAAATGTATAAAATATCGGGGCATTATCCTTATTACGCCGATTCGCAGTATCCGCCGATGGAGATGGATAGCGAGCAGTACCTGCTGAAGCCGATGAACTGCCCCCACCATCACCAGATTTATATGATGAAACCACACAGCTACCGCGAGCTTCCGATTAGATTGTTCGAATACGGCACTGTCTACCGCTATGAGCAATCCGGCGAGCTTAACGGCCTGACCAGGGTTCGCGGCTTCACTCAGGATGACGCTCATATCTACTGCACCCGCGACCAGCTGAAAGATGAAATTAAAGGCGTTGTGGATATAATTAGATATTTCTTCGATATTTTCGATATGCCGCTGACCACCAGGCTTTCATTTCGCGATGACGATTCGTCCAAGTACGGCGGTGAAATTGAGCTTTGGGACAGGGCACAAAAAGACATTCGCGAGGCTGCCGACGAGCTTGGCCTGGAATATACGGTCGAAATGGGCGAGGCTTCATTTTATGGCCCGAAGATTGATTTTGTTATTAAGGATGCTATCGGCCGCAAGTGGCAGCTTGGCACTGTGCAGGTGGATTATGTGATGCCGGAACGCTTCGAACTCGAATACGTCGGCTCGGATAACTCAACCCATCGCCCGGTTATAATCCACCGCGCCCCGGTTGGCTCTATCGAAAGATTTATGTCGATTCTGATTGAACATTATGCCGGGAATTTCCCGTTCTGGTTGGCGCCCGAGCAGGTAAGCGTAATGCCCATCGGCGGCAATCAGAATGAATATGCCACAGAAATTGCCGCAAAGATCGAGGCCGGGGGATTCCGTGTGAAACTCGACACTCGCAGCGAGAAGATAGGCCGAAAGATTGCCGAATCCGAGCAGCAGAAAATTCCTTTCGCAATTATCGTTGGCCAAAAGGAACAGGACTCCGGCATGGTCTCCGTCCGCGAGCATACGGTAGGCGACATTGGCACTAAGTCATTAGAGGAAATGCTGGCATTGTTCAATAAATTAAATGTGCCGGGAGCAAAACGCACGGATAATTGAGAGAATAGCTTTCAGGTGTCAGCTTTCAGGTGTCAGCTATTGGTTGTCATAAATCAGTCGATACTCATTAGCTGTAGATGGTCATTCTGAAGGAGCTTGCGACTGAAGAATCCAGTATCAATATTAAAGCTGTAAGATTTCAACCGTCAGTACTTTTTTAGCCGTCAGGACGGGAAGTCATGAAGGTACGTCAAAGTGGAAAAGAAGAAACGGAACTTTATATTTGGCTCATGCATAAAATGCTGGCCGCAGTCGCTTATTAGACTTTACACATCCCTGCGTCCCTTCTTTTTATAGGGGAATACATATCACATTCCCCCTTTGAAGGGGGATTCAGGGGGATGACACAAACAATTACGAATTACGAATTACAGTTGTCAAAATCCAAAACCCAAAACCCGTGCTTAGCCCCAACGCAAAATATATAATAATTCTACTGATAATGTGGGTTGTGCTGGCAATCCTGGCCAATCCCGGCGGCGAATTTCCCATTGGCGACGACTGGTCATATTCCAAAGCCGTTAAGACATTAACGGAAACCGGTGAAGTCCGCTTAACAGGCTGGACATCAATGCCTTTGATAGCGCAGGTTTACTGGGGCGGTTTGTTCACATTGCCATTCGGATTTTCATTTATTGCTCTGCGATTATCCACTCTCGTATTTGGCTTTGTTGCGGGCGCAGGCGTATTCTATCTGAGCCGGAGCTTTGGCCTTTCCCAGCGTTCCTCCTTTATTTGCTCACTGCTCAGCATATTCAATCCATTCTTCTACCAGCTTTCATTCACATTTGCAACAGATGTACCATTCTTTGCCATAGCCGTTTGGGCGGCATTCTTCTTTGTAAGGTTCTTCCGGCAAGGCAATGTATTGGATTATATCTTTGCGATAGTGCTGTCGTGCATGGCAATGCTAATAAGGGATATAGGCATAGCCCTGCCCCTATCGTTTTCAATAATTATTTTACTTAATGGACGATTGAACAAGCAATCGCTAATATATAGTATAGTTACGATTATAATAATTTCCTTTCTATGGATTGGCTATCGGCAATGGCTGGAACACACTCAGGGGCTGCCCGAATTATTTGATGATGCCCGCGATAGGATGATACGAACCATTGATTCCGGGTTAACCGGATTTATTATAACCATTGCAAAAAATTTAATCTATGTATTTCTATTCATCGGACTCTACACGTTCCCTGCAATTATTTCTAAACTGAGAAGCATTATTTTCAGAGATAATAAATTATTAGCCCTCAACACTCTACTCCTTATATTGCCTTTCATATTGATATTAATATTGTCGATATTAATACCCGGAGCCATTTCCCCGGCCGGCAATTTCCTTACGGATTTCGTTTTTTGTGGCAATTTCGATTATAACCCATTGCGTGGGTCAATAATTTCTTATGGTTTAGTATTAAATCTATCCGTTATTATTGGCTTGGCCGGCATATTGATATACGGCCTGATGATTATTGATTTTCTAAGAGACGGAAAAGAGTACAAGTGCATATTGAATAAAGTCAAATCCGAACCGGCAATTCTCTTTTTAATATTATTGATTATTATCTATACGGCCCCAATTCTAATAGCCGGCGTCTTCAACAGATACCTCATATTCCTTATTCCATTCATAATAATACTATCATATCTTATAATAAATGATTCTTCCGGCAAGAAAAAGCTTAGGTTTATTCAAATCGCATCAATTTGCATTATGGTGGTTATTTCTGCTGGAGCCGCAAGTGGCCTAATGGAAACCAACAGAGCGAAATGGAGAGCATTAAACTATCTCACTGATGATATGAACATCCCACCGGCGGAAATCGACGGCGGATTTGAATTCAACGGCTGGAACAACTACCAGCCGGGTTATATACCAAAGCAAGGCAAGAACTGGTGGTGGGTTGATGATGATAAGTATATGGTTTCGGCCGAATCAAAACCTGGATATGAGATAGTGAAGGAATATGAATATTCTATGCTGCTCACCCCGGGGGCCAATCACCAATATATGATTCTGCAACGCAAGGAATAAACCTTTTGCTAAAGAATAAAGCTCATAAGCGTATTGTAACGAGTTGGTCATCAAGGCTTGGTTTCGATGGTGAATTATGATAGTTTTGCAAACAACAACAATCTGAAAATATTTCTATGTTAAATATAGCGGCAAAGCTCGGAAGGAAAATACTCAATTTTTTTGCTGAATTCGGCCAAATCGTCCAATTACTTATTCGGATATTACGTTATTTTCCGAGGATAATCAAAGACCGGAGGATAGTGCTTGAGCAGATGAGTATTGTGGGTACGAATTCATTGCCCCTTGTAATCCTTATCGGCTCGTTCACAGGCGCCATAGCCGCACTCCAGGCAACAAACCTTTTCGATAAGTTCAACCTGATAGGCATTGCCAAACCTTTCCTCGGCTCGTCTATTGCCACTGTGGTATTCACAGAACTGACACCGGTGCTGACAGCATTAGTCATAGCCGGGCGGGTGGGCGGTGCAATGGCGGCTCAATTGGGTACGATGAAAGTGACCGAGCAGATAGATGCGCTCGAGATGATGGCAATCGATAAAGACCGCTTCCTCGGTATGCCCAGGGCAATAGCCGCTTTGATTATGATGCCGATTCTCGTCGTTTTTTCTAACGTAGTCGCATTATTTGGCGGTTATATCCTCACTGCTATCAAGTTCGATTTCTCCTACTATGAATTCTTCGAGTCGGTTCATAGGTTTTTCGAGATAAAGGAGATAGTCATAGGCCTGAGTAAGTCGTTCATATTTGGTGGCGTTACAGCCCTGATAGGCGTCCATGTAGGGTTCTCGACCACCGGCGGGGCCGAAGGGGTGGGCAATAGCACGGTACGGGCATTCACTCTGTCGGCATCTGCGATATTAATTATTGATGCCCTGTTTGGTTATTTAATTAATTAATAATTCCTTAATAAGTAGCAGGAAGGAAAGATTTAGTGCCTATATTTTTTGAGGCCTATATTATATTCAACAGATCGGACATTTTTGTTATTTTGAATGGAGCCGAGCCACTTGTGACGGAGCGTAGTGAAGAATCTATAAACACTTAAAATGTATAGAGTTATAGATTCTTCGCGGAGTTTATCAACCGGACACCACTGAGCCATTACGCATATTGCCGGGAAATTACGCGGCATCTCAGGAATACTGCCACGTGTTTATATGCAATTCTTACGTGAAATAGAGGGCGAATCCTCAATCAAAAACCTTAGCATCAGTCCGGCTGACTTCTTTATCCCGATTCTTTTGCCGGAAACAATTTTTTCATCAGGCCCGGGGGCATAGTCCAGCAAATAAATTTCCGGCCCGTCCAAACGCGCGAAATTATTGCTTTTAGTTAGATCAAATGCCTTAGCAAAATTGCCCGGCCCCGAGCATAATTTAATCTTTATATTACTTGTGCTGTTTTCATTTTTGCCATAGCCTCTGTTTATCATCATTTCATCAATTCCCCAAACCGGCTCGGCCGCCCTAATGAGCACAGCACTGCCTTTGCCCATTGCCTCGGTCACAATATTTGCACAATAGTGAATCCCATATATCATATAGACATAGAGGATGCCGCCGTTGGCGAACATCGGTGCATTTCGCTTGGTCGGGCCCGGTGCGGAATGGCTTGCAAGATCGTTGCGGCTCAGATAGGCTTCGGTTTCCACTATGCGGGCAGCTAACAAATGGCCGGAGGTTTTACGTATAAATATTTTACCGAGAAGCCGGCGGGCAACTACTGCCGGGTCATTTAAGTAAAAGTTTTTGTCTATTATTCTTGAGAAATCAAACATGGGATTGTTCATAACCGGCTGAAGAAATTAATTTGGTGATTAGTATTTTCTAAAAATTATGTATATTTCATTAAAATTCAAAGGTTGAGCTAAGATTCTTTCACCGCAATCAACTAATCCGGCATTTTTTTGATTCTGCCTGTTGTTATAATTGGCATTGAATCCGGCTGAAGCATGGCATCTGAAATATCTTTTGGGCAGCATGAATACCGGATTGTTCGCTATACTTCAAGAGACTTTGTTCAGAGCGGCTGCCCATGTGAAAGAAAGAAAGCATCCAGCGATTTGAGGCCCACAACCAACAACACAATTATTAACAGCTAAATAGGGTTCCCTCAAAAAGTAGTCAGGAAAAAGATATTCATGCTTCTGCTTTAAGGAGAATAATAACCCCCTTAATCCCCCTTTTTTAAGGGGGAATTAAATTGGCTATTCCCCCTTAAAAAAGGGGGAAGTGAGCAAAGCGAGCAGGGGG
>JAJRTW010000017.1 GCA_024278075.1 Bacteroidota bacterium | reverse complement strand
CTTCCCCCTTTTTTAAGGGGGAATAGCCAATTAAATTCCCCCTTAAAAAAGGGGGATTAAGGGGGTTGTTATTCTCCTTAAAGCAGAAGCATGAATATCTTTTTCCTGACTACTTTTTGAGGGAACCCTAATTGCATTCCCCAATCGGAATTTGGGAATGAGAAAAGACCTCAATACTCACCTGCCGCACTATGCTTTCTGAACAAAAACATTTCCAATGATACCTTCGGCTTTGCTGGCGGCATGAATCTTCTCTAACTGCTCGTCTTCTACCTTCTGCCCTCTTGCCAGGAGTATTAGGCCTGATTTGCCTATAATATTTCTTGTAAGAGTTTGGCCGGATGTAAGTTCGTGAGGCTTAAGAGAACTTTCGTTTGATTCCTTTGCTTTGAAATCTCCAAAAGTGCCAAGATATTGATCGTAATAAGCAACAATAACAAAATCATAAAGCCTGTTCATCTCCGACGAGATAGTATCCATGGCTTTCAACTGATTTCCTTTGAATTGCTCATAGCTTTCTTCAAAATCGAGGATCACCCTTAAAATTCTCGAACCAACCGGAATCTGCCATCCCTGGACTTTTTCCGGAATGCCCGTGCCGTCAAAATTCTCATATATATGCTTCACTATTTTGGCTGGTTCCTGATAATTCCGGACCTTCGAAATCAGCTCGAAAGCGTTCAATGGCACTTGCCCCATTTTCTCGTTAGCTACCAACCCCTTTTTCATTATTGGCTTGTCAAGATTATTATCATTCAGATACAGCCGTCCGGCATAGCACAGGGCCGCGGCATTGCCAATATCAACCATTGCTTGATCGCTTACATCGCCAAGCTGGCGGGCAATCCAAATAGAAGCCTTGATAATTCGCTCCATTTTCTTCGACATATCAGGGAAACGACTTTTGATCATAGTTTCGACAATGCCTCTCATCAGCTTCACGTCTTCCGATATTTGTTTTTTCAAGCCGGCAACCTCCGACTGAACCTTTACGAGCTTTGTTTTCATACCGTTCAAATTGCTGGCCGTGCGCAGCGAGCAAATAATTTCGTCGATCGACAGCGGCCGGCTCAGCAGTCCGTCGGCACCCTGCTGGAGCGCTTTCAGACGTTGGTCCTTCTCGTTGTTGTTGGTCATTATGATAAAGAACGTATCCTTGGTTTTCTTGTCAGACCTGATATTCTTTAGCAATTGCATTCCACTAAGCTCGGGCATGGTAAGGTCTGCGATAACAACGGCCGGGGTGCCGTATTTCTGCAAGAACTCCCAACCCTCCAATCCGTTGTCCGCAGAAAAAGTCAAATCCTTGGGGAATACTTTTTTTATTAATTGCAATAATGTTGCCGTGGTTGGCTGATCGCTGGAAAGTATGATAAATTTTAGCTGTTTGATCATTCTATTCTCACTTAGGTTTTCTATATTCATTGCGTTGCTTATTTCAATAGGAAATAAATATACAAAAAAATATGAAATTATTTATATTTTAATAAATTAAGATAATCTTATTAATAAATATTCGGTTTGAAATATTAGTTTTTAGAATTTTGCACAGTATAGTTTCTTATAAAATATATTCCGAATTTTATTCTATATTCCTGTGTTATTATAATAATTCAATATCATTAACGGATGCTCTATGTTTAAATTTGTAGAATCATTGCAAATATCCGATTCGCCTTACGTGAATGCATTAATTGCTCTTGTTGCATTCGTAATAATAGCTAAAATCGTTGATTTACTATTGGTAAAAGTGGTTAAAAGGCTTGTAAAAAGGTCGAAGTCCACTTTGGACGACAGCATATTCGATATAATCCATAAGCCGCTATATTACTCTATCATAACCTTCGGTGTGATTTTCTCGGTCCACTATTTGGGACCGGAACCGAGCATTAGGCTTGATCTAATAAGCACATTTAATACTTTTTTGCTGATATTATGGCTTTTTGCAGTTCTTAAGCTTAGCCAGCTGATTATCCATGCAGTAATGAGCAGAACCACCGACATGACCGGGCTAAGGGCAGGCCTGATTCCACTGGTATCCAACATTAGTAAGATAGTTATAATAATTGGAGCTTTCTTCGTGGCGCTCGGCATCTGGCATGTGGATGTGACCCCAATACTTGCCAGTGCGGGCATAGCAAGTGCGGGAATTGCCTTTGCCGCAAAGGATACTATCTCGAATTTCTTTGGCGGCATCAGTATCTTTCTCGACAATCCATATAAAGTCGGGGATTATATTAATTTGGAGGACGGGCATCGCGGCGAGGTGGTGGCAATAGGCGTCCGCAGCACAAGGATCAAAACCCGCGATGACATTTTGATTGCCATTCCGAATTCAATTATTGCAAATTCAACAATTATTAATGAAAGCGCACCCAAACTAAATTTCCGTACACGGATTAAAATTGGTGTGGCCTACGGCAGTGATATTGACTTGATGGAGGAGGAATTGATTAAAATTGCAATTAACACTGAAAATGTGTTCAAAGTTCCCGAGCCGCGTGTCAGATTTCGTGAATTCGGCGAGTCGAGCCTTAATTTCGAATTATTATGCTGGGTGAAAGAGCCTGCCCTTCGCGGCCTGGCAATTCATAATATCAACAAAAGCATTTATTCTAAGTTTGCCGAACTCGATATTAAAATTCCCTTCCCGCAAAGGGATTTGCATATTTATAAAAAAGATAATCCTGAAGGATAATTAAATTGGAAGATACTATTGTGTCTGTCCCTGCTTATGCGTTACCCTACTTGTGCCAGTACGACGGCGAGAAAAGAATAATTACCGTGAAAACTTCCAGCCGGCCAATTATCATTAAAAAAGCTAACAGCCATTTAGCTGCATCCGGCAGAAAGGCGTAATTATCTGTGGGGCCAACCAGATTCAGGCCAGGGCCGATGTTATTTATAGATGCTGCCACGCATCCCAATGATGTCACTAAGTCGATGCCCATGAATGTTAGTGCTAACGTTCCGAAAGCAGACAGCAGCGTAACTGCTACGAAGAAACCTGCAATATTGGTCATCACCTTGCGGTCTATCGAATAGCTGCCTATCCGCACCCGGACAACTGCCTGCGGATGGAGAAGCCGGACGATTTCAGAATAGATGAATTTGAAAAGAACAAAAACCCGCATCACCTTCATCCCGCCGCCGGTCGAACCGGCACATCCGCCGATGAACATTAACATGAACAAAATGACCTGCGAGCTAACCGCCCATTGCTCGTAGTCGGCTGTCCCATAGCCGGTAGTCGTAATTATGGCAACCACCTGGAAAAGAGTCTTTCGCACGGCTTCGGCTATTGTGGAATAGTCGTTCATGTAGGTATCAATTCCGATTACGAATGTGCCGGCAATAATCAAAAAGATAAAGAATCTAAATTCCTGGTTCTTATGGAAAGCCTTGAATTTGCCCCTGAACAGGCTGTAGTGAAGTGAGAAATTCGTGCCGGCTATTATCATAAATACTATTATCACATAGTCAATATAGGCACTGTTGAAAGAGCCGACACTTCCATTTTTGGTCGAGAACCCGCCTGTGGCCATAGTGCCGAAAGTATGTGTCAGAGCGTCGAAGAGTGTCATTCCGCCAAGCATCAGCAGAATAGTCTCGGCGATGGTAAAGATCAGATAGACTCCCCAAAGTATCTTTGCGGTCTCTGTCACCCGCGGCTTCAATTTATCGGCTATCGGGCCGGGGACTTCCGCCTTGAAGAGTTGCATCCCGCCAACACCCAAAAATGGCAGGATGGCAATCGACAAAACGATTATGCCCATGCCGCCTATCCAATGCGTCAGGCTGCGCCAGAATAAAATGCCGTGCGGTAGAATCTCAATATCGGTTAATATTGTCGAACCGGTGGTGGAGAATCCGGACATGGTCTCGAAGAAAGCGTCGGTTACCGACGGGATGGTACCGGACAGAAGGAAGGGCAAACTGCCGAACGCCGACAGCACTATCCAGCCGAAAGTAACGATAGCGAATCCTTCCTTGGGCCTCATGTCCCGCTTTTCCTGGAACCCGATGAATGCTATCGAGCCGAACAGGAAGGATATGCCGGCACTAATCAATAATGCGATATAGTCCGAATCGCCGTAGTAGAGCGAAAAGGGGATTGGCAGCAGCATTGACGCACTCAGGAAGAGCAGCAAAAAGCCTAAGACCCGGATTACAATTTTATAATTCATCTAAGTAATTAGTTATTTTCAAATTCGCAGTTGGTAAATTAATGAATTCAGGTTCCTGAAAAAAATTAATTGTTTTGGGGGGGGATTCATGTTATTACAATGTTTTCTCATATTGTTTCGTAATAGTTCCTAATTTTTTTTGCTATTAATTCTCGCCTTTCTATGATAAAGTCATTGTAATTCTCAATGGTCATGTCAAAAATGCTTGCCGGAATACAGTTTTGTTTCATATTTTCCAGCAATTCATTCATTTCTGTTATTCCACCATATTTAAATTCTCCTCCATTGCATTGTTCCTGAATTTCAGAAAAGTATTCATTTGGAGCTTTTTTCCCGATTTTAATATTTATTTCGCTTTGAGTATAGACATAATTAGCTACTTGATTATACTGTCCTTTTTGTAATCCATGTTTTTTTAAATAATCCCGAGGAAATATATGATGAACATCTCCCCTTTGCTCAATTAAATCTTTAATAGTGATTGCTTTTGAGATAAAACCTTTATCATTAAATCGGCATTGGGCTGCAAGAAACACATTAAAAACCGGACTGCTTGCAACAGATGTATTCAAACTTTGAACAAGGCCTGCTGTCCAAAATGCATCTGACAACTCTGCCTTTTCTATTTCCCGTAAATAATCTCCAAAATCTTCTGTATCTGTTTTTTTAATGTCAAAATCAAACTTACTATCGGCTGAACCTGAATACCGCCCTGTCAAAATTGTAAGAACGAACCATTTTTTAACGTATGTTTCAATTAAAGCAAGATTGTATTTCTGTTCTCTCAATTTCAGGTAAAGGATATATGCAAAATTTAATGTGTTTTGAGAACGAATTAACTTCTTGTCAGTAAAACCTGCTGATTTGATAATCATTACAAATCTTTTGAAGTTTGTTTCATTTACAAAGTCAAGCACACCATCTTTTAATTTAGCGTAAGATTCTTTTGCTATTTCCGATTCATAATCACGTGTTTCAAAATTCCTGCCAGATAAAAGGCTTACTAAGTCACTTAATCGGCCGCGGGCAAATTTGAAAGTAAATGCAACCCTTAGAACATCTTTATAAGTTGGATCGTATAGATCCTCTTTCTCATTCTTCAACCATGCTATTTTTGGAAAATATTCAGTTGTTGAAAAGTCTTTGTCAAGTGATTCAATCTTTTCATAAAATTCAGGTGCAACTGCCAAGTGACTAAAATAATCAATACATTTTCTTAATATATTACCTCCGTATTGTTCATCCGATGCAATTTTGGACATAACAAAATCAGCTTGGCTTAACTGTACTCCTTTACTATTAATCCTTATGAAAATTTCCGTTACTTTTTCAATGTCTAAATCACCGGCAAGTTCTATTAAACCAATTTGTTTTTTTACTAATGCTTTCAAATTTTCAAGAACATTCTCAACAATTTCTTCATCTACCTCCGGATTTTGTTCGCAGTAATTTCGGATAATTTTTGATAACCTAACTTCATTTGTTATAATCGGGCAGATATCATCAATCCATTTCCGGTCCTTTTTTATAGCAGGGTTAAGAACTTCAAATTTCTCCTCAATTGGATTGAACGCAATTTGTATTTTAATTTTTTTGTAATTCTTATTGATTACTTGTTGCCCAAGAATGGCAGCAGTTAAGGCTGTAACTCTTTGCTGACCATCTATCAGTACTTTTTTTCCTTCCGATACGGTTCCGTCTTTTAGTCGAACATTCGGATTTCTCCATGCTATAATATATCCGATGGGGTAACCTTGATATAAACTATCCATTAAATCTCTTACTTGCGATGAATCCCACACAAATGGCCTTTGAATTTCAGGAATTGCGATTTCACCGGATCTTACCCATGTAATAATCGTTTCAATCAAATGCTGATTTACTGAGTATTTCTGTTCATTCATTTTTTCTACATCTCATATTTATTATTTAATATGATATAAATTTACCTGCAATTTAACTAATATCATCTTGATATTTTAATGATTTAAGTATCAAACAATGATCAATGGACATTTGCCCCCCTTCCTAAATTCGGAATGAAGATTTCCTGATAAGTTTAACTTATCAAGAAAAAGGAGATTGCCAAATCGGAATTTGGTAATGAGAAAATAAAGAGTAGCTTTGCTACTTCCCCTTCAGCACCACAATAGTAATATCATCATACTGGCTGGCACCGCCAACATGACTGTTCACATCGTCGATAATTTCGCCGATGATACTACCGGCGGAGTGGCCGTGCAACTGTTGCAGTTTATTTCTCAGCCTCGCCTCGCCATATTCCTTCATATCCGAGTTCAGCGAATCCGGCACACCATCGGTATAAAAAACGATGAAATCACCACTGCTCAGCCTGACAGTACCGTTTGAATATTCATAGGGTTCGTCCGTAAATCCCAGAATCAGGCCGCCCTCACGCAATTGTGAAATGCCCTCTTTGCTGCAACAGAAAACCGGTGGGTTATGCCCTGCATTAATATAATTGAACACTCCGGCACTAACGTCTAATATACCGCAGAAGAAAGTAATATATTTATCGGCAGCCGTATTCTGGTATAAGATTTCATTTATTCGCCGTATCAGCTCCAGAATGGGGAGATTAAGCGGCACCAACACGCGGAGAGCCGCCTGAACGCTTGCCATAATCAATGCCGCTGGCATGCCCTTGCCCGAAACATCGGCTATGACAATCAACAGCTTGTCCTCGCTCAGCTTAATAAAATCGTAGTAATCACCGCCCACATGACGCGAAGGGATGCTCAGTCCGGCAATTTCGAAATTCGGCATCTGCGGAACCGTCTTCGGCAGCAGGTTCTTCTGAATCTCAAGGGCTAAACTCAATTCGCTCTCCAGCCGCTTCTTCTCCAGCTCTTCATGGAACAATCTAACGTTCTCCAAAGCAGAAATCGAAGTATTGGCCAGGGCCTCGATAAACTGGAAATCCCGGTCGCCAAATCTGCCGCCATTCATCTTCTTGCCTATCACCAGCAGGCCTTTAGACCGCCCGGAAACCATCATGGGGCTAATCACTTTGGCATCAACCAGCATAAGATATTCCTCAACACCGCAGCAGGTCTTCAGGTCATATAAACTTAGTATCCTGTCCAATTTCGACAGTTCTTCCAACACATCGTCATCGGGCAGGAACTCAAACCTGTTAATAATTGCCTCGTGCCCGCCGGATTCGTTATATAGAAATACGGCAAACCGGCTGACCATCAACTGTCCCATCAGGCTGTGCGACAGCATGCTTATAATTTGATCCTTCGACAGCAAAGAGCTGAAGTCGCGGCTCATTTCGAACATCGTGGCCAGCATCTGGTTGCGTTTGTCCGCTTTATTTTTTGCTTCTATTAATAGCAAATGATTTTTTGCATTCTGGAGTGCATTGGCTGTAATTGTGCAAACCAAGTTGGCATATTTCTTCTCCTCGAGGCTAAAATCCGGATTGCCGATTTTATTTCCCAGGCAAATCATCGCAAAAGAAATATCTCCGTATTTTATTGGCATACAGAACTTGAAACCAGCTTCGAGCAATAGGTTTTCACCATCTTCCAAATCGTCTAACTCTTTTAAATTCTTGGCTTTGAATACCGGGATATGGTCAATATCCACACTGCCTTTCGAAAGGAATATGCCGAATGATCCATTATTGTTCTCTATCAAAATACAGGCGCGAGGAACCTTTAATTTGCCCATCAAACTTAGTAATGCCGCATTCATAATCACTTTGCTGTCCTGAGTATTATTCAGGCGGGCGCTTAGTTCGACAAGTGATTCAAGATTTATTATTGCCGGTATGTTATTCATTTATGCTCGGGAAATATATTTATGATTTCTAAATGAGGTTATGTAAGTACTCTCCGGTTAACATAAGTTGTGAATAATCTATGCTTCAATATTATTCCTTGTCATTAACAGTCCATTGGCTTGGTTGCAGGATAAATCAGTCGGAGGCTCCAGAGATTTAATTGACTGGAAATTGATAATTGTCTGCGCACAGTATGCGTGGCCTATAGCGGCAAAAAGGCTGAGATTTCACCCGGGATTGATTGTGAGGCCACCTCCACTCCGGTTTCCTGGTTAGAAGAAATTATTTTTGTGAATCCGGCTGCATTCCTTATCAACAGCAAATCCTGAGTCTTACGATTATATACTATATCGTCGTAATTATTATTCGAAACTACTTCAAGCACCTTTCTTCTACTAAGGTCGAGCCGTAATAATGCATCTCCAATCGGAATAAATGCCCAGTAATTCAACGCTGTAAGCAAGCCACGGGGAACCTCCGATAATGAATTGACCGAGCCGGCACTTAAATCTCTTTCAGTTACCAATTCTCCGGTTAAAACATCATAGAAAGATACCATTGCCTTGGATTTCTCTTGTGTAGTGTCTCCTGTTTTGCCCGAGCCAAGTGAAACAAGCACCAAATAATTCCCTTCGTTCGAAAAGTCAATAAATGTAGGTGCCTTTGGCGTGCTAATAGTATACTGTTCGCCGAATTCCCTCGAATCAATAACCGATAGCGAATTATTCTTCTGGTTGGCCGTAAACACAAGGTTGCCAATAGTGGCAATCGATACCGGCACTCCGGACAAAGTATCGTGCCTTGCTATTGCGTGGTTCCTGATGTCGAGCAAGCTATAGTGGTTAGTGTTTCCGTGCGCTACATAGGCATGAGTCCCGTTAGCCATAATGCAGACATCTACCGGCCGGAATCCCTCGGCCGAGAAATCATATTCGGCTACTTTGACAAAAGTGGATTCATCTATCGTCACTATCTTGAATTCGGAAGGGATGATTAGGTATATTTCACCTAACCCAGCCTTAATTTTCGTTATTTCATTGCTAAGTGATTCATTATTATTATCGAAATAAACATCCTCGCTGATAACTTCCGCCGCCGGCATGTCGAAAAGCCTGAGTTTTGGACTCGCTCCTTTGGATGCTGTCAGCAATTTCCAATCATCGGCAGTAGAGTCGATAACGATTTCGTCTTTACCGCAGGATGATAAGCAGAGAATAGCAATAAGAAAAATAACTAAAGATTTCATTTGAAGCCCGAAACTGTCCATTTAGTATAAGATTTTAACGTATCATTGAAAAAAACATTATTTTTGATTAATAAAAGTCATATCCTTCCGGCCAATTCTTTGAACAGATAAGTCAACTTAGGCTCGGCCGAATGAGCAATTGAGATAATTTCCGCAATATCAACCGGCTTAAGTGCATCGGGATAGCATTCGTCGGTAATGATGGATAAACCCAAAACTTCCATGCCCATCTGGCGTGCTGCAATATTCTCTGGCACTGTGCTCATGCCCACCACATCGGCGCCGATAGCACGCAAAAAGCGGTATTCGGCACGGGTTTCGAGGCTTGGCCCCGGCAATGCAACATATACACCCTTATGAAGCTTAATCCGGTTTTGCAGGCCAATTTCCTCGGCCATGCTAATCAGCCTTTTCGACCACGGCTCGGCCATGTCAACGAACCTCGGCCCCAACTGTTCATCGTTGACGCCAATCAACGGATTGCCCGGGAGCAAATTGATATGGTCCTCTATCAGCATTATCTCGCCATTATTGAAATTGGGGTTCATGCTCCCGCATACGTTGGATATTAGCAATGTCCCAACTCCAAGGAACTTCATTGCCCTGACCGGAAACGTTATCTGCTCCATCGAGTAGCCCTCGTAGAAATGGAACCGCCCCTGCATTGCAACAACTGGCCTGCCGGACAAAGTGCCAAATATCAGTTTGCCGTGATGGGTTTCTACTGTCGACTCGGCAAAGTGCGGTATGTCGCTATAATTTATTTCAACATCTGTAGTTATTTCCGTTGCAAGGCCGCCCAAGCCGGTTCCGAGTACAATGCCAATTTCGGGCTGAACTGCAATTGCCTTGCGGATGTAAGCTACGGCCTCTTCAATCCGATTGAATAATTCCGATTTTTGGCTCATAATAAACTCAATCCCTAAATATATTGCCCTCAAAAAGTACTAACTGTTTATTGTTATAGTAATTACGAAAATTATTCAATTAGAAAGTGCAAGGAAATGGATTTATTATGCCCTTATGCCTTGCAGATTGTAGGACAACCCCCTGCTCGCTTTGCTCACTTCCCCCTTTTTTAAGGGGGAATAGCCAATTAAATTCCCCCTTAATAAAGGGGG
>JAJRTW010000016.1 GCA_024278075.1 Bacteroidota bacterium | reverse complement strand
TCTGATTTCAAGTCTCCCTTTTTCAAAGGGAGATTTAGAGGGTTTTCTGATTATTATTCCTGTATTGATACAACATCGAAGTTTTGGAATGAAATTATATGCTATGTCAACTTGTGAATAGCTACACTAGCGCCAAACCTGTCACCAGAATCGGCATCGCCGGCAAGCATCTTTTGGATTTGGTCGGCATAGGCATCGCTGCAAAGAAGTCCGCCAAAAATTAGAATCGAAATGAGTAAGTTTTTCATAGGTTCCTTCTGTTATTATTGATCTTATAATTAAGAATATTAATCATTAATCGACATGAAGTTTGTTAATCTTAGAATGCAAGATATTTAATATGATTATTTTCTTTTGATAAGTTACATGATAATACAATCTTATACAAGATAAATAAATTCAGCACCATATGACTTATTTTATTAGGCAAGGCTAATTATATTGTTAAATGTGGGAATTCTTATGTTGATAATGTAATTATGTCCTGATTCCTCAGTACATCATAATAAGTCGCTCAGTTGATAACATCCCCTGCATACTTCTATAAATTCTCAACCAGTAGTGTCCGGTGAAAATATGGTTAATAAGTGATAATCTCAATAGTAATCCCTATTTTGACCTATATTGAGCTATTATGGATACCTTTTTGAAAATAGTGAAACGTTATTTAAAACGGCGTCATTCCGAGCGAAGCGAGGAATCCATCTTAATACTGCCATAAGGCCCATAAACACTGGATTTCTCACTTCGTTCAGAATGACAGCCAAATCGCTTGCCTTTTTAAATCCCCGGTTCCCTCGGAATCACCCCCTTTGAAACAAGCTCGCTTGGCAAATGGGGTAAAAGTCTCCCTTTTTCAAAGGGAGATTTAGAGGGTTTTCTGTTTTTTTGCCTTTTCACTCATTATTACAAATTTGGGGATGTTCTAACGTAGCCAAACTGGAGCCTGGCTGCAAGAATTTACGGTTCAATATTATACGATACTATTGCAATATTTTTCGTAATTTTGGAAGTTGATATTTACATTCTTGTAGATTAATTATTTGATGGTTTTATGCCCACTTTTGCAATTGAAAGCAACGGACGCCTCGACAAAACGGCAATTTACTATAATGGCAGCCAGTTAGGCGGAATTAAGGAGGTTTTCCTTAATATTAATGAAGATGGCGCATTCGATGCCATTGTGCAGTACGAAGGCACAGATAAGAACATCTACACAAAGCAAATATTCTCCGATTATCTGAATAATATTAAAATAGTGGAGGCAAGTTTCACCGACGATGATGCCGCTGATTTGGTTTTGCTGGCCGTTGAAAGTGACGGGGATATCGACACTGCCGAGGTGTTTATTAATGATAATTATGAAGAAGGAATTGTGGAATTACTTGTTCATATTAAATCCGAACAAAATAAAAAAGGGCTAAAATCGATTCTTTCAAGTAATAAAGTAATTACCGAAGATGTAACTTTTAAATCGGAGATTACGTATAGAAATGATGATGACACAATTGAAACCGAGGAAATATTCTAATGAAACACATGCATGTGATTTTATTCAAACACACACAATAAGATGATTATAAAAGATTTACTAATATATGTGGAAATAATAAACAGATGAAAACAGCAGTTAAATTAAGGCGGATATTTGGCTTGATGTTCATATTTGCAGTGCTAACCTTATTCGTAGCACCCGAAATTGTCGAAGCCAGAAGGGGCGGAAGAAGCTTCGGCAGAAGCAGGAGGTCTTATTCAAAGCCGAAACGCCAAACTCAAACCAAGAATAGAGCCAATCAAAGAACAAGGAATTCGCAAGCCAGAGCTTCGGCCAAGAAGCCGAGTTTCGGCGGAACCCGTATGCAATCGTCCAAGCAATATACCAGCAAATACGGCACACCGCGGAAAACCGAAACACGCACCATGAAGAATTCTCAGGGCAATCAGCAAAGATATGTTATGAACAACTACGGCGGCTACGGCAGCGGGTTGATGACCGGATATATGATGGGAAGCATAACAAGTTCTATGATGTGGATGCCATGGCGCGGTGCTTTTTATTACTCAAAACCATATTACGTCGATAATCCCGATGGGACTGTTGGCGTCTATCCGCCCACATTTTCGTGGTCTAAGATTTTGTTCCTGCTAATAATCATTGCCGCAATTATATTTATTGTCAGGAAGCTAATATTCAATAAGAGACAGTATTCCTCCGGCTCACGATCGTCCTTCGGATAGCTCTGAGTTTTGTAAGATCAAGAAATCAAGCACTCGGCAGCGGGTGCTTTTTTTTGTGAGTTATTCAGATAGTATTTCTTAATTTATATACATAACTGTCCGGTAAAAAAGCAGTCAATTAGTGAAAATCGCAGTAATAAGCTGCATTTTGACCTATATTGTGCTATTTTGGATGCAATTTTGAAATAGCGTGATATAATATTAAAGCGTGTCATACCGGACTTGATCCGGTATCCATCTTAATATAGCCAAATAGCCCGTGAATATTGGATTCCTGCTTTCGCAGGAATGACATTTATCAGTTATTAAGGGTATTTTCAGATAGTATCTCATTATTTAACCGGACACTACTGATTTATATGCTGTCGAATTCAATTATAGAGTAAATCATAGCCTGTGGAACTTGAGAATTTATTAAATAAATATTTTGGCCACACCCGCTTTCGAAATGGGCAGCAAGAGATAGTTGAGTCGATACTTAACCAAAGAGATGCTCTTGTAGTGATGCCAACCGGCGGTGGCAAGTCCGTATGCTTTCAATTGCCCGCATTGCTGCTGCCCGGCGCTGCCATTGTTATCTCGCCGCTAATAGCATTGATGAAAGACCAGGTGGATTCTCTAACAAAAATTGGAATCCCGGCAACATACATCAACAGCTCTTTGCCCTACCACGAGATCCAAAACAGGATGGACAAAATAATGAGTGGGGCATATAAACTGATCTACATCGCACCGGAAAGGCTTGCCAAAAAGAGCTTTATTAATTTCCTGCTTGGGATAGGTCTTTCGTTTGCAGCCGTCGACGAGGCCCACTGCATCTCCGAATGGGGACATGATTTCCGGCCTGCATATCTGCAAATCCCCGATGCCCTTCAGTCCATCAAAATCAATTCGGTTATTGCACTGACTGCCACCGCCACACCCGAGGTGAGCGAAGATATAATCAGGTCATTAAAAATGCTTAGGCCAAACAGGTTCATTCGTGGGTTCGACAGGCCCAACCTGAGCTATCTGTCAGTTGAAACTGATAGTAAGATTGAAAAGATAATTGACTTATGCAAAGAAACCAAAGAAGGCTCTACGATAGTTTATTGCGGATCGAGAAAAAAAGCCGAGCTGTTTGCAGGCGATCTGAGAGCCTGCAAACTTAGAGCCGAAACTTACCACGCCGGGCTGAAAGTCATGGTTAGGAAAATTGCCCAAGATAATTTCATCAATGGTAAATCAAATATTATTGTAGCTACCAATGCCTTTGGCATGGGAATCGACAAGCCGGATGTTCGCAATGTGGTTCATACAGACCTGACTCAATCGCTCGAGGCTTATTACCAGGAAGCTGGCAGAGCCGGCAGGGATGGGCTGGAGGCAAAATGTACGATGCTGTATAATTCAGGCGACAGGAAACTTCAGGAATATTTTATCCGCACTTCGCATCCGTCGTTAGAACAAATTGAGCTGGCCTATAATGCCATATTCGATTATTGCGAAATAAACGATGGGGCCAAGCCATTGGATTCTCACAATATACCAATTTATCAAATCGCCGCCAAGGCAAGCCTTCCGGCCAATATTATTTCTTCCGTAATTGGAATATTCGAAAGGTTCGGGCTAATGAAAAAAAATTTCGGAAAGCAGACGGCGCAAATTCATTTTACAACAACCAAAGGCCGGATTAGGGAATACTACAATAATACAAATGATAAGCGCAGGCAGGCCCTTGATGCTATTCTAAGGTCTGTCAGCAGCGATGCGTTTTCAAAACCGGACGACATTAACATTAGTAATCTTGCCTACAAACATGGCATTGACGAAAAGGATATTTTCGATTCGCTTGAAGCAATGCAGTTTGCTCATCTGATTAACTACGATCCGGGCGGGCAATCCGGTGGGCATACTTTTCTATTAGAGAGAATGCCTTTAAACCGCTTGCCGATTGACTTTGAAGCCATGGAAAAACGTAAAATCATGGCGTATAAAAAGCTCGATGTGGTCGAACGATACGCAAGGACTAAAGAATGCAAAAGGAATTATATATTAAAATATTTCAGGAGTGATGAGGTTGGCGGCAGGTGCGGCAGATGTTCCTCGTGCACGGCCGGCATCAGGGTTCAATCAATAAAAGTTCAATCAATAAAAGTTCAATCAATAAAATATCCGTCGAAATCAAAATTCCTGGAAGCACAAATATTATCCGCCGCAACAGAGCTTAACGGAAGGTTCGGCATTTCTTTGTTAACAGATTATCTTAAGGGCAGCTCCACAAAAAAAATTAAATCCTATAAATTGAGCAAGGGCAAATTCTACGGAATAGCAAAAGAATTTTCGAAGGTGGAAATCAAAAAATCGGTGGATACTGCATTGTCCAAGGGGTACTTGTTTCGCAGTTCGGGCCTTTACCCTATTATAAGAATCAGCAAAGAAGGAAAGCAAAGAATTAATGCACCGGCAATTGCCACCGCCGCCCCTTCGCACTCGGCCGATAGCGATGTATATTCCGAATTATTGATAAGGCTTGGTGATTTAAGAAGGGTGATATCCGATCGTAATGGCATCAAGCCGGGAAGCCTTATAGGCAATGAACCGCTTCGGCAAATGGCTCTGACGCTGCCGGCCACAGTCAGCCAACTTGCGTCAATAGATGCGGTGAGCACACAGTTTGTGAATGACTATGCGGATTTATTCGCTGAAGTTATTCGTTCTTTCATTGCAGAAGAGAATATCGGTGTAAAGGCCAAATTATCAAAATTGACGTTGGAAATCGTATCAAAGGCGAACAGAAATGAAACCATAGAAAGCATTTCCCGCAGCCTAAGCCTTAGCAAATACGCAATTGCAGGCCATATCCGGAGTGCCTTGAACTCGGGAATAAAGATCGACCGCAATACGCTTATCGACGATGATGTTTATTGCTATGTACGCAACTATATTGTCGACAACCCCTATGCCCCATTAAGAGAAATAAGGCAACATATTGGCAGCAATATCGATATGGCAGACCTGCTAATATGCACTTGCTTTGTTAGAAACGAGATCAAACGGAGAAATCTACGGAATTAACCAAAACTAATTTATATCGTATTTGATTTTTTTTTCATAACTTCATATTAATTATTTTCGTTCGCAGAGAATAATATTTATTCCAATAATTCACAGGACGAATAATAATTAACTCATGTTACGCAAAATGATATCTACTAGTGTAACGATACACAAAAAAGCATAGTATATTTGTGAAATTAGAGTTATAATAACTTTCGTTAATTAGGGTTTCCTCAAAAAGTTGACTGAGATATATTTATTAGTACGTTTGCAATATTAAGGAAAAAAACAACCCCCTAAATCCCCCTTTATTAAGGGGGAAATAGTTGAAATTACAATAACTTAGATTCCCCCTTAAAAAAGGGGGAAGTGAGCCACGCGAGCAGGGGGTTGTCATACTTTCTGCAAGGTTTTCGAGCATAATGAATTGTATGCCTTGCACTTTGTTGTTGGATATCTTTT
>JAJRTW010000243.1 GCA_024278075.1 Bacteroidota bacterium | reverse complement strand
TTAAAATACGGATAATAAGTGATATTCGCGGTAGCAATCTCCATTTTGACCTATATCGTGCTGATTTGGATGCGATTATAGATATAGCGAAAAAATAATACTAAAGCTGTCATGCCGGACCCCGATCCGGCATCCATCTTATATATAGCCAAACAGCTCTTGAACACTGGATTCTGAAACAAGTTCCGCAATGACAAGTCATAGTATTCAGGTTTATATTAAGTACTGCTCTCATTTTTAACCGGACAGTAGTGGTTGGAAAACAATATTCTTATAAAGGGAAAACCCTCTAAATCTCCCTTTGAAAAAGGGAGACATTGAAAAAGGGAGACTTAACTCCATTTTCCAAGCGAGATTGTTCAATGGGAGAGCAGCAGCTACAAGTTTTAATTCGTGGAAAACAATATTCATCGTGAAAGAAAACCCATTAATATTATCGATTGAAACAAGCGGGCCGGTATGCGGAGTGGCTTTGTCGGCCGGCGCGGAGATTATCGCCGAGTATAGCCAGCATGGCACAAATATTCACGACAAGCTTCTTGCCGAATACATCAGGCGGATAATTGACGATACGGGAAATACGATTGACGGTTTGGATTGCGTGGCGGTGTCAAGCGGCCCGGGGTCGTTCACCGGCCTGCGTATCGGTGCAGCCGTTGCCAAAGGAATCTGCTATGGAAATAAGCCGGCATTGATTCCAGTCCCGACTTTATATGCTCTTGCTTATGCGGCGATTGGCACTGCTCGGGCATTGAAGCTCGATGGAATAACGGCAACCGTCCACTCCCACAGAAAATTATTCTATGCCCAGCATTTCTCGCTCTAAATGGCAACGATTTCTGAGATTATGCCATTAGAGTATGATGATTACGGTGAAGTCGCCCGGCCGAATAATTTGATTTGCGGTACGGGATTGCTGCCGGATTGCAATGTTATTTCATTCAGCCACCTGAACATATTATCAGCCCATATAATCGCAAAAGCCGCATATGCTATGTATGGCGAAAATAAAGCCGTAAAGTCCGAGGAATTTACTCCGCTATATTCTCAGGAATTTATCCCGAAGACCGCGGTGAAGAAATTTATTCTTAAGTAGCAGATGTTTTTTTTGATAGATTATCCATAAATTTGAAATTATAATTAAAAAATATAAACGGAGATTACTATGATAGAGCGTTATACCAGGCCCGAAATGGGCAGCATTTGGACTGACGACAATAAATACCGGATATGGCTTGAAATTGAAATCCTTGCCTGCGAAGCTATGGCGGAAATTGGCCAAATCCCAAAAGAAGCTGCAACCGAAATCCGCAATAAAGCCAATTGCAGCGCCGAAAGAATAAATGAAATTGAGAAAACTACCAAACATGACATTATTGCTTTCCTGACAAATGTGGAGGAATATGTGGGTGGCCTTTCCCGCTACGTCCATCTCGGCATGACGTCGAGCGATGTGCTGGACACTTGCCTCGGCGTTCAGATGAAGCAGGCCGGGGAAATTATTCTGGACGGCCTATACGGCTTGAAGGAAGTGCTGGCACGCAGGGCTGCCGAGCATAAGCGCACCGTTTGCGTTGGCAGAAGCCACGGCATTCATGCCGAAGCTATGACGTTCGGACTGAAATTTGCCTTATGGTATGATGAATGTACAAGAAATATTGAACGCTTCGAGCGCGTATGCAAAGAAATATCGACCGGCAAAATAAACGGTGCCGTCGGAACATACGAACATCTTTCGCCTTTTATCGAAAAATATGTTTGCGAGAAGCTTGGCCTTGAGCCTGCCGCAATCACTACCCAGGTAATCCAGCGAGACAGGCATGCTAACTATCTGTCTACTATTGCCTTGATTGGGTCGTTCCTCGAGAAAATTGCTGTTGAAGTCCGCCATCTTCAGCGAACTGAGGTTGGAGAAGCCGAGGAATTCTTCTCCAAAGGCCAAAAGGGCAGTTCTGCAATGCCCCACAAACGCAATCCGATAGCTTCGGAAAATATTACTGGCCAGGCAAGGCTGCTGCGGGCCAATGCTCATGCCGCTCTCGAGAACAATGCCCTGTGGCACGAGCGGGACATTTCGCACAGCAGCGTGGAAAGGGTGATTATCCCCGATTCTACAATTATCCTGGATTATATTCTGCACAGGACTGCGAATCTTCTCGACAAACTGGTTGCCTATCCTGAGAAAATGAAGGAAAATCTTGATCTCACACTCGGGCTTATCCATTCGCAGAAAGTCCTGCTGGAATTGGCGAGAAGGGGCATGAAAAGGCAGGATGCCTATGTGCTTGTCCAGCAATCGGCAATGAGAACATGGGAAGAGAAGATTCCGTTCATCGATACATTGCTGGCTAATAAGGAATTGATGAAATATTTAACTAAGGCCGAGCTTGAGAATATATTTGGCTTCGACAAGATATTCGAAGGTGTTGATTTTATATTCGAAAGGCTGGGACTGGAGTAGGAGTTAATGATACTCATCCGATGGATGCTCAACACTCGGCCGATGAATGCTCAACACTCATCCGATGACTCCAAGTCATCGGATGAGTTTATTTCTCAAACTCCAAAATTTCCTTATACACTTCAGCGACGATGTCCTCCTCGCTGATAGTGCGGATTACTTCACCTTTCCTGAAGAGCAGGGCTTTGCCATCGCCGGCCGCAATTCCAATATCGGATTCCCTGGCTTCGCCCGGCCCGTTCACTGCACATCCGAGAATTGATACTTTTAGCGGCTTCTTAATATCTTTTACCTTTTCCTCCAGCTCGCCGACAATTTTGAACAAGTCAACTTCGAGCCGCCCGCACGAAGGACAAGCAATAATTTCAACATTCCTCTGCCTCAGCCCCAGGCTGCGGAGAATCTGTTTGCCGAGTTCTACTTCGGTTTCCGGTTCGTCGGTTAGCGACACCCTAATCGTATCCCCGATACCTTCGGCAAGCAAGGCGCCAATCCCGACAGCCGATTTTACCGACCCGGCTTTCGTTGTTCCGGCTTCGGTAACTCCCAGGTGCAACGGTATATCAGTGCGTTCGGCAATCAGCCTATAGGCCTTAATCATCAGCTGTACGTCGGTGGATTTGACAGAAATGATTAGGTCTTCGAACCCAAACTTTTCGGCAATCCTCACATGACGCATAGCACTCTCGAACAAAGCCTCATCGGTAGGAAACGAATACTTCTCCAGCAGGGCTTTCTCCAGCGAGCCGGAATTAATGCCAATTCTAATGGGAATATTATAATCCTTAGCTTTGTTAAGCACCTGTTCGATTCTTTCCTCGGAACCGATATTGCCCGGATTGATCCTGACTTTTGCCACTCCCGCTTCGATTGATTTCAATGCAAATATATGATTGAAATGAATATCGGCAACAATCGGCAGGTTTGACTGTTTGACAATAGAGGCGATTGCATCTGCCGCTTCCTGATTATTCACCGTCACCCTGACAATATCAGCACCTGCGTCTTCGCACCTTTTAATCTGAGCAACCGTTGCTTCCACGTCCGCGGTTTTCGTTTTAGTCATCGTCTGGACAGAGACAGGAGCGCCTCCGCCAATTTCAATTCCACCGACGATTACCTTCCTGGTTTTTCGGCGAAGGAATTTATCGTTCGGATTGGATTCGGATTTAATTGATTCATATTTAATTGATTCATATTTAGTTGATTCAGATGAGGTGGAGTCGAATTCAGTTGGATTTCGCATGTTAGTATATATCGGATAATTATCTGTGGAATATTAACTATGGAATAGGGATGTTTTCTCATTACCGGAACGCTTTGTTAAGGTCCGCATCCAGCAATGAAGCACTTTTATTTCCATTTGTAATAAAGAGGAAAACAAAACGAGTAGTTCGATAATTCAGACTTGATAAACATATAAGTCACAATTTCTTGCTAAGCTCATTGAGTATATACTTCTCTTTATCGGAGAGATTCTGGTAGCCGCTGCTTGATATTTTATCAAGGATAGCGTCTATTTTCTCTTGGGTAACATCCTCGCCGTCGATACTGTATATCCTGCCAACCGGCCTTGTGCTGGTTGAAGTATCATGGCCGACCGATGATGTGGTGGAGGAAGTCTTCTGCCAATTTACACTATAGACCTTTACCTCCTTTTCTTCCTTATAGCAGGAATATTTGCCCTGCCCCTTGTTGACTAATTTATCAAACCACCGGTATATACCAATCTTTTCGCCAAATTTCATCAATAAAAATCCCGTAGCAGCTCCGCCGAGATGGGCAAAATATGCAATGCCGTCATCGCTCGAAGACAGTCCAGAAATCATTTGAATGCCAACGAAAATAAGCACGAAAAACTTAGCTGGAATCGGAATAAAAAACGGGAACATAAATATCGGCCGGTTCGGAAAGGTCATCGCGAATGCTAATAAGATACCGTAAACAGAGCCGGACGCCCCGATGGTGGGGCCGTCTGCAATAAACATTTGAACTACAGCGGCGCCTATCCCGCATAGTAAATAATACAAAATGAACTGACGGCTGCCCCAGCGGCTTTCAAGCTCGGCTCCGAACATCCACAGAGCAAATAAATTAAAAAACAAATGCCAGAATCCGCCGTGCATGAATTGATAAGTAATCACCTGCCAGGGCCAAAAATCGCCAACTCCCAAATTCAGGAAAGATGAATCCAGGGGCTGCAATGCAAAATAGTATACGAAGTAATCCGCCAGGGAAGCTCCGTCAATCGTATATGTTTTCAGGAATATATGCTGCAATACATATACGGCTAAATTTATAACCAGTAAGGATTTGATTACCGGCGGGAACATACTGAACTTCCCGAGTCCCTGCGGCCTGCTAAAATTACTCATTTTCGCTCTGTTTATTTACTTTTCTTACTCTTTATCTATCTGATAATGTGTGTGACGAAGAGATGAAACCGGAATTGCTTTTTTTATAATTGATTTTCGATAGGGTAATTATTGCATTCGGGATAAATTCCGAGGCTTAATGAAAACATAGCACACCAACAAGAGATGTCCAACACTTCGCAAGTATTGGACATCTGATAGCTGTGTAATTATTCCAATATAGCGCCTCAGAAAGATTCTGCTAACTTCAATGCAAGGTCAATAATCCTGTTCGAATAGCCGTATTCATTGTCATACCAGCCAACGACGCGAACCTGCCTGCCCTTCACATCGGTCAGGGCCGAATCGAATATCACCGAATGCGGGTTGCCGATAATATCACCGGAAACCAGCGGCTCTTCTGAATATTCCATTAATCCTTTGAATGCTCCCTCGGAGGCCTGCTTCATCGCATCATTAACCTGCTGCACAGTTGCCTCGGTTTT
Organism: Bacteroidota bacterium; assembly: GCA_024278075.1. Lineage (GTDB taxonomy): Bacteria > Bacteroidota > Ignavibacteria > Kapaibacteriales > UBA2268 > JAJRTW01. The sequence continues at coordinate 2,316 of JAJRTW010000243.1, read as the reverse complement.
CAATTGGGCAACAAAATCAGTCAATGAGCCGTCCGGCACCGGAACTCTGACCGAATAGCCATTCAGCTTGCCGTCCAGTTCCGGCAGTACTATACCCACAGCTTTTGCTGCGCCGGTGGTGGTCGGAATAACGTTGACCGCCGCTGCGCGAGCCCGCCGAAGGTCGCTGTGCGGAAGATCAAGAATCCTCTGGTCATTAGTGTAGGCATGAATAGTCACCATCAGCCCCGATTCAATTCCAAACGAATCATTCAACACCTTAGCCATCGGAGCCAGGCAGTTGGTGGTGCAGGAGGCATTCGAAATCAATCTCTCATCGCCCGATAGCGTATCTTCATTAACGCCAAGCACGATGGTTGCATCTAATGTTTCCTTTGCCGGAGCCGACAGCAGGACTTTCTTGGCACCGCTATTTTGCAAATGCCTCTCCAATGATTCGCGTGTTCTGAATACTCCGGTTGACTCAAGTACTATATCAACATTCCTCCACGGAATATCCTGCGGCGAACGCTCGGCGTAAATCGGAATTCGCTTGCCATTAATAACAATCGCATCGCCGTCCGAGGTTACTTCGCCGTCAAATTTCCCCTGTGCCGAGTCGTACTTAAACAAATGTGCAAGGGTTCTCGCATCCGTTATGTCATTTATTCCTACTAATTCAACATCCTCGTTTCTGTCATAAATTGCCCTGACAACGAGCCTGCCGATTCTCCCGAATCCATTAATCGCTAATCTTAGTGCCATGTTATTTCCTGAGTATTAATTGTGAAAATCTGATTTACAACATATAGTGAAATACAAGTTAATATATATTTAAAATATTGCCAAGTTCTATTGTATTTATCGGCTGCAGGTCTTTATTACGATGAATTGAAAATATGACTCTGTTTCATTCCGCTCTACTTATTAATTTAATTGAAAATAATAAATAAATTATCCCGCATTATTCATAAAATATTCAAAACAACTGACAGGCAATGAATAATAGTGATTTAAGATAACTCAATAATAAGCCAAACATAATCACCGGGGAATCGGCCAAACTCATATATTCCCTTAGAGATACGAATCTATTGAGTAAAAGTCCCGCAATATGCGGGTTATATCTACGTTTGACCATTATTGCATTACAGGAGATATAAAATGAAATTAGGTAAATATAACATCGATATAGTTGATACGGGATTGTTTCGACTCGATGGCGGATCGATGTTCGGTGTTGTCCCGAAGGCAATATGGGCGAAGGCGTATGACCCGGGAGATGAATTGAACAGAATTCCTCTCGCGGCGAGGCTGTTGCTAATACGGTGGGACGACACAGTCCTGCTCGTCGACACCGGCAATGGCAATAAAATGAACAATAAAATAAAAAATATCTATGCAATCGATATTGCGAAATCATCAATAGATAATGCACTGAAGCCATTTGGCGTCGCGCCGGCTGATGTTACCGATGTGATTTTCACCCACCTGCATTTCGACCACGCAGGCGGTGCGACTATATTAAAAGATAGTGGCAATAAAGACATCGATAACGAAAACAATGATAATGAAAACAATAAAATCGTACCGGTCTTCCCCAATGCAAAGCACTACGTCCAAAAGGAACATCTCGAATGGGCGCTCTCCCCCACCGAAAAGGACAGGGCTTCATTTATTAAGGCTAATTTCCAGCCATTAATTGATCGGGGATTAATCGAAACGCTCGACGGCAATGGCGAAATATATCCCGGCATCTCGGTTATCCGATGTGACGGGCATACGCGCGCTATGCAGCTTGTTAAGATCACCGCCGGCGGGCAAGCATTACTTTATTGCGCAGACCTTGCTGCAACATCTGCACATATTCGGCCTGCTTTCGGCATGGGATACGACAATTTTCCGTTAGAAGTAATCGAGGAGAAGAAAAGAATATTCACACAAGCCGCCGAAGAGGATTGGACGCTCGTTTTTGAACATGATGCCTTCATGCAGGCTGCTAAAATCCAAATTGGTGCTAAGGATTTCGAGATAAAAGAGGAAATTATAATAACGCCAAAGGATTGATTTATCGTATTGAGCAATAAAGAATTCACACCACAACCTGCAAATACCGTTGATTTATCCGCAATGACTCTTATTTGTTTCGCATAAGCCGTTAAATATGCCGCAAGAGCCGTTGAATATGCCGCAAGAGCCGTTGAATATGCCGCAAGAGCCGTTGAATATGCCGCAAGAGCCGTTAAATATGCCGCAAGAGCCGTTAAATATGCCGCAAGAGCCGTTAAATATGCCGCAAGAGCCGTTAAATATGCCGCAAGAGCCGTTAAATATGCC
>JAJRTW010000242.1 GCA_024278075.1 Bacteroidota bacterium | reverse complement strand
CTGAGCCCTTCGACAGTTTATCCTGAGCGAAGTCGAAGGACTCAGGATAAACTGCCGAAGGGCAGGAATGACAAGTCTAATTTACCAGGTCATTATTAAGAACACTTCTCATTTTTAACCGGACAGTAATGATTTGGGAATAAATAATTCGTTAGTGAATATATCGGAAACAATCAATTATTCAATATCACATTTCAATTTGGCGATAATCGTTTCGCCGGCCACAACGCGGTCGCCTTCTTTTACATAAATTTCGGAATCGGGCGATATGGCAATATCCATCCTCGAACCGAATTTCATCATGCCAAAACGCCGGCCAGCCTCCACCGAATCCCCGACTTTCAATTCGCACACAAGCCTTCTGGCAAGAATGCCAACGATTTGCTTGAAGAAAACTTTGCCGCAATTGGTTTCCACTCCGATTCTGGTATGCTCATTTAATTCCGATGACTTCGGATGATATGCAACCAAATAATCACCCGGGAAATATTCATAATACTCCACAGTCCCCGTCACGGGCGAGCGGTTCACATGGACGTCCACAGGCGAAAGAAATATGCTGACCCTCTTCGATGGCCCCTTAAGGAAATATTTTTCTTCCTCTTCGAGAACATTAACAATCTTCCCGTCGGCCGGGGCAAGAATTATGCTATGGTCTGCCTTTGCGATGTCAGGGATATTCCTGTCGGGATCGCGGAAAAACCATAGAGTGAACACGGCTAATAATATTCCGGCCGAATAAAAAGGGATTGAAACCCATTTATTCGTAACGAAATAACCGGCCAGCAAAAGCACAAGGCTAATCACCAGCATTACAATAATATTGTCCGTTCCGTATCGTGTTAACATCTATATTACAGGAAAATGTGGAAAAATAGTTAGTAACTATATTTTGTTAAGAAAACTTTAGAATCTAACTTGTAAAGTTCAAAACCCCACACAGCGGGTTTTATTCTTTGCAGTTTGCTGCAACAATTTAATCCCACTCGTGGGTTCATTTCGATTTAATAGATGAGGCTTCTGAAAAATTCGATTTTTGCTGTCATTTCAATGAAATAGATTGTGTGAAAAGTGTTATTCAGAGCCTAACGTAGCCACCTGTGGCGTAGTGGAGCGAAGAATCCAAAAACCGGCATGGGCACTGGATTCTGAAACAAGTTCAGAATGACAATCTTCTCGCTTTTTTTATTTGTAAGTTTTTTGAAAATGACAATCCCCCTATTATCAGAGGTTTGCTATATAATAATAATTCGATTTGCTATATAATAATAATTCGATTTAATAGATAATAATAATTTAGTTTCAAAGATGTTTCAAAGATAACAATAGTTCAAGTTCATATAACAGATTTATGTTTATATTGATGCTCCGGACCTTGCGCCGGAGAAGTTTAGTATAATAGTTCGCTACGAATTATCATATAAAAATAAAGAAATTGTTTGGTTTAATCATTATAGATGGGAAAAATTGATGAAATTCTCAGTTTCACTTTCCGAATTCCAGAAGGCATTGCAAAAGACGCTGCCTGCTATGCCGCCAAAATCCACACTGCCAATCCTGGAGCATTTAAATTTCAATTTGGCCGGAGATGTGCTGAATGTAATTGCTACCGACCAGGATATTACGATTATGTCCACGATTAATGTTGAATCCGGAACGGATGGTTCGGTGCTGGTTCCGGGCCGCAGGTTGAACGAAATTGCCAAGGCATTGGGGCATTCCGGCGGTATTGAATTTTCAACAAGCGAAGATACATTTGAAATCACGCTGACAACTGCCAACGGCGTCTACAGCATGAAGGGCCTAAACCCGGATGAATACTTAGACCTTCCCGAACTATTCGACTCTGAAAAGCCGAATATTACCGGCGCCGGCGATGCGCAATCGAGTGACGGCAATTCCGCATTTTTTCATAAATCCGATTTGATGCGATTGGCCAATAAAACAGCTTTCGCCGTGTCCCGCGATGAATTTCGCCCTGCCATGACAGGCGTTTTGTTCCAGTTCAGGGGGGCGTATGTCAATGCTGTTGCAACGGATAGCTACCGGCTGTCGAAAGCGGTGGTGAAGGACGAAAAGGCTCAATATCCCGAAGAGTTAGATATTATTCTGCCGTCCAGGTCGGTCGAATTGCTGAAGAAGATCGACAGCGATGCGGTGATGTCCATGATCGAGACTCAGGAGAAAATCACACATGTCAGGTTCGATATGGGCAATACAATTTTTATTACGAAAGTGATTGACGAGAAATTCCCACCCTATGAAACCGTGATACCCGACAATAACAACCTTGTTGTGATTGTGGACAAAACACAGCTAAGCTCGGCGCTGAAGAGGGTTGCAATATTCACCAGCACCATATCAAAGCAAATCCGGGTCAGCATCTCCGGCAATCAGATAGTGATGAAAGGCGAGGACGAGGAAGGAGGCACTCAGGCCAAAGAGACCGTGCCGTGCGATTATGATGGCGAGCAGCTCGAAATCGGGTTTAACTATCATTACCTCGAGGATGCGCTGCAGAATATTGATTCGGAACTATTGGATGAGAATAAAATATATTTGACATTCTCGGAGCCTACGAAACCGGTGCTGGTAAAGCCTGATCTTGAGGGTTCTGAACTGCTGATGCTGATTATGCCGGTCAGATTAGTATAAAAATACTAATGAAAATATTACTAATGAAAATATTACTATTGTAAATATTCCTTATATAGCGATTGGATACAGTTTCGAATTATAATGGGTTGGAGCCAGAAGATTTTCTTAAACGGGTTCAGCCCATTTCGTTTATTTGGCATACTGACTACAGCCTATATGAAAATCAGAAAAATAACAATAAATAATCTCCGGAATCATTCTCATACCGAGATGGAATTTGCCGATGGAATTAACATTATTTCCGGGCTAAACGGAGCGGGGAAGACTACCGTTTTGGAGGCCATAACCATTTGCGCTTTGTCAAAAAGTTTCCTTGCTATGCCGGAATCTGCAATAATTAAATCCGGAACCGACGGGTATTATATAGCTTCGGAAGCCATAAGCGACTTAGGCATTCCATATAAAATATCAGTTGGATTTACCAAAGGCAAAAGGAAGCTGATTAAATCGTCTTTGGGCGACAGCCTGCTGCCGAAGGAGATTATCGGCGAAATGCCGGTTTCGGTTCTTTCGCCCGATTATAAATCCATAACATTCGGCAGCCCGGGCGACCGGCGGAATTTCATCGACAAAATTCTTTCCCAGGTCAGCCGCCGCTATATCGAAGAAGCCATAAGCCTTAAGAAGTGCCTGAAACAGCGGAACCGTATACTGCAAATAGCCCGGAAAGACGTGAATTTTGACATGTCGCTAATCGATCCCTGGACGGAAATTCTTATTAAAACCGGAGCAGAGATTGTCAGCCGCAGGCATAGATTCATCAAAGAATTTCAGCCGCTTTTCGAAAAGTATTACAAGGATGTCAGCGGTGGCAGGGAGGAAGTCAGCCTGACGTATTTGCCTGACCATATAAGCCTTGGCCCCGGCTCTGAGGTTGCCGATGTGCAATCGCTAATAGGCCAGTATAAAACGGCGCAAGGCGAGGTAGAGAAATCCGAACTCCGGCGGGGGACTACATTGTTCGGCCCGCAGAAGGATGAACTAAGGATTGATATTAACGGCGGCATTGCAAAGGAGTATGCCTCGCAGGGCCAGCATAAATCATTGCTAATTAGTTTGAAGTCGGCTGAGTTCAATTATTTGTTTGAAAAGAAGCAAGAGTGTCCTATAATATTATTGGATGATGTATTTTCGGAACTCGACTCGCAGAGAAGTGCAAAGGTACTGGAATTGCTGAATTCTAAATTCGCCCAGGCATTTGTGACCGTAACCGATCCTGAAAAATTGAAAGATTGCATTGACAGCAGTATCCCCAGTAAATATTTTCTGATTGAAAACGGCTGTGTGGTTAACCAATATTAAATAACTCACGTTGCGCATTTTTTTGTTCAATAGCCCTGACATTTATGTCGGGGTCAATGATTCCCAAGAACCAATGGGGTTAAATGAAGTCATCGTATGTTGTATTTGATACTTTTCACAAAACTTGATAAATTATAAAAAGCATTCAGAGCGTAACGGAGCCACCTGTGGCGTAGTGGAGAATCCATCTTAATACTGGCAGAAACCCTATGAACACTGTATCCTTCGACTCTGCTCAGGATGACACTGCATTGAATATCAGCAAGTATTTGGAAGGATTCTTATTTTTAACCGGACACTACTGATTCGGGTTACATATTGTATGGATATTTATTAATTGGATGTATATATTTAAACGTTTAATTGAATAAATCTATTTTTTTAATAATTATTGTGTTATCTTATAGATTAAATATCAGATGTAGTCTGATTTTATGAGCCATGTGCTTTTGCATAATAAATTATCGGCAACTGACTTTAGTTAAATATGTAGGAGATAGTAAATGCCCCGTTTTTTATTTACGATAATCCTTTCTTTCTTGATTATTCAATATAGTGCTATTTCACAGAAATATGCTGAAGGGCCTTATGCCCCCAGAACAACCTACGGACTATTCGGCGGGGGCAATTTCAACCTTCATACAGCGGATTTCAAGGGCTTTAAGGGATATGAAAGCTGCTGCCCGGGATATGAGACCGGCAGCGGTTTTGGCCTGAATTTCGGCGGCTTCGTTGCTTTTCCGATAACCGATAAAATGGATCTGACGTTTAGGGCAGTTTATACGGGTTTAAGCGCAGAAATCAGCCGGACAGAGGACGAACTACTTGGTGGCAACAATGGAAGTGTGGATGGCCAATTCGAGCATAGAATCGATGCCGTATTAAACTCGGCCGGGCTTCAGGCTCTTGTGGGCTTTAAATTATCTGACCAGCTAAGGCTTCATGGCGGCTTTCGCGCAGGCTATATGCTGGCCTCGAAATTCAGTCAGGTCGAGGAAATTGTTTCCCCGGATTACGGCGTGTTTATGGATACGAAGTCAACTACAAGAAATGTATATAACGACAAGGAAATTCCTGATGCCTCAACTATAGAGGCTGCTCTGATGGCTGGAATCACTTACGACCTGCCGTTGAATTCATCTTATACTTTCTTTTTAGTGCCGGAAGCTTTCTTCTCATTCGGGCTTACTTCATTTGCACCCGATATGGGTTGGCAGGCAAATTATTTCGGAGCCGGCATTGGGATTCGCTATGCCCCGAGGGGGATAATTCCACCGAAACCTCCACCGCCGCCGCCGCCACCACCGCCTTTGCCACCGCCGCCACCACCGCCTTCCGCTCCGGTGCTGGATGCAACTATCGCTGCATTCTCCGTTGAGAAAGACGGAAGCGAATCCGGAGTATCTACTATGAAAGTGGAAGAGTTCCTGTCCACCAGGACTCACCCGATATTGAGCTTTGTTTTCTTTGAAGAGAATTCATCAACACTGCCCTCAAGATATATTCGGATATCGGAAGAGGAAAAGAAGACTTTCAGTGTCAAGAGGCTTTATGATTTAAAAACGATGAATGTTTATTATCGCGTGCTGGATATTGTCGGGAAAAGGATGTCGGTCTATCCGCAGTCCAATCTCGATTTAACCGGATGCAACTCGGACTTTGGGGGCGAAAAGAATAATAAAAAACTATCGGCCGACAGGGCCAATGTTGTCAAAGAGTATTTAATGACGAAATGGGGCATCCCGGAAAGCAGACTAAAAACCAAAGCGAGGAATTTGCCTGCTGTGCCGTCGAATAACACTCTTCCCGAAGGGCGGTCTGAAAACAGGCGTGTCGAGATGTCGTCTAATGTGCAGCAGATATTCGAGCCGATGATTATTCAGGATACTTTAAGGATACCCAATCCGCCGCATATAAGGTTCAGGCCACAGGTCAATGCTGAAATTGGAATAAAAAGCTGGAAAATTATTACTTCACAGAGCCAGGGGACGCTCAGAGTGTTCGCCGGAGACGGGCCGCCACCGGAGAAAATCGACTGGGAAGTGGAGAAAGAGGATGAGCAGGAATTTGTCCCGCGGTTCAACGAACCTCTGGCCTATATGCTGGAAGTGGTCGATAATGATAATAAGGTGTGGCAATCGCCGCCGCAGTATATGCCAGTGGAGCAGATAACAATCGAAACTAAAATATTCGAGATGATTGAGGATAAGGAGATTGATAAATTTAGTTTGATCTTGTTTGATTTTGACAAAGCCACTCTTGGCAAAGAGAACGAAAGCATTGTTAAGATTGCCCGGAACAGGATAAGGAAGAACTCAACGGTTGCAATCACCGGATATTCAGACCGCACCGGCGAGGAGCAGCATAACCTGAAGCTGTCGCAAAGGCGGGCAAATGCCACAGCCAAGGCACTTGGGATGAACCTTGCCAATGCTAAAGGCGTGGGCGAATCACAATTGCTGTATGACAACGATACGCCGGAGGGCAGATTCTATTGCCGTACGGTTATTATCGAAATTGTTACGCCAATTGAATAAGGATACCTCCCCTAACCCCTCCTGTTAGGAGGGGGACTGAAGGGAATGATGGGAAAAAAGGTGAATAGCTATCCACGAGGTAAAGTACGTGTATATTAAGTAGGAAATGCAATTAATAGT
>JAJRTW010000241.1 GCA_024278075.1 Bacteroidota bacterium | reverse complement strand
CTCGCTTTGCTCACTTCCCCCTTTTTTAAGGGGGAATAGCCAATTAAATTCCCCCTTAAAAAAGGGGGATTAAGGGGGTTGTTATTCTCCTTAAAGCAGAAGCATGAATATCTTTTTCCTGACTACTTTTTGAGGAAGCCCTAATTATTAGGTATAAATTAGGAACGTCTCTCTTTTTTAACCGGACACTACTGACAGGTTGCAATAAAATTATAAGTCATAGAAATGTAGTTTCGCTTCCTCCGATGAAATAATTTTATTGCCATAATCATGGCCATAATCATGGCCATTGCCGTCATTCATCCGGCGGGGGCGGCTCGCTGAAAAATACCTGCGACGGGTTGTCGCTGATAGCCCGTAAGGATTTCCTAAGCTGCTTGTTGGTCGATCTGATCTGCTCCAATGTTTCGTTCAGGCTGAAAATAAGGCTCTCCATGCGATACCCGACATTGACAACAACCCGGTTCATGTTATACATCGTAGTATCGTATTTGCCGAATGCCGATTTAACATTATCGGTTAGGTTCATCTGCTCGAATTGCCGGTTAAGATTGGCAGTGAATTTCATTAATTCCGACGATGTTATGAGCAGCCTGTCGGTCGATAGAGCAAGGTTGCCAAACACCCTGGACGTATCGGCCTGGCCAAGTATGTTGTTCAGCCTCTGGCTTGCCTCGTCGAGTTCTTCTAACGTAGTGTAGAAATCCGGATTATTAAAAAACCGCCCCGAAGCATCAAGGAAATGAATTGCCTTGTCGGAAATACTGCTCAAAGGAAACAGTGTGAACTTTTGCATTACTTCGCGCATTGCAATTTCAATTTCTTCAAATCCGGATGGCGCTGATTTAATCACCGGATAAGGCGTTTCGAAATTAATCTTGGGGTACATCTTAGCTATTTTAGCATCAATCGGGTAGTAAAGCTGAATGAATTTACCACCGGCAATGCCTGCCAGTTCGGATTTGGCGCGCAGGCTGTCGTTAATATTAATCGTCGGGTCTATCCGCATAATAACTTCAATTGCCCTGCCATCCGGCGCCACGTTTATGTCTGTTACACTTCCGCATGGCATTCCACGGTATTTAACGGCCGAGCCTTTTTCCAGACCCTCGACCGACCCTTCGAAATACGTGGCGTAGAAAGTTTGCTCCTTAAGGAATTGGCTGGCACCAAGCCAGAAGATTACGGCAAGCATCAAAAGCGTACCGATAATAACAAATAATCCTATCAAAAACGGATGGTTTATTCGCCGGGATTGAATATTGCTCATAGTATCCTCTTTTGTTTAGTCAATAGTTGCTGGTCGTTAGTCGCAATTCAATAGCCACGTGCTTTAGTTCGTGGATGATGTTATGCTTTTTCTTTTCCAATCTCAAGTCGCTGGCCGCAAGTCGATAGTCTTATGTCTTATGTCTTATGTCTTATGTCTTCCTCAGCTACCCGGCAGCCTGTTGAAAAAATTATAAACCGATTTAATTTCAGTAATATTAATCATCTCGTCGGGAGTTCCCTTGGCAATAATCCCTTTTTTATTTTTGTCTAACATGATAATCCTGGTTGCTATATTCAATATGCTCGACAGATCGTGAGTAACTACTATCATTGTCGTGCCCAGGGCGGCATTAAGCTCCTTGATTAATTCGTCAAGCGAAGCAGCCGTAACGGGGTCCAGGCCCGAAGACGGTTCGTCAAAGAAAAGGAACTCGGGGTCGAGAGTCATAGCTCGTGCCAGTGCAGCACGTTTCTTCATGCCGCCGCTGATTTCCTCGGGCAGATAGTTCTGGCATCCGCCAAGGCCGACGGCCGATAGTTTCAGGCTGACCACATTTGATATTTGTTCGATGTTTAAGTCCGTATAATTTTCCAGCAGCAAGGAAATATTTTCGGCCAGAGTCATCGACGCAAACATCCCGCCAGACTGGAACAATACGCCGAATGTCCTTTTAATATCATTTTTTCTATTCTCAGTGGAAGAAATAAAATCTTCTCCGTTTATTCTTATCGAACCGCTTGTTGGTTTTTCCAGCCCGATTAATTGCCTGAGCAAAGTGCTTTTCCCGCAGCCGCTGCCACCTACGATAACGAATATCTCGCCATCGTAAATCTCGAAATTAACATCTTTGATTATAGTACTGCTGCCATAACGAACAGTTAAATCCTTAACTTCAATTATTACTTTCCTTTCCCTGGTTGTCTTCTTTCTTTCCATCTACAACCCAACCACATTAAATACAAATGTAAATACAGCATCGGCGATGATTATTAACAGCACACCGCTGACAACAGATGCCGTTGTGTATTTCCCCACCTCGACGGCTCCGCCCCGAACCTGGAACCCTCGGAAGCATCCTACGGTTGCTATCAGAAAGCCAAATATCATGCTCTTGGCAAGGCCGCTGAATATATCGAATAAAGTCAAAGCGGCTGTCAATTGATTCAGGTATCCGGTTAATGTTATGTCCAGGGTCGACAAGGCCATTATCAATCCTCCGCCTATGCCGGCCACATCCGCAAATAGCGTAAGCACCGGAATTGATAAGGTAACTGCAAGCACTCTCGGAATCACAAGGAATCTCATGGAGTCAAATCCCATTGCGCCGAGTGCATCGATTTCCTCCGATACTTTCATTGTGCCGATTTCCGCTGCGAATGCAGACCCGGAACGCCCCGCCACAAGGATAGCTGTCATCAATGGTGCTAGTTCGCGAGTTATTGATATTCCTATCAAATCCGCCACATAAATATCGGCTCCGAACTGCCGCAATTGCAATGCCCCCTGATACCCCGTTATTACTCCGATTAAAAATACTATCAGCACAACAATTGGCAGAGCATTCACTCCGGCGCGCATGAACTGATACGGGAAATCCTTCCACCGGATTTGCCCCGGGTTAGCCACCAGGCCAAAAAGTTTGATGAACAAATCGCCAATGAATTCAATAAAACTGAAGGCATCCCTGAAAGCCCTAACGGTTAGAGTGCCGACTCGGGTGAAATAGGCACGAAACCTTGACGGACGATACGATAGTTTCTCCGGCGTACGGCTTTTCGGCGTTAATATCTTGTAGAACCGCTCCAATGCCACCGTCATTCCAGATATTCTAAATTCCAGGCCGTTGGCCTTGCCATACTGCTCCACCGTATTTGCAAATACAACAAAATATGAATCATAAGACGAAAGCCGGCTGCATTCAAGAACTATTCCCTTGATATTGGTAAGATCATATTCAAGGCCAAAATGAAGACCGAAACTTCTGTCGTAAGATGTGGCATTCGGCAAAGTCAACGGTTCCGATAAGCATATAATAAGTTCGGAACCAGTGGTTTCCACATGGAATGCTTTATTAGTAATATTTCTTCTGTTATTTTTGCTACTGTTATTAATACTGTTAACCCGGATAATTCATAAAATTGTCAAGATGCCCGACAGGCAAAGAGTAGTTGATGATATTGAATTCTCTGGTTTTGAGCTTATAATATTCACATCTCTATCTGCCTAACTCTTATATTTCCAAATAGATACTAATCTAATAAGCGAAAAAAGCCCGAAACGTTCGGGTTAATATTATGTGCATTTTCGGCCATGAAGTATAACAATAAATGTTTTGAATGATATTTTGATTATTCAATATATAAAAATAATTCTTCAGTTCATAAATTAGTGATTTCCGAACAACGGGCATATTGCCATTCCCGCGACTGCGAAGATGCAGCAAAGTTCAAGCCGGGGTCAGGTAATTATGCAAGGAATCGATTTCGGCTGAAGTTCAAACTATGTTGCAAATTGCAAATGTATAGTAGTGTAGCGTCCCTATGAAAAGTTAATATATTTAGCCATACTATTACGAGTTATTCAATAGCCACGTGGCTATTGACAGTTGACAATATTTACCTTTTCTACGGAATACGACATTAGTACAGTATCTCAGAATAAATTAATATCTAACGTTCCGTCAGTTGTTACAACTGTCAGAACAGTAGTGTCCGGTTAAAAATGAGAGACGTTCCTAATTTATACCTAATAATTATGATTTGTCATTGCGGAACTCGTTTCAGAATCCAGTATTCACGTGCTATGTGGCTATATTAAGATGGATTCCGGACGGGGTCCGGAATGACAAGTAATATTATTATAATTGCTATGATACGAAATTGTATCTAAACCAGCGTTATCTAAGGCAAAATACAGACTATAACTGTGATTACCAATTATTCACTGCTTTTTAACCGGACAGTACTGATTCAGGCTATATTCTTCAATCCCTCGATAATGGTATAAGCTGGAAGAAGCAACCGTTTCCGCTTGACAGCTCGGACAGACTCATTAACATCGTTGCAAGCGATAAGAGCATTTATGTCCGCAGCCTGAACGGTATTTATCAATTCAACAAGAATTTTGAGTTAATAAATTCATTTTCAGATTCAACAATTTATGCAGAAATATCTCCACACTATTATGAACCTCCGGAGGATGCACCAGATTATTATTCAGAGGATTTTATGTATTTTTTGGATGACCAATTATTAGTTAGTATTCAAAGCAGATATAAAGGTTTCGTTACTTTATCAGAAGATCTGCAGGAAATGAATTTGATCGTTTTAAAGGGGATATTGAACCATAGTAATCCCGATAGTTACAAACTTAGAAAAGTGTTAATATATAATAATAAACCCGTTTTTTATATAACTGGCAACCTCTATAATGCCGATGATAACTTCACAAAATGGAGCTACTTTTATCAGGATACTACATTTATGAATGCCCATGACCCAGATTACTATAAAAGAAGAGGTGGAATATGGCCATCAACTTTTTATGTTTTGAACAATGAATTATTTGCGAATTATGTTAAGAATCAAGAAAATAGATGGAGTTATTCAGATTTAGGCATCAAGAAATATGAAGCTGAACCTGTTGATACGTTTAAGGTTTTCAACAATATTTTCGATAATGATTACCATACAATGAGATATTTTAGTAGTCCAAATCAAAGATATGATGGTATCCAAGGTGTATTGTATAATGCAAACCCATGCATCTTAGATAAATCTATTATAGTAAAGGCAGGTTTAGTTAAGTCCTTATTACAGACACAGGATAATGGCAAGACATGGGAATTAGTGTCATATCTGACAGGTAGGCCAAAGGCAATACTTAATGATTCCACATATATATTTTTCAATGATAATCCAAAGGTTAATGAGGTGAACCGAACTGAAGACTATGGAAATACATTCCTACCCACGATTATACCGGATGTTAGTGATAGCATTCTTTTTGATATGAGTATGTATAAAAGCAATTCAATATTTTATTTGGATAACACCGGAAAGGGATTTTTGTCAGGCAGAAAATCAGAAGTATTCAAAAGCTATATAGCATATACCGAAGACGGTGGGAAAACTTATAGATATTTATTTTCTAAGAACGATTTTAAAAGCTTGGGAAGTAACGTATGCAAATTGGACGGTAAATATCTGTTTGCAACGAGTTCGACTTCGGGGATATTATATAATATTACATGCTTTATTGATACAGGTTTTGCAAACATTAATTATTTACCTTATGATTCATTATTTGTTGTACACTATATCCTTGGCGATAACTTTGAGCATTATTACAGGTTTGCTACTGCAAAGGACATTCACAACACTCCTAAAGGTTGGTTCGAAGTCCACGAAACAAGCGACAGCGGAAAGACTTATACTGTAATATTAAAATTAGACCACCTGCTTGATATTGCACAATTATATGAGCATAACACAGATTCACTTTTCTTTGCAACTAAAAATCCCGCCAGACTATATTTGTACGACAGGCAAAGAAATGCCATTGATACTTTATTTATTGCCGATGATAAGGACAGTGTCCTTGTTATGCTTCTCGGCGGGAAATTCTACATCTTGGGCGAGAAACTTTTTCTTGAAAACACAGATAGAATGGATTTAACCCAATGGCAGCCAGCGAAATGGGACTACGGGACACCATCATTCGAATCGGTTTTATTCAAAGGCAATGTTGCTTTGGCCAGATTAAGCGACGACAAGCGACCTTGGAATAATTACCGGATTATGCCTGAGGGCCTGACTAGCGTTGATGAAGGGGTAAAGCCTGAAATAGGATATTATACAAGTCATTTCTATGCCTCAGCACCTTGGCCTTTGCCCGCTCATTCCGAAGTAAGGGTAAAAGTATCTTGGGATATGAGTTTTGATTTGGTTGAGGCAGTCCAAGGTGTTTATAGTATTTATGGAGAACTCTTTGATCGCAAAGACAAGATTAAATTTGAAAACCTCACAAGGAATACTGCTGATATAATTTGGGATTGTTCCTCTGCGCCAAGTGGTTCGTATTTTATTTTAGTAAGGCACAACGGCATAACGGATTGCATACCGGTAATTGTCAGGAAGTAGGTGTGTATGTTTCTAAGGTAGCACCTCTTAAACCGGGCAACAATAATATAGTAGATTGGCTTATTCTGCCATCGTGCTAATAACCACATCCCCGGCAAGTTCCAATAGCTCAACCTGATGGAAACTGCAATCGAGGCCCGGGCCGGCTTCGAACAGAACCTTCACGTAATTGTCCGTCCAGCCGCGCCATTGGCCTGTTCCAGGGTTGTAGGTTTCGGGGATTATTCTCTGTGACGAGCCGATTTGCGATTGATAAAATTCCAGGGCCTTTTTGTCTGAAAGCAGACGAAGTCTGTTGGTTCTGTGCTTGCGGACGTGGCCCGGAACGGGATCGCTGTAGTTATATGCCGGAGTGTTCTCCCGCTCGGAGTAAGTGAAGGCGTGAATGTAAGAAACCGGCAGCAATTCCAGCAAATTATATGTCTGCCGGAAATGCTCATCCGTCTCGCCCGGGAAACCCGTTATCACATCAGCTCCAATCCCGCAATGTGGCATCTTCTTCTTAATATTCAATATCAGGCTGCGAAAATCATCGGCCTTATACCGCCGTTTCATCTTTCGCAGAATCTCCGGCGAACCGCTTTGCAGCGGGATATGGAAATGCGGGCAATAAACTTCCGAATCTTGCATAATGTCAATTATTCCGGGAGTCAGCAGGTTCGGCTCTATTGATGAAATTCGGACACGCATACCCCTCGCAGCAGTGTTAATCAACCGCAGAGCATCGATAAAGCCCTCACCGGACGGAGCCTTATATTCGCCAAGATTTATGCCCGAAAGGACGATTTCATAATATCCGGCTTTTCTAATTCTGTCAATCTCTCCCGGAATTTCACTGAACGGCATACTTCGGCTGCCGCCCCTTGCAAGGGGGATAGTGCAGAAAGTGCATTTATAATCGCAGCCGTCCTGCAGCTTCACTGCCACACGTGTACGGCTTTCGTTGTCGATGGTAGTCGATGTATGGAAGGGGATGTCGTTGGTATCGGCCACGAAAATTTCGGCGGATTTTCGTTTCTCAAAATTTGTAATTAATTCTACGATTTCGAATTTCTCGTTTGTGCCGAGGATAGCGTCCACGCCTTCTATCTCGGCGATTTCCCCGGGGCTGACCTGCGCATAGCAGCCCAGCATAGCAATAAAAGCATCGGGTAAATTCTTCAGCGAGCGGCGGGCAATCTTACGTGCATCCCTGGCCGCCCTGCTCGTCACCGTGCAGGTGTTGATCAGCACCACATCCGCCGGCTGTCCATATTCGACAAGCTCGTGGCCCAGTGCCTCGAATTGCTTAATAATCTTAGATATATCCGCAAGGTTGACCTTGCAACCAATATTATAGAAAGATACTTTCATAATTACCTTAATTTCCTGCGTTCGGCCAGAAACCTAATTAAATCCATCCGTCAGTCTTGATTAAACGAACTGCGGGTTGTCTTGTTTTGTATGGGTGGGGATTAATATAAGCACTCTCACCTGATAATAAATATTAACAGTTATAAATGTGCTATATTTTCTTGAGAATATATAATAATTCTGTATATTTATTATTTTAGTGTTCTCAATATATCAACAAGCCGTATAAAAAGATGTTATCGAAGTGTGATTTATGAATAAGAAGTGTATAGGCTCAGCGGTAATGAGACAAACACAGCTTTTGAAAACGTGTGAAAACCAGCACTGTTTCCACAGGAAAATAACATGTAAATACAAGCTGATTTTCAATGAGTTTTCCTGAGGCATATTTGACCGGAAT
>JAJRTW010000240.1 GCA_024278075.1 Bacteroidota bacterium | reverse complement strand
TTCTATATAATTCTATTCAAAATGAATTACTCACCATCCACATAAAAACCTCTCTGTTTTTTACTTGTTACATAAGAAGTCATTGATATATAGACAGTTGCGGCATCACGCCATTTACTTGTTACATAAGATTAAGCCCAATATACCAATAATCTCAACCTACAACCCAACGCCCAAGCTCTCCAATGCGTCTATGGCTTTATCAATATCGGAGAAATCATTGAGTATGATGTCGGGTGAATTAACCATTAAATCCTGCCGCGAGAAAAGGCCGGTGGCAACTGCTAATACTTTCATATTATTGGCTTGGGCGCATTCAATATCGCGGGGCGAATCTCCGATTATAATTGAATTAAGGAATGAATACATATTTTCGCCGGCCAGCTTATTCGCCCTGCCAAAAGCAACCGGTGGCAATGAATTCCTGTCGAAGTAATCATCGCCAAAGGCGCCGAATGCGAAGTATTTCACCAAGTCGTAAACGCTCAATTTCAGATATGCATTCCCTTTGAAATTCCCCGTGAGAAGGCCAAGTGTAATATTGTTCGACTTATTCAATGTAGCCAGCAAAACATCGGCATTGACAAGAAGTTCGAGGTTTTCCTTTGTAGAAATTGGCCGGAATTCATCAATCAAATATTTCCATATCCTATCAATATTTCTGTTTATCTTCGCCCTGTCAAAACCGGTGGAATCCGCAATGCTATAGAGAATGCTTAGGTCGGTCATGCCAGAGAAATCCGGGAGGTCGCTATGATTAGTCTCAACGCCAAAAAGATCAAGAAACATTCCCATGAATATCGATCTTGACCTCCTTGTTTTGAATTTAACCAAAGTGCCGTCTATGTCGAATAATAAAAGGTGTTTCATACCGCTGAATTAGCCCGCAAAATTTACGATAATCAAAGCAGGCCGCCGCCTTTCGACCGGAAATTATACCCGCACAAACTCTAAATATCTTGACATGGTTACAGATGTAAGATATAATAAGCCCGAAATGTTCGGGTTAGAATGGCACCTCGTCATCCATGGCGTCATCCTGGGCAAGGTTGCCGGATGGGCCTTGCTGGGATTGGTAGTCCTTCTGGCCGTAGCCCGAATCGCCGGACTGCTCTCGAGAGCTAAGCATAACAAGTTCGGTGGCAACAACTTCGGTAACGTAACGCGTGCCTCCATCCTTTGCTTCATACGAGCGGGTTTGCAGGCGTCCCTCGATATAAACCTTGCTGCCTTTCTGGAGGTATTGCCCTGCAATGTCGGCCAATCGCTCCCACAAAACCACCTTATGCCAATCTGTAGATTCCTGCCATTCGCCGGATTGATTTTTATACCGCTTGGATGTTGCAATATTCAATGTACAAACCGATTTGCCGGACGCTGTGGATCGCATCTCCGGGTCCTGCCCCAAATTGCCGAGCAGAGTTACTCTATTTACACTTTTTCCCATTGTTATACCAAAATAATAGTTAATAAAAATAATGTTAAATAATTGATTTTACTTAGAATTAGTAATAATGAATCCGAATACATTACTAGTGTCGTGTCAGGCATATTTTGACGAATTATTTTTTCTGTCATTCTGAACTTGTTTCAGAATCCTGTATTCACAGGCTATATGGCTATATTAAGTTGGATTCCGGATCAAGTCCGGAATGACAGCCTAAGTGAACCGTTAAAGTATGCCTGACACGACACTAGTGCATCATCTCAGAATAAATTAATATCTAACGTTCCGTCAGTTGTTACAACTGACGAATGGCGGCAGTTTCTATATTGCCAGTTGTAACAACTGGCAGAACATAAGTTCAGGCAGGTTGCGAACCTGCCACTACATATACATTGATTGAATTATATTAAATAGTTATCAATCATTTATGAGATGATGCACTAGTATATATACGAAACCTTTTACTAAAATACCCAAAATATTTGGGAATGCCCGAAATAATTGGGAAATCCGAAATCTTCGGGTTATTCAACCCTTGTCCATATTTCGGTTCGGCCAAACAGGGAAATGCCGATATAGCCGCGAACTTCAAGCACTTTGCCATCCTCAACAAGTTCAATATTGCAGCTGTAAGTATTGCCCGATTTCGGATCGTAGATCTCACCGTCATCCCATTCATTGTCCTCGTCATAAACAAAATCCTTGAGGATATTCAGGCCAAGAATTTTCCTCTTCCTCTTGTTTTCATCCGGGTTTTCTTTATCGACTTTTTCTTTGCCGTCTTCGTAATTCGGATTCTTCAGCCAAATTATCTTCCCGTAATATTTCCCCTTTTGTTCGTATATTTTAACTTTGGCATCCTTTTTACCGGTGAGCCATGTGCCGGTAATAGCATCTTTTTCATCTTTCGATATGGCACTGCCGAAAGGAAGCAGCAATAGAATAATGAGAATGAAAGCGGAGTTCTGGAATAATTTCATCTTCTGTCCGGTTAGGTGTTTAATATGTACTAATACTCACAACCACAAAATAATGGAATAATTACTAAGCACCAAATTGTAGGCAATTTTTTTTCTTATAGTGAATACCTAAAAAAATCCTCCGCCGGTTTTGGAAGAGGATTTTAATGAAAATAATTCTACAGGCAATACTTATCTAACAATTATCAGTGGATAATTATTATATGTCCCGCCGGATTCGATAATCAGGAAATATTTCCCCGCCGGCAAATCCATAATGTCAGCCGTAATATTTTGCCCGCCTGCTATCTCCCGGGTTTGATTTAGTGATTTTACTTTATTGCCCGATAGATCAACGATATATAAATGAATTTCTTCATATATGCCTTCTTTGATATCGTATTTAATATTTATTGTTTCGCTGGCCGGATTCGGAGTCAGTGATAGAGACAAAATATTAGTATCCTCCAGAACACTGTTCGGCCCCAAAGACTTTCCTGTAACTACCAAAGTAATTGGCTCTTCGGTAGCGTTCGACCCAATAATAATTTGTGCGCCGAAATCGCCCTTATCAACAGGATTGAATTCAACAATAATAGCCACAGAATCGCCGGCTTCTATGTTTAATGGCAAGTCGAAGCCCGACAGCGAGAAAGCATTAGCATCTTTCCCTTTTACCATTAATACCGCAACCATAAGGGTGTCATTCCCCGAATTATTAATGCCGAACTCCAACTGCTTGGTTTGGTCATTATATATCTCGCCGAAATCAAGTTCCTGCACGCTCAGAGTCAGCTCCGGCTTTGGCTCTGCGATGCCCTCGCCGGCAAGCCTTACAATGCCAGGCCCGCCGGTATCATTTGACACTATGCCAACTCCAGCAAGAAAATTTCCAATCCCGGTGGGTGAGAATATAGCGGTAATTGTTTCCGAATTACCCGGTTCTATTGTAAGTGGTAAATTGATGTTTTGAATTGAAAAATAATCTTTATCTGTTCCCCCAACACTTATTTGTGTTATTTCCAGAGCCGCGCTGCCGGTGTTCGATATGTCGAAAGTCAAGCTGTCGGACTGATTTTCGACAACACCGCCGAAGTCAAGAGTATCGACGCTTAGAGTCAGTTCGGGCTGCGGAGTGCCGGTGCCGGTAATCTTTATGTCATAATCTTCTACGTTGCCGTGGTGGCCAATGCTTTCCTTCGGTTCGTTAATGTACCCACAAGGATTCGCGTCAATATGCCCAAATACCATATCTTCATATACCCTCATTCGAGTTATACCGGTAGCAGCACCTTCGGGGACTTTTAGCAATTCTTCAAAAAACAAATTAGTGCTATCTTCTACTACAGTGATAACTTCCTCGCCTTCATCATCAAAGTCAAAGTCATGGTTCCAGTCTATCCATACCCTTACTTGTAGTAGTTTCGCCCATGACTGCTGCATAGTGTTAAGTAATGTTATTGATAAATTATATTCTTTGCCTTTCTCTAATTCGACTGGCGGCAATTCGTCGAAATATTTGTATTTATCATCGTATGGTGTTGAATTGTCCAGAGTTGTTTCACCCTCAAACTTGACATTAACAATACCTGTATAGGGGTCACCCCATTTATCTAAAAACGGCGGTATGCAATACTCGTCAGCAGCTTTGCATACATTGAATAATAAAAGCATAAACAGAGAAATGCTTAACAATCGGGTAATCACTGTTCTCATAATAATACCTTTGAATAGTTAATAAGTAAATATATATTCAGGAGATTTTTATTCGGAATTCAAGAGTAATAAAGCAATAATAATAATAACAACCGATTATCCTAATAAGTTACATAAACAATCGAATTATCCAATTCTTTTTGTTGTGATTAATTCGCTATCTTTGATTATCTCTACTATATAATAATACAAACGATTAACAAACCATACAAAGTCAAGCAAAATGATTAACCGGAAATTATTAGAAGTGCTGTTCAAGGGCTTTTCCATACAAAGGTGGAACGACAAGCTCCGCCCGATAGAACTGATCGAAATGGACAAGCACGCCCACAAGATGATAATCGCCTATTGCCTCGGAAAATACGAGGAAATGGCAGGAAATGAAGTCGATTGGAATGATCTGATAAAGGGCGGCATATTCGAACTGTTGCGGAGAATAATTATATCGGACATACAGCGGCCGGTGTTCCGCGAGATTGAGAAAAACCGCAAGCTGCTCGCTCAACTGAACCAATGGGTCTGGGATGAGATAAACAAAAAAATTGGAAATGAAATGCTAAAACGTCAATTCGGGGAGTATCTCCACAATCCGGCGATAATCCAGCCGCTTGCTACGAAGATTCTCGACGCTTCGCATATCTATGCCAGCTTTTGGGAGTTCCGGATTATTAAACATATCAACGTCGATGACTACCAAATCGAGGAAATCGAGAATTCGCTGATGAATTCCATAAAACAATACGAAAGTCTGCTTGGAATCAGGAAGATAAACGTACGTGGTAAGATCAAAAACTTTATTGACCTCTGCGGGCAGATGCGTTACCAGGTCAGGTGGGGACAATTGCCGAGAGTGCCGGCTACGACCGTGCTTGGGCATTCGCTATTCGTCGCCGTTGTCTCATATTTATTTACTCTTGAATTATATTCTCCGGCTCCCAAACGCATATATAACAACTTTTTTGGCGGACTCCTGCATGATTTGCCCGAAGCTGTCACACGCGACATCATCTCGCCGCTTAAGCGGAAAGTGCCGGGCATGTCCGAGCAGATTAGCCGAATCGAGGAGAAGCTCTCGGCCGAACTTATATATCCGCATCTCGAGCCCGAATGGATGCCGGAGATACGCAATTTTACGCACAATGAATTCGCAAGCAAGATAAACTATAAGTCCCCTATGCCGAGCATTAAGATTAATAATAAGTACAACGACGATCAGTTCGACCCCTACGATGGTGAAATAGTCAAGGCCTCCGACGATCTGGCGGCTTTCATGGAGGCGTGGTCTTCGATTCGCTACGGCATAAAATCCGATGAACTCGAGGGGGCTATGAATGATGTGATGATGAAATACACCCGCGAAAAGACAACTATTGGCGGCATTGCTGTTTCTGAATTGTATGATGATTTTAATGCTTAAGCCAAACCGGCGGCGGACGACAAATCCTTGATTTTATTCCATAGGCGCTTTAGAGTTAAGATTCCGGCATTGATTCCTACCCATGATTTTTCTTAATCTGGCGATAATAAATCCATATCTAACGACAAATATTCCTCATCTAACGTTAATTCTTCTTCATCTAATGATAATTCTTCCTCATCTAACGTTAATAAATCTTCATCTAATGATAAGAAATCCTCATCTAACGTTAATAAATGGTCAATAATGCCTCCGGTTTAACATTTTCAGGCTTACGATGAACATTTCTGGCCTTACGATGAACATTTCCGGCCTTACGATGAACATTTCCGGCCTTACGATGAACATTTCTGGCCTTACGATGAACATTTCTGGCCTTACGATGAACATTTCTGGCTTATATTATATGATTATGGATAATAAATGAAGGTTTGTCGATACGATAGTAATATTAATTATAGCTGAATATGAATAGATTATAGCTGAATATGAATAGATTATAGCTGAATATGAATAGATTATAGCTGAATATGAATAGATTATAGCTGAATATGAATTAAATATAGTCATTCAGAGCGGAGCGAAGAATCCATCTTAATGATGATATAACCTTATTAACTCTGGATTCCTCACTACTATCGGAATGACGGGCGATAATAATACATGTATAAATCAAAATAGCTTCTCATTTATTATCCGGACACCACTGATAATTGTTGATATTTCTTAATCCGGCCATCAGATTTCTTCATTGTATGATAAAATATTAATTATAGTCATTCAGAGCGGAGCGAAGAATCCATCTTAATGATGATATAACCTTATTAACTCTGGATTCCTCACTACATTCGGAATGACGGGCGATAATAATACAAGTACAAATCAAGATAGCTTCTCATTTATTATCCAAACACCACTGATCTATGATAATATTTCTTAATCCGGCCATCAGAAATCTTCATTGTATGATAAAATATTTATTATAGTCATTCAGAGCGGAGCGAAGAATCCATCTTAATGATGATATAACCTTATTAACTCTGGATTCCTCATTACATTCGGAATGACGGGCGATAATAATACATGTATAAATCAAAATAGCTTCTCATTTATTGACAGTCAATAAAGTAACCTGCAGTAAACGAAAAAAGATTATATTTATCAAATATATAGATATTTCATTTCAGCCTAATCTCATCCCGCCAATAGCGGGCCTTGCCGATGCCGGACTGATCGGAGCTGCCGTCGAAGGCAAGGCCATAAAAGCCGGTTGGCTGCTCAAAGAGAACATTGCCGTCGTAAAATGCTTTCGACAGGTTGACAACCGTAAAACTCAACATATCGCCGGCCCGTTCCGTATAGAAGAAATCTCCGTTCGTCTCAAGTTTGCCGAATTCGAGCTTGCCGGATTCATAGGTGTATTTAGGCCTGCGGTAATCACGGATTATGTCCATCCTCATATCGCACTTGACGCCAATGTTTATTTCTCTGCCGCTATGATTTATCCTTACGGATATGCCTTTCCCTTCGGGCTTGGACTGAACCATACTTATCTTTTTCGGCCAGCCGGACGGGTCCTCGCCTGCGGGGTGGGGAATCAGTATCGTCACAAAGCTGACATATTGCCCCAATTCAAAATATTGGGCGGTGGTTTGCGAGATTACGTATTCCTGTTGGTAATACCTGTTGGCCTGTTCGGACTGCTCAATTCGGTAGTGGGTCATGGGGAAATAAATCAGCAGGTTATTGTCGGTTGAAGTGGCAAATGTGTTAAGCGAGTCGTAGGCCGTATCGTACCAATGCTCGCCCCGAGAGAGGATTTTCCGTGTATGCCAAAGGTTGGATGCGGTGAGAAAACCTACTTCGGTTGCTTTCACAATATCAAAAACCACGAACATCTCGGGGTCTTTCACATAAGTAATAACCCTGTCCCATTCATACCCCAACTTATCATCGATAAGCCGCGTCCGGCTATAGTCGAAATCATCAAATGTAAGGAAATCTATCTTTTGGGTGCGGATTTTCCTGTACGATCCGGCATTATGCAGAAAATCGAGGACTGACTGCCCGGGAATTTCCGGATGATCCGACGGGCTGTAGCGGTACTGGCCTTTCTTTTGGCCCATCCAGATTTTCTCGCCCCGCACGCAAAGCCGGTTGTGGAAATAATCCTGCCGGTAGGCGCCGAACATACCGCTTGGCATCATATCGCGGTATCCGCCGTCGTGCAGCAGCACCGAGCCTTTGTACATCAGCAAGGGTATGCTGTTTTCGTCGGCATGGCCGTGAGTCATTTTCTCTTCCTCTACAGCTATCCCATCGCGAAGGTAATCTCTGAACAGCAGGCCGCCGTCGCCTTCATCGCGGTAATTCAGAAGCATATAAGTCGATAAGGAATCCCAGCCGCTGCGGAATACTATCTTCTTGCCCTGCACATCCTCCATCACTTCCCGGCTAAGCGAAATGGGTGGTTTTGGTATTAAATCATCAGTCGAATAGCGGTAGCTGTCTATTAGAAGATAGGCCAGCCAGGTTTGAGTGATATTTTAAAAATCAATAAATTTATTGCCGATTACCGCTGCCGCCCACTTCAATTCGGGGTCGCTGTATTGATTCGCAGCACATTCGAAAAACACCATAAACCTTGCCCAATTCGACGTCCAGTGTGAATCACCAAAATCAGGAATCATTTGAGCCGGACACATTAAATTCAGGAAATATTGAGAGTAATAATACATCTCGGGAGTACGAAACAGCTCCCTCATCTGATTCTTAGCATCGGCATATCCCATCATCGAATAGAGCCAGACGGCATGGTATAAAGTAGCATCCTCGATCTCCCAATTGCCCCAATTGTCCGAGCCGAGTGCCTGCTCATATACTCCCCATGTTTTCGCATTCGGATTGTCCGGCAGCGCCCTTATTGCCCATGCAAGCGTTTCGGCCCTCAGCGCCGAGCGGTTCATCGCCCCCCATTCCTGCAGCCGCATAGTATATTCAAGACTTTCAACTATTATATCCGTAGCTATCTTTTTTTCGTTATTATCAAGCAAGCCGTGGCGGTTCAATATATCAAAAGCCCGGATATACATCATGGTGGTAAAGAAATCGGTCAATGGCGGAATTCCGTTCTCATAATCCGGCCTTTGGGCGGCGGCTTCCTTTGGATATTGTTTTCTATAGTCACCAAAAGTCAATAGAACCGACTTGGCTCTCGTGGCGAATTCAATATTGCTTTTTTTATCGAAATTGTCATTAATATCAAACAGCATGGCATATACCGCAGCCATATCGAGAAGCATCTGGGGCGGGCGGTATCCGAATATATACTTTGGGTCTAAAGACTTACGCCATCGATTAACCAGCGAATCCTTATGATCCCATGCCCAATCGGCAGTTGCACGAGCCAATTCTATGTATTTAGCTTTGGGAATTGCGGATGTTTGAGCAGATGAATTATTTGCTGCCGATAATAATATTATGGTAAATAATGTAGTAGTAATAAATAATTGCAAATATTTGTGCATAGCTGTCTCTGTTAATAAATCATAAATTAATTTCATCCATCAATTGCCACGTGCTTTAGCTCGTGGACAATGTTTTTCCCCACAAGCCAACCCCCTTTTTGGCCTCCACTATCGTTATATATGGCTAAATCCAAATAATATCAATCTCTTTCATTTATTCCACGAGCTAAAGCACGTGGCTATTGAAAGATATAACATAAGACAAATCTCTATTGCAAAAACCGGGATGAATAATTGCTCACCCTTAATTCCTGAAACCTGAACCTAAAACCTAAAAACTGAATTATATCCATTCATTGTTTTCCCGGAAAGAACGTATAATTCTCCAGCTTCACCACTTTCCCTTTTTCCGCCCAGCCCAATCCGGCTTCGTTCGGCAGTTTATTTTGCTGGTAGCAATCATATAGTTCGATGTCAAGATTATTAACATAATATCTTTTGTCGCTTTCATCAAATCTAATCATATCCACGGGGAAATCCCGGATATTACGCATTGATTCCTGAATGCCGTTCATACATAAAGTCTGTGGCCTCGACTGTTTCAAGCCGCAAACAATATTTATCGGGTTAACTGTCCTTGAGTTAATTTCCATAGGATTATCCTTTGCCGGATTAATATCCGC
Organism: Bacteroidota bacterium; assembly: GCA_024278075.1. Classification (GTDB taxonomy): domain Bacteria; phylum Bacteroidota; class Ignavibacteria; order Kapaibacteriales; family UBA2268; genus JAJRTW01. The sequence continues at coordinate 32,344 of JAJRTW010000240.1, read as the reverse complement.
AGTGCGGCCGGCTGCCTCTACGGCTTCGAATAATTTCTTAAACTGATGCTCCCTGTCCGGCGAGCCGTAGCTTCTGCGTATCCCGTTACTGTCAATAGCAACAATCTCATCGGAAGATTCGCCATAAGAGACTGTGGCATTTTCGAATTCAAGGTTGAACATCGGCCCTTTGCCAGTGGCAGTTGCATGAGTGCCATAGAAGAGCAGTTCGGCTCCGGATTGCAAGCCTATCCTGCAAGCTGCTGTGTCGTAATTCTCAATCGTGTTTGCCCTGTACAGCTCCGCCTCCACTATGGCCGGTAAGTTCGGGCTTTCATAGCTGCCGGAAACAAATAGCAGGTTATGCAAAAAATGTGCCATTGCATTGTTGGCCGGACTGTCCAAAATCCATGAGCCATCTGCCGCTGCTTGCTTTCCGGCCCAGTTGTTACGGGTATAATATTCGTTAGTTCTTGGCCAGAAGCAGAGTGTTTTAAATCTAACGGGTTTCCCGAATATTCCTTTCCGGATGTCCCGTATTAGTGCCCTGATGGAGTCGGAATATGACCACTGATAGCCCACCATCACCCATTTGCCGGATTCCTTTTCAATGCTGATTAGCCTGTCCACATCCTGCACGGTTGCTCCGGCCGGTTTTTCCATCAGCACATTACAGCCGTATTTCAATGCCGTGATAGTTTGCTGAACATGATGATGAATCGGTGACGATATGATTGCCAGTTCTGCGGAATTCCCATCGTCAAAGAAGTCCTCAATGGTGTTAAAAAAAGGGGCTTTCCTGCTTTTTAATTCTAAATAATACCGTGATTGTTTCGCCAAGGGGTCGACAACTCCGGATATTCTGATTTTCCCACGTTGAAAATCTTCCAGCAGTGATTTGACATAATAAAACCCATACCCGCCTATCCCGACGATAAGCACTGTTACCTCTTTCTTATTCCTTGCAGTGGTTTTATTAAGCATTCGGCTTCCTTTCGAGTAGATCGGTTTCGAACAATGATTTGGACTTTATATCTATAGCGATTGTTTTTAATTCGAAGCTATCTAAAGATATGTCGAAACTAATTCCGAAAAATAATATTATGACTTTTGCCCGCCTTTTCTTTCCGGTTGGTTCAAATAATCTTAGGATTAAACTATTTCCATCTTCAGACATTTTTAATGCCGATAGTTCAATATTTTCATCACTAATTTGTACTCCCGTTTTTAATTTTTCGCCCTGCCCCGAAGGGAAGCAGCACAGTGCCATCAAAGGTTCATTGTGTATCTTCGCTTCCCTGTTGATATTTTGGAGCCTATCATTTGAACGGCCGGCATTCAACCAAAAGCGGAAAGTTCTTTCCCCCTGATCGATACGAGGCTCGAACCTGTCCTGCGGAACAATATTCGCTTGGCCATATTCAAATTGTCCTTCCACGGGGTGGCCCGAATATGCCGGAGTGCGAAGCAGCGATAATCTTAATTCTCCGCCCTTATAATCGAAGCCATGAGTTCCGTCATTTATAATTGTCAGCGTGCTGTCCTTTTGCGAAATGGCAATCCATCGTTGAGCTACATATTCATCTCCCGAATTGCCGAATTGCTCCACGCCACAGGCCACCTGCCCGCAGCAATTTCCATCAGGGAACCCCATCGGAATCGACAGCTTAATCATCTTATCTTTTTCCATCGAGTATATTTTCATTTCTACTTCAATTTCACTGCCGGATTTTGGAATTATATACCTAATGCACGCCGAAGAGTGATTGTATTTTAACAAGGCTTCCACCATCGTCCGCACGGGGCCGTCTTCGATCACCCGCACAGGTTCGAGTTCCGATAAGCCAACACCGGCGAATTCAGCACTTTCCGTTTTTGTCATTAATGTGAATTCCCCCGTTACATTACGGAATGAACTTACCATCATACCCCAGGGGTCGGGATTATCCTTAATCACCAAAAGCCGGAGGGCATCAGGCAATAAAAATTCCGCATCGTTCACAATATATTTGTCAATCAATCCGGTATCCCTGTTAATCTCAATTTCCATCTGCCCGCTTGCGAAAATCAACGATTTGGGCTGCTCAATTTTTGGCTTCAATTCAATATCGATTTCCTTCAGATAGCAGGAGAACCTGTTCATCGACGAAGCATTGAGTTTTGCCTGAAAGACAATTCTTTTTCTATGGTCAATAATGATATTAGAGCTTTCCTTTTCCAATTGAATTGCAATTTTATTGCCGCTTTGCTTGCCCTGCGGATAGAATACTTCCGGCATTAGAAAAGTATCAGCATCGGGATTAGGTTCCGGCGGTTGCAGCTCAATAATAATCATCGCCTCATATTCGAAAGGATGGTGATTGTAAACGAATATCGGGAACTCCCCATCGTTTGCCGGTGGTTCGCCGGCGAGGAATCCGAAGAAAGCCTTGGTTTTCAATTGCGATAGAATTTCCATTGCATAGCCCATCTTTTGCAGGGCAAACTGCTCCACTTCGCTTATCGAGGTGCCGGGCAATATGTCATGGAATTGGCACAGCAGCATGCCTTTGAGGGCGGTATCGAGTTCGGCCTTCGGATAGTCGGTTAATCCCTGCAATGCAGCAATAGTCAGCATATTTTCCGTAACGAAATATTGGCTTTCCAGCCTGCGGTGGAGCTGCTTCACCTTTGCCATCGAAGTATAGCAGCCCACGGCCCAGGGATTCAACCCGCCGGAAAAAACGGGCAATTTATCTTTGTCTATAGTATCAAAATATTCTTTGGGCGTGCTATGCCGGATGTCAAAAACAGTTCCTGTTTCTTTTATTTCTTCGTCCCTCTTTATTTTTTCTATGGCTTCTAAGTCCTGTTGAGACGGCCCGCCGCCATGATTGCCAATGCCCCAAAGGAGCAGGCCGTTTCGTTTGGCGGGATTCTTCGACAGCCATTGTTGGATTTTTGTAGCTGCTTTTCCGAATTCGGAATTATAATGCTCTTCGGCGCGGTGGGCAATTATTTCCGATCCGTCATAGCCTCGCCATACGAAATCGCTTGCCGGCAGCCGCAGCCACTTCTCATCCGGCCGGCAGAAGAGATAGGATGTATAACCGCTCTTTTTCAGAATCTGGACAAGGCCCTGCGAATGCCCGAACGGGTCGAAATTAATAGCTGTTAGCGGTTCGACGTCGAATTTCTCGTTAAAATATTTCTTGCCGGTGAGAATCTGCCGGACGAAGGACTCACCCGACGGGATATTGCAATCCGGCTGCACATACCACCCGCCCATGATATGCCACCTGCCGGCTTTGACTAATCTTTGTATCCATGAAAATAGCTCCGGTTCGTATTCCTCCGTCCATTCATACAACAGCGACTCACCGTGGCAGAAGACAAAGCCGTCGAACTCTTCGCAGAACCTCGCGGCGGTGCGGAAAGTTGAAAGTGTCTCGGCAAGGCCCTCCTCCCAGTTCCACAGCCAGACTGGGTCGATGTGAGCGTTGCAAACGAGGTGGAGTGTTTTCTTCATTAATCAATATATTGATTTTTTTGTTTAATTTATAAAAAAATTGGTTGTGGTTGGGTAATTCCTGTCCACAATAAACGTGTTAAGTCCGTCTATATTAGAAGAGTAATTGATTTGATAGAAATGAATAACAAAAGGAGTGATTTATGAAATACCCCGTAGTAATTTATCCTTGCGAGCCGGAGGGCGGGTATGTTTCCGAAATATTGGCTTTGCCGGGCTGCCTGGCACAGGGAGAAACCCTCAAGGAGTGTCTTGACGAGCTTGAATTAGTAACTAAACTGTGGGTTGAAACTGCTGCCGGTATGAACATCCCTTTGCCGGATACTGATTTAGCCATCGAACAAATGAAGAACTTCAATCAAGCCATATCCGTATAATATTCTTTTGTCATTACTCCCGCAATTAGCAATCCATGATTGTTATTTCCCACCAGCCGGCAGAATAATCTTCAAGAAAATATCCTCATCGGAATACGGAAGCAGCACTTCACATTCATTCACTTCAACCAAATCAACATTAGCTTCGAACTCTGCTTCGGAGATTGTATTATCTACTTTTATTTCAAGATGTATCATAATATTTCTAATAGGAAATCTGCCTTTAATTTCATTCATTCCCGGCAGCAGCCGCGGCCGTATTCTAATATGTTCTTCTTCGGGCCGGATGCCGAGGATGTGATGAACGGTCAGATTGATAATTTCAGCCCATGTCCAGGGCGGAATGCCAACTTGCGGGAATGGCGGCGACAGGCGGCGGCCATAGAATTCGTGCCACGTCCCCGATAAAGCTCCGGACAGAGAGCTAAGCCAGTCCAGCACCCCTTGCACTTCACCGTACCGCCCCATTTCCATATAAGCCCTTGCAATGAATAGAGATGGGAAAGTCCACGGTCCGGGCGAATCCGGTTCGGACGATATATGATAGCGGCCATATCCGCCGCCGCTCCATTGCTGGTTCCACAATTCCTCGATCGATTCCATGGTTGATGTCATAATATTATTTGCAGTTTCAGAATCGGGCGAAATCAATCCGAGGGCAATCGGCAAAACGGCCGAGCTATCGGGGTTCAGGTAGTGGCGGCCCGTCGAACTCAGCGGCACGCCATCGGGCAAATCGGCTTTGTCGGTTATGCTTATAGTTTCCTGCGGATTTCCATTCGTATTTCGCCTTTTGATGAAACCACACTCGTCAACCAATGAAAATATCGGATGATTTATGGCCGAATCCCATATTCCATCAGCCTTTTCCTGCCATTTCTTCGATTCATTTTCTTTTGAGATTATCCTCGCCAAAGCCGCCGCAGACAGAAGCCCTTTAACAGCATATACCTGATAGGCAAGCTCCATACCCGCTTCGATGCCATGCGCCGAATGCCTCTCCCAATACTCACGCTTGTTATGCAGCAGGCCTGAGGGCTTGTGAGTAAAAATATCTTTTAACAAATAATCAGCTGTTAATGATATTTTTTGCCAATTCCGTTTAACGAATTCAATATTACCTGTCCAGAGATAGTAAGTCTCGATGGCATAGAGCAGCACACCGTTTTGGTCAAGTTCCACATCATCGGGGCGGCGACGCTTGCCCGAATCAATCGTGTCGCCATCGCCGCAGACAAATTCATCCAACAGCCTTTGCAATAAAATTCCGGCGGTTTGCCGGTGGCCGGAAAGAATCAAGCCGATGCACATCATAGAGTGGTCGCGCACCCACTCGCGGTTGTACTGCCAGATGCTTGCGTCTATCTTCCCCGAGCCGGATACCATTGCATTTAATTGATGGGCCGAGGTTCTGAAGAAATGATCTAATAACGATGATTGAATTGAAAGCGAGGTTCTGCTATTCCAATAGTCAACCCAACTCTTATCGGGTTTTGCTTTCGGGATTAATCTAATTTCATAAGCATTTTCGGCTTCAAGCAGGTGATAAGATATGTATAGATTCCTTTCTTCGTTTTCGTTTAAATTACAAATAGCTTCAATTGATTTACCCGGCAATCCGGTTTGCAGATTGATTTTGATTTGCGATTTCGACTTGTTTTTAATCCTGATTTCTCTTATTAATTCCGGCTTTATCCTGTCAGGGCAAATGAATATTTCCTCTACCCGGGTTCTGTCATTTGACCGGATAATCGAAACTGCGGGAACACCGGAATCGTAGTTCCATTCCGCATTAATCGTATCGAATTTGATATTACTATATTCGATATTCTCCTCCGATTCCGCAACGGTAAGCATTGATTTTTCAAGTCCCGTTTCGGTATCGAATGTTAAAGCCTCACTCTTCTTTCTTAATTGTGCCGGATTCATAATCAGCAGGCCGTAGTGGCTGCCCTCGCCAGCCGGAGAGAACTGCACGGCAGCCTGCACAAGGCCATTGCCGATGAAGAAATATGAGCAGCCCGGCAGTTTAGTGCGGCCATCGGGGTGGCCTTTGCACGGGTCGTCGTCGTAGAAATGCTCTTCGAATTTTATCATTAGTTGGATTTAGTTATTGTGTTCATATCAGTATTGTCCGGTTAAAATACGGATAATATGTGGTATTCGCGGTAGCAATCTCCATTCTGACCTATATTGTGCTGATTTAGATGTGATTATAGACATAGCGTAAAAATAATACTAAAGCTGTCATGCCGGACCCCGATCCGGCATCCATCTTAATATAGCCATACAGCCCATGAATACTGGATTCTGAAACAAGTTCCGCAATGACAAGTCATAGTATTCAGGTTTATATTAAGTACTGCTCTCATTTTTAACCGGACAGTAGTATGTTCATATAATAAATGTATTTCCGTATGGGCAGGTTCGCAACCTGCGCGTTAGGATAACTATATCAATGGCATTTAGATTAATTCCGCATCCCGAATTCATTGAAATAACGGGATGGTTTGGAACCATCCCCTACGTATTTGTTGTTGAGGCATCAGAACTTCCCGTCCTGATGCCTGATATCTGATACATGTAACCGTAATTGGTAATTGTAATTGATTGTCATCCCCCTTAATCCCCCTTCTAAGGGGGAATTTAGGTTATATTCTACCTAACTTCCTAACCCCCTAACAACCTAAATACCTATCTACCTAACAACCCTGCCGCTTGTGTTTCCAGCCGCTAATCTCTCTACTTCCTCTGCCGTAACAAGATTGAAATCGCCATGAATAGTATGCTTCAGGCAAGCTGCGGCCGTAGCAAATTCCAATGCTTCGCTGTCCGGCAAGCCGGAGACTATTCCATAAATAAGTCCGGCACTAAAGGCATCGCCGCTGCCAACGCGGTCAATAATATGCATCTTATATTTATTGCTTGTCATAAATTTATCCCCATTGTATAAGCAGGCAGACCAGTTGTTATCAGAAGCACTTATGCTTTCGCGCAGAGTGATTGCCACTTTCTTGAAATCAAACCTGTTGGCAAGTTGAGTTGCAACGTCTTTGTAGCTGCTCACAACCAATTTCCCCGAAGCTACAATCGACGATTCGGCCTTGATACCAAATACCTTTTCGGCATCCTCTTCGTTGCATAGGCATATATCAACATATTCCATAAGCCCCGACATAACAGCACATGCCTTTTCCTGCGGCCACAGATTCTGGCGGTAGTTTAGGTCAACACTGATTGTAACACCTGCCTTGCTGGCAGCCTTAAGTGCCTCGCGGGTAACAACTTCAGCCGAATGGCTAAGTGCCGGCGTTATTCCCGACCAATGAAACCACCCGGCATCTTTAAAGACAGCGTCCCAGTCGATCTGCCCGGGCAGCGCTTTGGAGATAGCTGTTCGTTTGCGGTCATAAATTACTTTCGACGGCCTTTGGGCACCGCCGTTTTCCAGGAAATATATGCCCAGGCGGTTGTCATTACTGATGCAATATTTCGTTTTGACCCCAAAACTCCGTATTGCATTAATCGCAGCAGAGCCAAGTTCATTGCCGGGCACGGCCGTTACGAAATAGGAGTTCAGGCCGTAATTTGCCAATGACACCGCAACATTGGCCTCGGCACCGCCGAACGAGGCATCGAAGCTTCTTGCCTGAATAAACCGCTGATGGCCCGGAGGCGACAGGCGGAGCATTATTTCGCCAAAAGTAATTATCTTCTTAATATCTTCTTTTTTCCGGTAAATTCTTTTAGTAGAATCCATTTTATGCTTCTTTTGGCTTTCCACTATTTCAATCCATGCTTCAATGTTTTTTTTCATTAGCGCAGGATTGTCGATGTTTCTGGTTAATGCAGAGCCGCAGAATATTCCCTTCGGGTCAACGGTTAATAATTCCTGCAAGTTGTCTTCGCTAACGCCGCCGGTATAAACCACAGATAAATCACTATATGGTTCTTTCCACGCCCGGGCAATTTCCGCATTTGATGTTGCCGATGTAATTGCCGGGAACAATTTATAGATCCATTGATAGGGATATTTCACCATAAGTTCGTTCAGGCCGCAGCCGTAGAGAGCGGCCTTTTGTGCAAGCTGTTTGCCGGCGTCGGACAGCCCGCCCGGGATATACATTATGTCGTTCTCAACGCAGACATCGGTGACGGAAAGAATATAATCCGCCGATACGATCCCGGCCGCACCGGCTTCGATTGCATCCCTGGCATCCCTGGCTGTCATTATAGTGCCGGCCAGCAGCAGGGCCTCGGGGTGTTTTTCGATGATTGCTTCAATCCCTTTTAGGGCATATTTAGTTCTGAAAGCAATTTCGAGTGTAATGTTATATGGATTCAGTATTTCGTAGGCATCCACGCACTGCTCGGGGCTTGCCGGCGATAGGAGCGCTATCAATTGACTTTTTTTAAGCTGGCGATATAATTCTTCGGTTCTTTTCATTGCTGATTATGTTAATATTGTTTGAATGATTAAGGCTGGTAGTAAATTTGCTAATAATATGATTAAAAAGCAAATGATTATTGGATTTGGGGATTGAAAGGGGAGTCGCTGGCCACAAGTCGCTGGCCACAAGTCGCTGGTCGATAGTCGCTGGACAATAGTTGCTGGTCGAAAGTCGCTGGACGATAGCTTTTAGTCGTTAGCTGTCAATTGAAATAAGATTAATAGCCACGAGCTTGCAACCGGTTGCTTTAGCTCGTGGAAAGGAAGAACGGGAACTTTATATTTGGCTCTAACTTTAAATAATGGATTCTTCACTACGCCACAAGTGGCTTCGTTCGGAATTACATTCTATGAATTTTCGGTTTTTTCACGCAGTCTCACCTGTTTGGAAATGCAAGTATCGAGGCAGTCGTATTGCAGAAACTAACAACCGGGCAGGTGGTTTTATGCGTATACTTTACCGATTGTACAATAATCTGACAAACCGCAAGAAGGGCAGTCATCTCCCTCGGAGCAATCTTCACAGTAGTATTCACCACACTCTAAACATTTATATACAGGGAAGTAATTATGTGAAAACCCTTCGGTTGCTTCTCTGCCACAGTTAGGACATTCGTCGAATGAAGTCATTGGATGCTCCGCTAATGTGAATTATTAATGGAAATGAATAGCAGAATATATTATATTTATATTGCGATAAGCAATACATATCTGAAATTTTTCTCTCACTATCCCCTCCAAAGATATTTATATCATTTCTGTATAATGATACTTTGTAACCTTTAGCCGGAAATGTATAATAACAGATTTAATAAAGCAATGATTATCAACCCTGCGAGCCAAACCATGCAAGGCAGGAGATAACAAAAAATATCATCCATTGGTAAAACTTAATCAATCCACCTTCGATCTTGGTTATAAGTATTAAAACTATCTGCCAGAAAGTGAAGCACAGATAGTTGGCGGCTATGAACTGGCCAAGCATATTAAAACCTTCGTGGTCAATAATATTTGCTCCAATCATCAAAAGTGCCAATGAAGATAATATCATGAAAACAGATAAGAAATGGTAAATGCTGTGCATAACCTTCTTCGGAACTTCTTCCATATTCGAATCGAGCATGGGCTTCAAAAATCGCTTGCTGCCCAAGGTGAAATGGCCAATAGTTGCGAATGTTCCAAGAACTCCGCCGGCGAATACTAATAAATTCATTTTTACCCCTTTCGTATTATGTGTAAATGATGTTGATATATGTGGCCAGTACGAAATATTGCTTCCGTATCTGAATTATATTCAGCAATTTATTTATTAGCAATAATTCAGTAGTGTCCGGTTAAAAAATGAGAACCACTTATAATATGTACCTGAATATTTTGTTCTGTCATCCTGAGCCCTTCGGCTTCGCTCAGGATAAACTCCAGCGGGAATCCAGTATTCATAGGCTATTTGCTATATTTAAGATGGATACCGGATCGGGGTCCGGTATGACATGCTTTAGTATTATATTTCGCTGATTTCAAAATCGCATCCATAATAGCCAAATATAGATCAAAATGGAGTTTAATGCTGCCAATATCCCCAATTGGCTGCTTTTTAACCGGACACTTGTAACAATAATTATTAAATTAACCTAAAAATTGATATATTTCAAAACAATCACTTTCATATATTTTAATTTATGCCAAAAAGCTGATAATTATATCCAAATTGTTGTTATGTCAGAATTATTAGAAAAACTCGCCCGGTGCATAGAATTCGGTAAAATCAACAGGCTTTCGCCCTACCCGCCGGATATGAAAGGCACCGACGGAGCCGACGAATTGGCTGGGGAGGCACTGAAAAGTGGGATTGGCCCCGAACGTATTCTATCGGATGGCCTCGTTGCCGGGATCTCGAGAATTGGTGTAAAATTCCGCCGGAACGAAGTATTCGTCCCGGAAGTCCTGATGGCTGCAAAGGCCATGGCAGCCGGGATGAAACACTTAGAGCCATTCTTCCGCTCGGGCGAAGTGAAAACCAAAGGTACTTTCGTTATTGGTACCGCCATGGGCGATCTGCACGACATTGGCAAAAGGATTGTTGCTATGATGGTCGAAGGCGGCGGATGGAAAGTAGTCGACCTGGGTGTTGATGTCCAAAACGAGCAATTCCTCGATGCGATTGAAGATAATCCCGGGTGTGCTGTTGGCCTGTCGGCACTGCTAACAACATCTATGGCTAATATGGAATCGGCCGTTAAGGCAATTAAAGATAACAATCCCGCAACAAAAATTCTGATTGGCGGAGCACCGGTTTCTCAAAAGTTTTGCGATGCCATCGGGGCGGATTTCTATGCCGCCGGCCCGCTGGAGGCTGTGGATATTTTGAATAAAGCAATTGTAAGATAGGGGATTAGGTCTTTGAGGGGTTTGTTATATCTATATGCAACCCCATAGAACCGAATCAATAGCAAAATTAAAGGAATCAATAGTTATTAATAAAATCACACAGCTTCTTAAAACAAAGAAAATTCTCGTCTCGGACGGAGCATGGGGGACTTGCCTTATGGCTAAAGGTCTGCGGGCAGGCGAATGCCCCGAACTCTGGAACATAGAAAGAAGGAGCGATGTGCTCGATATTGCGCAAAGCTATATAAACGCTGGTTCCGATATGATAGAGACCAATAGTTTTGGCGGCAACAGTATAACTTTGAAGGGCTTCGGATTGGACCGCCGGGCGGAGGAATTAAACATTGCCGCTGCCGAAATATCAAGGGAAGCTGCCGGTGATTCAATTGTGTTGGGGTCGATAGGCCCAACGGGCAAAATGCTGATAACGGGCGATATAACGAAAGATGAAATCTATGATGTGTTTTCAGCTCAGGCCGCAGCCTTGGAAAAAGGCGGGGCCGATGCTATTATTATTGAAACAATGTCTGACATTGAAGAAGCAGCATTGGCAGTTAAGGCTGCAAAAGATAATACTACACTCGAAATTATTTGTACTATGGGCTTTGATATATCTGCCGGCGGCAGTTATCACACTATGATGGGTGTTACTCCTGCCGATTTCACGAATATAATAGTAGATTCCGGAGCAGACATCATTGGGGCGAATTGTGGAAATGGCATCGATGATATGACCCCCATTGCAAAGGAAATCCGCCGGACAAGCAAGAATATACCTATATTGATTCATGCCAATGCAGGCAAACCAGAATATGAAAACGGGGCGATTTCATTCCCGGATTCGCCTTCGAAGATGGCCTCTGCCGTGGTTGCGCTTATAAAGGCCGGTACAAATATTGTCGGCGGCTGCTGCGGAACCACGCCCGAACATATTGTAGCAATTAAAAATATTATTTCAGATTATGACTTTACTCAATAGTAACATTTACGAATTTCACTACCACATCCTTGACCTTGATATTCCAATATCGATGATAACCGGTATGATGGGATATTCCGATAAAGGTTATCACGACAAAATCCCTGACAACATCCCAGGGTTAATTGAGGAGTATTTGGGCAAGACTACCGAGATCAGTGCGATAAAAGGCGGGTATATTATTTGTAATGATGTCAAAATTATAGAAGATAAAACAATTATAGTTGATGACGTCGAGTTTCATACAGATGAAATCATTACAAGCCAGATCAGAAATTCGGAGATGATTGCATTGTTTATATGCACGGCAGGGGCAGGGATAGATACGATGTCGAGGTCATTATATGCCAAGGGGAATATACTCGATAGTTATATAGTTGATACTATTGGATCTGCAATCGTGGAATCGGCTATGGATAAAATCCACGAGCAGCTTGCAACTCAAATGGAATTCTTCGAATATCGATTGACCAACAGGTTCAGCCCCGGGTATTGCGGCTGGGAAGTTGAAGAGCAGAGGAAGGTGTTCGATTTCTTCCCCTCGGGCTTCTGCGGTATCAGATTGACAGACTCTTCATTCATGTACCCATCCAAATCCATCAGCGGTATTATTGGAATTGGAGAAAATGTCCAAAGTAAATCATACCACTGTGCGGACTGCATGCGCCGCGAATGCAACTATAGGAAATAACGACCGTTCCAAATTATTAACCGGACAGCAATGTGAATATATTTTCGCTGGATTTATTCAGGAAATTAATCAAGACTCCCAAAGGTGAATTATTCCACAAAATCATTCGCGGGATAAATCACTACATTCTTAGCCGCCCGACTGTGGTAGTTATTCAAACAGTTTCGGCCTGCAACCTGAAATGCAGCCATTGTTTTATCAGCAACTATGGCAAAGAAATTACAGACGGCGTCAACAAAATATTGAAATTTGACGATTTTAAAAAAATGGCCGACAGGCTAAGGAAAGTTATTAAAAAGGCCGAAATGGTTGAATTTACTACTTTCGAACCATTTATTCAAAAGCACCTGTTCGAGATGATGGATTACATCCTCGGGATTAATCCAAAGATAAAATTCCCGATTAACACAAATGCTATGGCAGTAACCGACGAAATCCTTGAAAAGCTTGTGCGATACCCCATTTCCGATTTTAATATTTCTCTCGACGGAGTTAACAAAGAGACAGTCGAGAGTTTTAAGACAGATGTGGAATATGATAAAATAATCGGGACTATAAATAAAGCCAAGCAGGTTGGATTCGCCAATAAGTTAGGCGTAGTGCTTGTTTTGCATAGGGATAATATTGATGAATTCGAAGAATATATCGACTTTGTGAACGATATGGGAGTAAAAAATATATTTGTGAATAATCTATTGGCATTCACTCCTGATAAAAATGATATGTATCTGTATTCCAAGAATGGCAATCGCAAGGCTGAGGAAATCACAATAAATGTTATCAATAAAGTCAGTATTAACAAACAAACTATATTGCTTCCGGGATTTAAGCCAAAGAAAATGGGCTGCACCACTTGCGAATCATTAATTGTGGACATCAACGGCAACGTATCGCCCTGCGATTTCCTGGCCGTTTCGACGCCGTTCGAGATGTTCGGAGAGACGAAAGTATCGCCGCCGTTAGTCTTCGGCAATATTTTCGAGCAAAAGCCAATTGATATTTACAACTCAAGGGGATTCAGGGAATTCAGATCAAAGCACCGGAAAGCCGCAGCGCTGCCCCGGCAATGCACCCACTGCATAGACGCTTATGGCCTGATGTGCAGCAACAGGACGAAATATTCGTAATCCCAAATATCCGAAATAATTTCATAGATTAATATAACCGGTTGCGGAACTACATTAACCTTCATCGAGCCTATGAATATCTGGGGCCTCCATATAATTGATTTTTCTATAATAATACTTTATGTAATTATTATTCTATGGCTGGGCAAGCGCGTTGCCGGCAAAACAAAGACCACAGAAGATTTCTTCCTTGCCGGCCGCAAACTCGGCAGATTCTACCAGTTCTTCCTCAATTTCGGCTGCTCGACCAATGCCGACCAGGCCGTGGCGGTATCGCGTGAGGTCTATCGCCAGGGAATCGGCGGGATGTGGATTCAATTCGTGGTGCTTTTCCTTACGCCATTTTATTGGTTCACCACCCTGCTGTTCCGCCGCGTCAGGCTGACCACAATCGGCGATTTCTTTCTCGAAAGATTCAACAGCAGATTCCTGGCAGCAAGTTATGCGGTGTTTATTCTGATGCTGTCGGTTCTGGGCGGCGGCATTGGATATATGGTGGCAGCCAAAACCATGATGGCCATGACGCCCAAGCCAATTCAGCTTTGCTCGGCCGGGGAGCAGGCAAGCATAGAGCAATTCAGGGAATTAAAGCAACTGAAAGCGGACAAGCAGAAAGGCCTGCCGTTAGAAATGCAATCCCGCTATGAGGAATTAAAGGAAATGGAGAAAAAGGGCGAGCTAAAGTCGTTCGTATCATACACCGAGCCGATATGGTTCTATTTCATCTATGCGGTAATTGTGGCAATCTATACGATGATGGGCGGGTTCCGGGCGGCGGCGATAACCGATGCCATACAGGGAGTTTTGATTATTATATTTTCGGCCATACTGATTCCGGCCGGATTAATGAAAATCGGCGGCTTCTCAGGGCTTCACGCCTCGGTGCCGGACTATATGTTCGAATTATTCGGCTCGGCTACCCTGAGCGAATACGCATGGTATACGATATTTGCCATGGCATTTGCCAATTTAGTATCAATAATCGCTGTAGTTTCCGGTATGCAGACCGCCGGCTCGGCCACAAATGAAATGACCGCACGGTTCGGAATGATTGTAGGAATGTTTGCCAAGAGGATAATAATGATACTCTGGGCTTTGGCCGGGCTGCTTGCGGTTGGATTGTATGCTGGGCAGCTGCACGACCCCGACCTGATCTGGGGGTATATGTCGAGGGATTTACTATTCCCGGGCGGTATCGGCTTGATGCTGGTAGGAATCCTGGCCGCCAATATGTCGACGCTCGATGCCGGCTCGGTGTCGTATTCCGCACTTTTCATCAGGAATCTATATAAGCCTTTTGTGCCGGATAAATCCGAAAGGCATTACTTATTTGTCGGCCGCATTGCAATAGCTGTTGCCCTTTTCGGAGGAATTGCAGTTGCCTTGTCTATAGATAATTTACTCGAATTATTCAAATATATCATCTCGATACCGGCAATATTCGGAGCATCCATCTGGCTGGGATTCGTATGGCGGCGGCTGACCAAATGGGCTGTGATTCTCCAGATAGCCGTCTGCATAATAATCTACACAATAATCCCGAATTTATTTCAAACGATGGATGCGGTAAAATATAATGAATCATATCTAATCGAAACCAATGCGATAACGGTAGCTTTATCCGAAGGCAATAAAGCCGTATCTAATTATCCGGAATTTGAGACAATAGAGCCGGTGGGAATTTATTTCGAGAAAGTGGCAAGGATCAACCCGACGGACCAGCAATCCGCCAAAGTGGGCCTTGGACGCTTCCATGCCGAGATTTGGATTATCGGCTGGTTTGGCGTGGATTTCTCCGATTGGACAAAGGCGCAGCTGGTGGCGGTGCGTTTCCTTTTCGACGGCCTGTTCCCATTTGTGCTGCTATTTATACTTACATTATTCACCCGCCCAGAGCCAAAGGAGTCGATGGACAGGTTCTTTGCCAAGCTCCATACCCCAGTGCAGGACACCCCGCACAAAGAAATCATGGCTTTGACAAGGGCATATTCAAATCCGGGAATGTATGACCATGACAAGCTGTTCCCGGGCAGGAATTGGGAAATATTAAAACCGGCTAAGATTGATTATATTGGTTTCTTCGGCAGCTGGCTGCTTGTGGGGATAGTAATATTGCTTCTATGGCTGATGGTGTCGATATAGCTGGAATATTTCGTGCCTTTTATCTTAGTGGCATGTCAGGGATATTATCAATAAATGTTCTCCCTTTGAAGGGAGATTAAGAGGGATGACTCGACCAATTACCAATCGCGAATTCCAATTACGTTTATCAGGCATCAGGATGAGAAGTCCTGACGCTGCGAAGCACGCACGTAACAATTGAATAAAAGACAGTATTGTCCGGTTAAAATACGGATAATATGTGGTATTCGCGGTAGCAATCTCCATTTTGACCTATATTATGCTGATTTGGATGTGATTATAGACATAGCGAAATAATAATACTAAAGCTGTCATGCCGGATCAAGTCCGGAATGACAAGTAATATTATTATAATTGCTATGATATGAAATTGTATCTAAACCAGCGTTATATAGGGCAAAATACAGGCTATAACTGTGATTACCAATTATTCACTGCTTTTTAACCGGACACTACTGTTTTATTAATTTATTATTTGCAACATACGATGACTTCATTTAATGTTTTTTAACTAATTTCAAAAGTGTATCCACAACAGCCAATATCTAAAATGTAGCTACGGACTGTGCTTCGTGCCTATTTGCAGGTTTTTAACCGGACACTATTGAATCAATTAAGTTAAATCCGATGAATTTGAAATAATATATTAGGTGTCGCATAAATAATGTACAATATCAATACATACATCAAAACCGGCAGGCCGGAATTCGACAACCTTATACCAATGGTTAAGGCTTTTCTGGAGAATGGCTTGCTGGATGTTGTTATCGACGGGCAAAATATACGCGGCTACAGAAGCCCTGATGCAAAATCAATTTGGATTCGGGATTATTCAGATATGCTGCGAGGCGTGAAATATTTCGAAAAAGATATTAAAAGTACCGTACAGCATTTCGCCGACACGCAATCGGCTGGCGGCAGAATATTCGATTATTTCACTACTTTTCCCGAAAAGCTGCCCTGCGAGCGGGAGAACTGGACTAAATACGTACGCGTTCCCGTCGAGGCCGACGTTGAATTCAGGTTCGTAAAGGCTGCATTTCTTGCATGGCAGGCCACCGGAGATGACAGCTGGCTGGCGAATCTGCTGCCATCATTGGAGAAATCGCTGCAATATATTTTGAACAGCCCGCAGCGGTGGAATGAGGAATTAGGCCTGGTCAAACGCCCATACACAATTGATACATGGGATTTTGCCTATACAGCCGGGCGGCACAAATGGCTGCAATTCCAAATTGATGATAATACTTTCTGGGGCATAATGCACGGTGACAACAGCGGTTATTACGAGGCGTTCCAAATAATGTCTAAATTATATTTGCATATTGGAAATAATATTAAGTCAGAGCAATGGCACGAAACGGCGGCTGCATTGCTTCAGGCGATGAACCAACACTGCTGGAACGGATTGTTTTATACTCATTTCGTTATGGACAATCCGGTGAATATTGATGGAGTGGACCAATCGCAGCAGTTAAGCCTTAGCAACCCTATGGATATTAACCGCGGGACAGCATCGCCTGCAATGGCTGAATCAATCATAGCGGAATATATCAAACGCAAGGGAACTTCCGGCTCATTTGCCGAGTGGTTCTCTATTGACCCGCCGTTTCCGGATGGAGCATTTGGCGACGAAAAACTGGCGAAAGGAACTTATGTGAATGGCGGGATAATGCCACTTGTGGGCGGCGAGCTTGCAAAGGCTGCTTTCAATAATGGCTTCGAAGAATACGGCGCAGATATTCTAAGGAGATATTATAATATGATAGCAAAAAAGAACGAAACCTATCTTTGGTACCACCCGGATGGAACTCCGGCAACAGTAGAATCCGGCACCAGTCCCGACGCCGAGCCGACCGACGGCTGGGGGTCAACGGCAATGCTTTATGCTTTTATCGAGGGGCTTGCGGGGGTTGAGGACAAATATTATTTGTTCAGAAAAATTACTCTGTCGCCCCGATGGCCGGCTGCCGATGTTAGCAAAGCAGAGGTTCGGGTTCTTTACGAAGCCTCCGGCAGTTATATTAAATACGAATATGAGTTAAAGAATCGGGAAATATTAATTAAAATAGAAAGCCCCGGCTCTGAAATAGAATTTCATGTACTTCTGCCGAAGCGAACCGAGGCAGCGTCAGTTCTAATTGATAATAAGCCGGCAGGATTTGAATCCAAAAGAATCAGAAACAGTCTATATGTTGATTTTAATGCAAAAATAAGTAATTTAATTGATGAAAAATTTGTTAATATTGAAATACGAATATTTGGGATTGATTAGATGAAACGCAGAAATTTCATAGGTACTATTGGTTCAATCACAGGAACTGCTATGCTCAGAGGCAATCTAAGGGCAGACAATGAGAGTGTGCCGGCTATTGGGAATATTGATTTCGATGGCTCAGATGATGATTTCTGTGAATTATTAAGGAAGCATTTTCTCCTGCCGGATGATTATATTTACTTAAATACAGGCGGAATCGGCTCGGTACCAACAACTACATTGGAAAATATTCGATCAAATATGGAACTGCAACAGGTATATCCCCAGCCCGGGCACGATCAGGATAAATGGTTGAATATAAAAAAGATAACAGCAAAACTATTGGGCCATGGCTGTAAATATGAGGAGATTGCCCTGACGGGTTCCGCCACGGAAGGGCTGAATATAATTATCAACGGCCTGCCTCTGAACAGGGGCGACGAAATAATCACATCAACCCACGAGCATCCGGCCCTGCATATACCGCTGTTGAATAAAATGCAAAGCGATGGCATCCGGATTCGCACATTCGAGCCGGATTTAAGAAATGGGATTGGCAATGTTAGCCGAATAAGTAAGTTAATTAGTGACCGTACAAAACTTATTATTATCAGTCACGTTACTTGCACCACAGGCCAGATATTTCCGATTAATGAAATAGGGAAATTGGCGAAAAACATGGGCGTATGGTTCGCTCTCGACGGGGCGCAATCGGTGGGCAGCACTGCCGTAAGTGTTAAAGAATCCGGTGTTGATTTCTATGCATTCTGCGGGCATAAGTGGCTGCTCGGCCCCAAGAGGACAGGCGGGTTGTATGTCAAAAAAGAATTGCTTAATGTGTTGAGGCCGGCCACCGTTGGGGCTTATTCCGATGCGGGCTACGACATCACAAACGGCACATTGACGCTACAGCCAACCGCCCAAAGATACGAATACGCAACTCAGAACGATGCTCTGTTCGAGGGGCTGGCCAAATCAATCGACTTAATTAATACGATTGGGTTTAAGAGATTGTTCAAGCGGAATAAGCGGCTTTCGGAGATGTTTTATTCAAGGCTAAGGGATATCCCGAAAGTCAAATTATTATCTCCCGAAGAAGATATATATCGGTCATCAATTATAACATTTAGAATTGATGGTAAAGATTACCGCGAGGTTGCGGGTGAATTGTCCGATAGGAAGATTCGGGTTCGCGTTGTGCCGGAAGCCGGCCTGGAGGGAATCAGAGCTTCATTTCATATATATAACAACGCAAAGGAAGTCGAAACTGTAGCTGATGCTATCGGCGAGATGGCTGGGTAGCTGTCGGCATCGCCTTTTGGTATGTGCTGCCTGCCCGGAGAATGCCGCTGTAATAAATTGCATGAACATTTGGCATTTCTGCCCATAGAAATGAACTACCCAGCCGCAAGCAGCGGGGAATTAAACCCACAATGTGGGATTAAAATTAGGGATATACGGGATGGTTTCCTACCGCTCGGAAAAATGATAAATCCAATTTTGGGCAGATTTCAAAACAGCCGGGAATAATGAACACGACTTCCGGACTGCTTGCTAACTTGCCCTTGAACTAAACTAAGAAAACAAATGAAACTATCAGAAGCAATAGAGAATATCAAAATAATTATAGTTCCGGACAATATTGAAGCCGCCGTTAAAATTGCAGGCAAATTCAAAAGTATTAATCCGCAGATTGCCATTAAATCAAAAGGCAACGGCTCTGAATTTAAAATAAATATTTCCCCAATCAGTGATTTGAATATCGATTTACACAGCGAAACCGGGAAGCCCGGCAGATATGTCTATTTCAATATTGATGAAAATGGAGCCGGCGTGGTGGCTGCCTCCCACCAACATCACCTATACTCGTTTGTATGCTATATATTTGACAATTATCTAAATTCGGATATTGAAGAGTTTGCCGGCGGGAGATTAATCATCCCTTCTTTCGATTGGCAGCGAATAACTTATGATTATTTCCTCACTCAGGAAGGGCGAATTCAGAAAGGATTTGACAGGCAAACATATATTGAAGAAGCAGCGCGGCTCGGGTTCACTCATATTGAAATTAACGGCCTGGCCTTCCCCAAGGCGCTGGAATCAGGGGCGATTGGCGAAACATATCCGATGTTCTATACTTATTGTCCGGCGCTGGATCAATTTGTCAGCAGCCATTTGAACATTGGTTTATACCCGGAGGAATATCTTAGGGCTAACCTCGCAAATTTGAAAGAGAATGCTCGGATAGCCCGAGGGTTTGGCTTGTCGCCGGGTTTGCTCTGCTTCGAGCCGCGTTCGGTGCCGGAGAAATTCTTTGATAAATACCCAATGCTGCGCGGCGCCCGGATAGATCATCCGTTCCGGAGCTTTAAGCCAAGATATACTATGACCCTAACCCACCCGAAGGTGCGGGAGCATTATTCAGAAATGCTGACAAAAATAATGGAGGAAGTGCCGGAGCTTAGCTATATGTCTATATGGACCAACGACAGTGGGGCTGGGTTTGAGCATACGAAATCGCTTTATGTGGGCCGGAACGGCGGGGCATATCTAATTCGGGAATGGAAAGATGATGAGGAAATTGCCAAACTTGCCGGCGAAAATGCTCTGCGTTTTTTCAAATCCCTGCGCGATGCCGGAGCCAAGATTAATCCTGATTTTCGCATTATTACACGTATGGAATCTTTTTATGGCGAGCATGATGTAATCCTTGGAGGATTGGAAAAAAATGTAGAAGTCGAGGCTGGGTCATTGATTCAGCGGGGTTGGGATATGCCATACACTCATCCGAGATATACCGATGCCAAGGAATTGAATGCCGGAACTGTCTATCATCAGGGATTTGACAAAGGGGAAAATGACGAAATTGACCGGTTGAGAGAAAAAGGATCGAATGCACATTTCTATTTTTCCTCCGGGCCGCACTCAATGTTCGAGCCGCTGTTGGGCATCCCCTATCCGAGATTGACGTGGCAAAGATTATTAACCCTGCATAAAAATAATATCGAACATATTGCCCACACCGGTGGGACATTTCCACCGGAACTGGTGCCATATAATATCAACCATGAAATCACCCGCGCTTTTCAGTTCAATCCGAATCTTGATATTGACGGGCATATAGATATGCTTGCAAAGAAATGGGTAAAAAGTAAATCGGACAAATTAGTAGAGGCGTGGAGGCTTGCCGAGGAAGCCATATTAGGCTTTCCAAACCTGACACCTCTTTATTCAACTTTTGGCTTCACTTGGTACCGGCTGTGGGCGCGCCCATTTGTCCCTAATATTGAAGCAATCCCGCAAAGGGATAGGGATTATTATGAGAAATATATGTGCACAACTCCGCACAATCCGAATAATGTTGACCTTAGCCGTGATGTTTTATTTAAAGTGCTGACTTTCGATAAATGTAAAATAGATATTGAAAGGATTGACAATAATGTTTGGGGGCCTCTGGACAAAGCAATCGGGATACTTGAGTCGGCAGCAGGAGTTGCAGACATTGAACTTAGCAAAGATAATCCCATAAGAGATCAATATATTAGGCTCCGGGCGCTGAGATGCTGGTTTATGACACAGCGCAACGTAGCTGCATGGGTCGTTGGTGTTTATGGGTATATGGGTGCAAATTGCATTGATAGTAAAGAAAAAGAAAGTAAAGAAAATTATCGTAAATTCCTTAAAGATTCTATTGTAAAGGAAATATTGAATTCAAGGAAATTAATTCGATTGCTTAATTCGCCTGTTGAATTTATCGCTATGGCAGATCAGGGTGAAACCGAGCTGATGTATGGGACGAACCTAAAGGAAAATATTTATCGCCGGATTGAATTGATGCAAAAGCATATTGACGACGAGCCATTTATTGACCATAATTATATGGAAAGAGAAGCCGGGAAAATGATTGATGATGGGCATGAATAATAGTAAGAATATGTTTTGGCCGGTTGCAGTTGCGTGGCTGTTTATCTTATTGGTTAATGTGATTGAGCCAAATGGCCTGCGGCTTGGATTAGCAGTGGAATGATTAGCAGTGGAATGATTAGCAGGGATGCAGCTGCTGCCGAGAATCTTCATATTCTTGTAACTCTGCGGCGTATCAGAGATTAAACTAATCTGTTTGTGAATCCTTTTTAATTTAGTTGAAAACGAAAATTTCCTTAAATTTGATATTCGTAATTAAAGGATTGTTGAATCGTTTATGATATAGTGGGGAAAAGCAGGAATTAATAATCATCATGTAATAAATTACAATTGTTTCAAAGGAAATATTTATGTACAAAATCTTAGAAGCCCGGTATGTTGGGCCAGATATAAAATTATTCAGGATTGACGCCCCGAGGATAGCCAGGAAAAGATTGCCCGGCCAATTTATTATTCTCCGGATAGATGAGCATGGCGAGAGGATACCTCTTACGATTGCCGATTCGAATACCGATGACGGTTCGATAACGATTATCGTTCAGGGTATTGGCAAGACCACCAAACAATTAAATATGCTTGAGGCCGGCAACTCGATTCTTGACGTAGTCGGGCCGCTTGGCACAGCCTCCCACATAGAGAATTTCGGCACTGCCGTAAGCATTGGCGGCGGTGTTGGCACTGCTATTGCCTATCCGACAGCAAAGGCTTTGAAAGATGCGGGAAATCACACTATCTCCATTATCGGCGGACGGTCGAAGGAATTTGTGATTCTCGAAGACGAAATGAACGAAATATGTGACGAAACATATCCTTGCACCGATGATGGTTCCTACGGCTTTCATGGATTTGTTACTCAGAAATTGCAGGAATTGATCGACGGCGGAACCAAGATTGATTTAGTATTGGCTATCGGGCCGATTCCGATGATGGCAGCTGTGGCCGAAGTTACAAGGCCACTGGGAATCAAAACAGTTGTAAGCCTTAACCCGATTATGGTGGACGGCACGGGAATGTGCGGCGGCTGCCGGGCAATCGTTGACGGCAAAACGGTATTCGTATGCGTAGACGGCCCCGAATTTGACGCTCATGTTGTTGATTTTAAAATACTGGCACAAAGAAATAATATGTACCGCGAACAAGAGCATCATTCCTTAGAAGAATGCAATTTCGAGAAAATGTTCGCCAAAGGGATAGAAAACCAAAAAGCGGAAATGGAGGTGAGCAATGACTGAATTGACAAATAAGGAAAGAATGAAAATCCTGCGTCACGGGATGCCGGAGCAGGAAGCTGAATTAAGAAATAAGAACTTCACGGAAGTTAACTTCGGATATACGGCCGAAATGGCCATCGAAGAGGCAAACCGCTGTATCCAATGCAAGAAGCCATTGTGTGTGGACGGATGCCCTGTCAGGGTGAAAATCCCTGAATTTATTATGGCAATCCGCGAAGGCGATTTCCGCAAAGCTGGTGAAATATTGAAGCAGGACAATGCTCTGCCAGCTGTGTGTGGCAGGGTATGCCCACAGGAAGAGCAATGCGAGCAGGTTTGCGTGCTGACAAAGAAATTCACTTCCGTTGCCGTCGGGAACCTCGAGCGGTTTGCTGCCGATTGGGAAAGAGAGAACGTTGGGTTCAACCCGCCGAAGCTGAAAGATAAGACTGGCAAAAAGGTAGCCATCGTTGGCGGCGGCCCCGCAGGCCTAAGCTGTGCTGGCGATTTGGTTCAGATGGGGCATGAGGTGACGGTATTCGAGGCTCTTCACGACATTGGCGGAGTGCTGATCTACGGCATTCCCGAATT
Organism: Bacteroidota bacterium; assembly: GCA_024278075.1. Lineage (GTDB taxonomy): Bacteria > Bacteroidota > Ignavibacteria > Kapaibacteriales > UBA2268 > JAJRTW01. The sequence continues at coordinate 8,720 of JAJRTW010000240.1, read as the reverse complement.
TCGCCTGCCAAAGGACATAGTTAAGGCCGAGGTGACGGCGCTCGAGAAAATGGGCGTCGTATTCAAGACCAATTATATTATCGGCAGAATCGAGACCGTAGACGAATTATTCGATAATTTCGATGCGGTGTTTATTGGCGTTGGTGCCGGGTTGCCCTACTTTATGAACATCCCGGGCGAACATCTTAATGGCGTTTATTCGGCCAACGAGTTCCTGACGCGTGTGAATCTGATGAAGGCTTATGATTTCCCGAATAACGATACTCCAATGTATGATATTAAGGGCAGGAATGCTGTTGTTTTTGGCGGTGGGAACACTGCTATGGATGGCGTGAGGACGGCGAAAAGGCTGGGTGCTAAACGGGCATTAATTTGCTACCGGCGCACAGAAGCCGAAATGCCGGCAAGGGTAGAGGAAATCAAACACGCCAAGGAGGAGGGAATCGAATTCCACCTGCTGGCTTCCCCGCTGGAGTTCAAGGGCGATGAAAACGGCTGGCTGAAATCGATGAAGCTGCAGAAGATGGAGCTTGGCGAGCCGGATGCTTCGGGCCGACGCCGTCCCGTTCCTATCGAAGGTGCTATCGAAGAGGTGGATGTAGACGTGGCGATTGTCGCTATCGGCAACGGCTCTAACCCGATTATCAATCAGACCACTCCCGACCTTAAAGTTAATAAATGGGGCAATATTCTCGTTGACGAATCTACGATGAAAACCAATAAGAAGGGTGTATTCGCAGGCGGCGACATCGTTACCGGCGGAGCTACGGTGATTCTTGCGATGGGTGCGGGCAGGGTTGCTGCATCTGCCATTGATGAATACCTGAAGAATGGCTCGGAATGGTAGTATTGAATCAATTATGCTATGGAGTAAATAGTGTCATGTCAAGCATGCTTTGACGAATTATTTGTTGGCTGTCATTGCGGAACTTGTTTCAGAATCCGGTATTCACAGGCTATATGGCTATATTAAGATGGATTCCGGATTCCCGAAGGCGGGATTTCACTGGGCTAAACAAGTCCGGAATGACATAGTACAGTTGACACAACACTAGTAATAGGACGGCTAAATATATTACCTTTTCATAGGGATGCTACACCAGGGAAAATTAAAAAGAGCAAATCCCATCCTTGTGATAGGGGGGGGGATAAATAGGGGGGCGCCTTCGGTTGTTGATGATTGCTATCTGAATAGTATCCCGTTAGATTGAAAAATAAAGCATTAATTTTCACTTTGCATAGCATTAGTTTATTAATTAGGGTTCACTCAAAAAGTCGACTAAGATAAAATTATGAGTACATTTGCAATAATAAGGAAAAAAACAATCCCTAAATCCCCCTTTATTAAGGGGGAAATAGTTGAAATTACAATAACTTAGATTCCCCCTTAAAAAAGGGGAAAGTGAGCCAGGCGAGCAGGGGGTTGCCGTACTTTCTGCAAGGTTTTCGAGCATAATAAATTATATGCCTTGCACTTTGTTGTTGGATATCTTTTATAACTACCTTAAATATGATTAGTTGATACTTTTTGAGTTTAACCTAATTATGCGACAATATTTTTCAGCTATACGGCGAATTGATGGAGCAGGGGTTCGGGTAGAAAGGGAATTGGCCCATAAAGATAGAAATCCCAACATTGTTGGAAAAATATTTTGGCGTTTATTATGAATCTTCATAAATTTGCTATTGTAGCATTAAGTTCTAAATCATTTAACATTAAAAACTAATCCGAATCTGGAGGAAATTAATATGGCTTTGTACATTACAGACGAATGTATCAATTGCGCAGCTTGTGAACCCGAATGCCCGACAGAAGCAATCACCGAAGGCGACGATATTTACGAAATCGATGCTGAGAAATGCGTGGAATGCGATGATTATTTTGACGAACCGCAGTGCCAGGAAGTTTGCCCCGTGGACTGCTGTCTGCCAATCGAAGACTAATATCTTTGTCCACACAGTGATGGTATTCATTTCTGAATAATTGTAATATACTTAAATTGCCGGCCTTGAGCCGGCTTTTTTTGGCATCCGCATGTGCAATATCCCAATAGATAAACACGCATTATTTGTAAAAAGTCAGTAGTGTCAGGCTGCAAAGCATGTTATATCAATTCCTAATTGAATTGAAACAAAAAATTTACATAGCTCTTTATTAACTATACCTTTAAGGGTATAGTTAATTACGATTTCAAGTAAAAAATGATATTATGCCATAGATGAATACCTGAAGAATGGCTCGGAGTGGTAGGGGGAGTATCGAGTAATGAGTATTGAGTTATTAATGAACGCCGGGATTTTTTCCTGGCGTTTTTTTTATAATATGAAATCACCATCAATTGTGAACACTATAATCAATTAATTCAAAAACTCTCCAAACAGTATCAGGAGGTATTTTTTCAGTACTCACATATGCTATTAACCGGTCATAAATCTGGCCAACATTGGGAGCAAAAAGTAAACTCCTATAATTATTTGGGGTTGAATATTTTACTTGATAATCAATACATTTAAATGTACCTCCGGGAACGACTATAAGTTCATTGATACCGGCGGTTCTAATAGTATCCTTTATAGAAGGCCAATGCCATTCGTCGCCAACAGTTGTTGGATATTTAAAAAATAGGGATGCTGATTCTACCGGAAATACGCCATCCCCAATCTCTTCTATCATCCATAAGCCGTCCTTTCTATTCGTCAAAGCAAATTCTTCGTGTCCTCCAATAAACCATTTTTCATTGTTTAATATTATTTCCCTGATAATATTGTTTACAACTGTATCAATATTATATATTGAATCACTGTTGGAGCTTCTAAACCTGTAAGTAGCATATTGCCAAGAATTACCTACAGCTAATGGAATTATTACACTGCTGTCATTTGTATTATTTGTTGAGGAATCTCCACAATTAGTTAGTGATATATATCCTAATATCAAACAAAAACAAAGTAGATAAGGTTTCTTCTTAAACATTTATTTTCCCCTATTCAACAAATGAATAAATTCCTTTTTAGTTATTCTCACCTGTTTTAATATACTGGATAATGTCCCCTCAGGTATTTCCTTTTTATTCATTGGAACAATAGAAATATTTCCTTCATCGTTCTTAAATTTCCCATGATAGCCCTTCTGCGAAACGAACTTAAATCCTAAAAGGCCAATGATTTGAATGATCTGCTTACTGGAATATAATTTAGACATCTATTGACTCTCTTCCAAGAAGGACTTTATCAATAACTGGAAAATCAATTTCCTCATTCTCAAAATACAATTCGACTGCTTCCTTCAAATTGCTGATCGCTTCGTCAAACGAGCTGCCAAATGAAGATACGTTTATATTGATGCACTGTGAAACATAGTATTTTCCTTCTTCCCAGACGATATATTCATACTCTTTCATAATTTCTCCCTCAATAACTAAAAAAATACTAAATAGTAAATCAACTATAAATGATCAATTATTTTAGCAACTATTATAATTCCCCCACCAAATTCCCCCAGCCCTAATCCTTCACTGCCAATGTTTTAACCATTTCGTAATGACAAATATTTTCCGGATAGGTCCCGGCAAGTATCAGGCTGTCGGGATAGATGTTCCTGCCACATCCATCATCAGGCAATATTCTATTTATCTCACCAACATCATCTTCCCGCTCTCCACACGGCCACCTATTTGAATAGTATAGCTATACATCCCCTGCCAGTGATTGCCGGCATTGAAAAGACAGGAATGTGTCCCGGCAGGCTGAAACTCATCTACGATCACTGCAACTTCAATACCGAGTGCGTCATATACCTTCAATATTACACTCGAAGGCATTGATAATTCATAATTAATAATAGTTGATTGTGCGAAAGGGTTGGGGAATATCTGTATCTTTGTTATTCCCGATACATCAAATTGGTTCTCAACACCGGACGTGGTATCGCCCATTATAAAAGTATTATTACCATTAAGCACCCTGTCCTGCATCGCCGGAGGAACAGACCGGAAAATTGCATATTCATTAGTCGGCTCGGGGCCAAGCCTGAAAATATTATCCTCTATCCTGACAATATGTGTTTCTCTAATATCACCACTGATAAAGAGGTCATTGCTGATGAACTCATTATCGTGAATATATACCGAGTAGAGGCCCTGATCGCTTACATTTGTCATTCCTACAAAATATATTGAAGATGCCCATTCCCCGGAATCGCCATAGGGGCCGTGGCGGGTTGCCCTGTATGTTGTATGCGATATTACCTTATTATTATAAACTTCGTTCATCGCATTGGGGTCATAACTGGCAATATTCAGCGGAGTGGCAGGCACATAGTCCCATTCACCATCGGGTTGGGGCTTGGTTATCTCCATAAAATTATCATATACTTTGATGTTCTTCGCACCGGTGCCTTCAAACTTAATTCCATGCAATTCAACACGCCTTTCCAGCCAGATGCCCGAGCCTTGCGGCCTGTCGCTTAATGTCATGTGTCCTTTTGTAGTAGCCCGATTCCCATAGTATTCGATGTCGGCCGCAGTCAGGTGGATAGTCCTTCCAACGGAGCTTATCCGGTTATCAAATATTTTTCCTCCCTTTAGCCCGCTTCCGTATATGGCATATCCATTCACGAATTGTTGGTGGTGCCTTATGTCATTATCATAGATTTACAGGCTCTTTGCTGCGCTTAACAGGCTGATTCCACGATGACATCCTTCGGTCAGCAAGTTATGGTGAACACTCACTTCGGCATTTTCCTCCGAAGCATCTATCCTTATCAAATCATTGCCGGGATAATGCCTGCTTTCAATTTCCGATACAGAGCTGAAGAGATAATTATGATGAATATTTATTATGTTTTGTGCATTTCTAAAAAGATTCATCGGGTAAGCATTCGGCCTGTTCACGCCAACATACAAACCGGCAAATTCTATTCCGTTTGCTTCCCCCCTGGAGCCAATGGCATAGCTGTATCCGCCACCGGTATCGCCCTGAATAATCCTGCCATTATATACTATTGCATTTGGGGCAGAGATGAGAACACCGGTTAGATATAGCTCATCTGAACTCCGTGAAAACTGTATCTTATGGCCATCCAATTCGAGAGTAACCCCTTCGGCTGTAATATCAATTGCATTTGCATTTGCCGTTATATCTTCGGCCAGAATATATGTGGTATTGGCTTGGCCTAAAGTAATAACCGAACCGTCGGGGCTGTTGGTTATCTCAACAGCGTTACTATAATTATTGGTTGTAAAGGTGCTGTCTTCACTTTTTGTTTCCCTTCCGTTTTCAATGGCAACCAATCTGTAATGATATTGCTGTCCGGCTTTTAGTCCGGTGATATGATGCAACTGCGCACGGCGGGCCTCGGAAGTAGTTTCGGTTCTGCTGCCATAGTCTTCGGTTTCGCCATACTCCACATAGCTTTCAGCTTCCTTCGAAATATCTGCAAATTGCCAGTATATCACAGCGGATGTCCTGCCGGAATGCAGCCAAATCGAATCGAAGGTTGAATCAATATCTGCCTGTGAGAGCAATCCCGAAGAACTAAACAATAGCATTATGGAGACAATAATCTTCTTCATATAAAAACCCTAATTATTTCAAGAATTTCTTCTTATTCGATCTATCCCGCAACAACTCGGAATCGATATTCCACAGCCTTCGCCTGCAAGCCTAATCCTTTGCTGCCAACTTTCTGGCTGCCTCATAATGATAGACGTATTCCGGATAAGTACCTACAAGAATAAGACTGTCGGGAAAGACTATCTTGGGAATTATTATGCCGGTCGAATCAGCAGCCAAATCCATAAAATCGATATACGCCGAAACCGACTCCGGCGAGAAATCAAACAACTGATCTACCCCGCCGCGGATTACAACAGAGATTATTGGCGGGTCGATAATATGACCCTTTAGGTTTGCCCCGCCGCGCACCTGCACCTTAACGTCGCTAACCGTTATATCGGCCAATTGCTGGATATTCGCCGATATTATCACCACTCGCTCGGAGACTTCCACCATCTCCGGAAGCGTATCCAGGAGCTTAAGAGCCAGGGCAAAGCTCTCATAAACGTTATCGGCATGATAATCAATGGTCGGCCAGTTCGTAATATCTTTAATAATCTTGTCGTTACCTCGGATTTCGATGCTGTCGGGCTCGATGACGATGCCGCCGATAATCATAAACCCTTCACGGGGCGTTATCGTCACCCTCGGAAGGACTTTAACGAAATGATCCTGAATAAGTCCCGTCTTCAGCTCGAAATGATAGGGGAACACATCCAGCGGCTCCACGTTTATCATGCCTTGCACCCCATTCAGAATATCATTCCGCGTCACCGTATAGTAATCATTCTTATTTTCGACATCCGTCAGGTCGATCACACAATTCTTAGTAGTGCTAAAAAACAAAAGATTGAATATTTGCCAACCGGTGCCGGATACCTTAACCGATATTTCCTTTTCGGGCATGGCTTCCAGGGCGCGATTATCCGGCAGATTGACCGACAAAGGCACTTTGATGATGGTAATATAGTCGCCGTTCAGGCTGCTATAGACCCAAAGCGCAATGGCAAACAGCACCGACCCGATCAGGGGGCGCGATGTCATAATTTTCTTGATTCGCTTCGATAGTTTCGGCTTTTTCTCTCTGCTTGTTATCATAATCTTAAATCCGTTAGATTGGTTGGAGCACCAAGGCTAACTTATCCAAAGTTCCAAACTTTGGACAAGTTGATGTTTAATATTCTTAACCGTATCAATTTTATATATTCAGAAATTCATCGACTGTCATCCCTATCTGTTTGATAATAGCTCGCAAAGTGCCTTTCGATATGGGCTTTGAGTGGTTTAGTATTGTGGTTCTTTTTCTTGTATCAGGGTTAAACCAGATTTCATGGCTGCCTTTTGCTTGCCTGTCTAAAATAAAACCGGCGGCTCTTAGCTTTCTTATCAATTTATTATAATTGTATTCGGGAAGCTTACTCATAAAGCAATAGACAGCGGAATTTTAAATTTCGTAACCTTATGAGTTTTATTCAACTGTTTCTGAATACTTTCCGGTAAAGGATCATTATGCTCTACGTAAGATTCAATTAGCTTTCTTGCGACATCATAAGCAATTTCCAATGCCTCCTGATACGATCGCCCCTCCGCCAATAGCCCGGGCAAATCATCAGATAATGCCAGATAGCCCCCCTCTTCCAAAGGTACAATATTAATATCTATCATAAGGTCCGCCATTTTTATCCTCATAAATAATTTTCAGATTTGCAAATTTTCATCTTCTTCTTCAATGTATAAAACAAGACGGGTGAATTTCCCAAATTATTTCTTTTAGTAGTTCCTTAGCAAGCATCTTTTCCACTTTCGTTTTTGAAAATCAATATACAAAAGCCACCAATGCGTAGTCCATTACAATCAAAATAATTACGCTTTTCCACTTTACAACAATCATGGCAAGTAAACAAACCTGTTCATTCATTAAGTATGTGATATAACACGTTTTAATTTCTTCACACCCTTCAATATCTCTTTTTTTGGCTTGTCATTTTTAATATTATCGTTTAATTCATCAATAATAAACTCAAGATCAAGTTTCAGTTTCTCTTCAATATAGTATCTCCTGAAATTATCGTCTTTCATTTTATTATTAATAATTTGCTTGGCATTATTCATTGTGCTGCCTCCAATAATCTCTTATTATTTTAGCTTTTTCAATTTCTTTAGAAGGTGTTTTATTCGTTTTCTTGATAAAACCATGTGTAAAAACAATCATTTTATTCTCTTCAAAAAAGTACAGGCTTCTTGATGTTTTGTTTCTTAGCCCGCATTATTCATAAAATATTAGAGACCGCTGACAGGCATATAATAATTAGTGTTATCAGATACTCAAATATGAGCTAAATATAATTACCGTAGTTTTTATCTATCTCTAATATTATCAAATAGATATAGTGTTACTAAGTAAAAGACCCGAAATATTCGGGTTAGGTTTACTTTTAATTCAAAAATACCATCTTTTAAGAATTTAGAAAATTTATGGTTTGGAAAAGGGCTTACATTCAGCAATTCAATTAGTTTATCAATATAAGCAATGATTTTAGCCTGGCTTCTAAGGTCAAGGCTATCGAGAAATATCTGCATCCCTACTTTTCCATTATATTCAGCGAAATCAAAATCAAATATTTCTTTCGTATTACTTAAGGTTTCCTCAAAAAGTAGTTAGTGAAAAAGATTCTAATGCTCATGCTTTAAGGAGAATAACAACCCCCTTAATCCCCCTTTTTTAAGGGGGAATTTAATTGGCTATTCCCCCTTAAAAAAGGGGGAAGTGAGCCAGGCGAGCAGGGGGTTGTCCTACAATCTGCAAGACATAAGAGCATAATAAATCCATTTCCTTGCACTTTTAAGTTGAATATCTTATGTAACTACTATACCAATAAACAGTTAGTGCTTTTTGAGGGCAATCTACTTAATTAATTAGTATTCAATTAATATCAGTAGTGTCCGGTTAAGAAATATTTCAAATTCGTAAGTCCTTCAAAATAATAAAATTGTAAAATATATTTGATTTTTCCATTTGAAATTGCTAATTATCTCTTCTCATTAACTAAGGAATAGAGATATGAAAACAGGCAAGACAGTTTTCTCCTAAAAATGAACTTCTTTTTAAATGAACAAAACAACATCTGCGTGTAAAATGATTCTATGGCACATCATTTAATTAT
>JAJRTW010000239.1 GCA_024278075.1 Bacteroidota bacterium | reverse complement strand
CTAACTTTTTATTGTTATAGTAATTACGAAAACTATTCAATTAGAAAGTGCAAGGAAATGGATTTATTATGCCCTTATGCCTTGCAGATTGTAGGACAACCCCCTGCTCGCTTTGCTCACTTCCCCCTTTTTTAAGTGGGAATAGCCAATTAAATTCCCCCTTAAAAAAGGGGGATTAAGGGGGTTGTTATTCTCCTTAAAGCAGAAGCATGAATATCTTTTTCCTGACTACTTTTTGAGGAAACCCTATTTATATCTCAGTCAACTTTTTGAGGAAACCCAAATTATGACAGATCATTTTATTTGTCATTCCGGCCGAAGAGCCGGAATCCATCTTTTTATAGTTAGATTGTGTATGGAATGCTGGATTCCCGTTTTCACGGGAATGACAAAGTATGCTTGACACGACTGTAGTACAATGCCATTAATATAACGGCCCCGAGACAATCGCTCTATCTGACGACCACAAACGGCAGTTCCCTGAAATTGCCATTTAATTTTATTTTCAGGCTGTAGACTCCGGCCGCCAGGCCGGAAATATCAATCGGGAGATTAAATTTATCCGATGTCTGATCGAATCGCAACATTCCGAATTGGCTTATTCCCAACATATTATAGACCGACACCCACAGAGGGCCTCGATATTGGCCGGTGCCTTCCACAAACACATATTCGGCCGCAGGGTTAGGATATATTTTAATTTTGCCGGTAGAGATATCCGGCTCTTCGACATCAACCGATTGGTCGAGGCACACCTTCAGTTCATGGGCAAGTTTATTCTTCGTGAGCGCCCCGGCAATGCAAAGCGTACATTCTTTCTCTCCGCCCGGGAGCAAATCGCCGGGATAGAGCATGCCAATTACATAATACACATCGCCCGTAACATCAATTTGCCAGCTGGTTCCGCTCGACAGTGCCCGGATATAATCTTCGGTCGAACCGAGGCTTCCGCTTTCAAGGCTAGCAGCCTGGGCGATTGCATTTGCTTCCGGCGAATAGACGGCACTGCCAAAAGTAATAGCAGAGTCAGTATGCCGAGTTATCTCTGCGGCGGCAGACGGGCCCTTGCGGCTTTCGGGGACAGCTTCCGGAAACAGGCTGGCCGTATTGCTGCCATAAAAAATAATATCCCAATCGAATTTATAACCCACGGCTACGTCTTTCAAAGTTCCATCGGAAATATTTTTTACAGTAACTTTAATTCTGGCATAATTCCCTCTGCTGTTCGGCAGGCTGACCTCCTGGGTTATTTCAAGGCCGATTTTATTCATAATAAATGCGTTGTCGTCATTGATTATCGATATATGCCTTTCCGGATTCACAAACGGTTTCACAATCGAGAAATCATTCTTTAGGGGTGCATAGTAACTGTCTAACGACAGAACCGCCCTGGATGTATCTTTTTTTGCAATAATTCCGGCTTTCCACAAGTGATTCGATTGGCCTTTCAAGACAAATCCTACGCCGTCTTTGTCATAATTGGTGGGGAAATAATTGAACCCGAACCTGCCGTCGTCGGCCATAGAGAAGATAATTTTGTCGTTCTCGAAAGTTGAAATATTTGTTGTGGGTATAAAAGGCAGCATGAAGAAATCAGAATAACCGTTCTGCCCTTTTATATCAATACGAAAAATGACCTGATCGCGGTTCTGGAAATTAATCTTAAATTTATATGTCTCAATATCAAATTCAGATTCTTTTTCAACCGCATCTATCGTTACATTATCATCAATAATAGTTATGCTTTCACTGGTATAGTCCAAAGCAACAGACAGAGTGAACTCCAGGCCTTCGGCGCGGCCAAGATAATTTGTTGCCCTGATTCTTAACGATATTTCCTCGCCGGGCAAATATCGCTGCCTGGCATTGCCGTCCTTATCAAGAAATGCGAAGCTCTTAACATTAATGCCGGGGATCGAAAACGGATCGGCTGTCACGGCTTTGAGTAAATTGATTCTGCCGGGAATTCTATCTTCCTGAAACTCATTTTTGTCTGATATGTCATCGGTGCATTGGCGGGTGAACTCCAGGGCCTGAACCGGCCCCAATTCCGGGTACTTCGACCTTACAATGGCCACAGCTCCGGCCACCACCGGAGATGCGTAAGATGTGCCACCCCAATTGACGAAGTCATAGTCGGAGTTTCTCTGCGTGGTATAGTTCCCTTTGCCCGGCGCCATAATTCTTACATTTGCACCTAAAGTGCTGGTGCCGGCAGTAAAACGATCGCTCTGGTCCACTTCGCCTACCGCAAGCACACCGTAGTATGCTGCGGGGTAGAAAGCTGACAGTTCTGTATATCGCAAACCAATATTTCCGGATGAAGCAACCACAGACAGGCCATTGGCTACTGCGAAATCTATTACCGACTGCTCGTATTGCGAAAATGGGTGGACGCTTCCCCAACTTGTATTGATAACATCAAAGCCCCGCGAGGCGGCATATAGTATTGATTCATAGCCGTAAACAACATCTCCCCTTTCGTCATCAATATCTTTGGCAGTTTTAATCGGGAATATTCTGCACTTATTCGCAATGCCTATAATCCCGAGGCCATTGTTGGCAGTAGCGCCGCATATTCCAGCCGTTTCCGTTCCGTGGTCGTCGTTAATATAGGTTATCCCCCAGGGAGTGTCGTCATCTTTGCTTGCGAAATTATATCCGATATAATCATCTATATAGCCGTTTTCGTCATCATCAATCCCATTAAAATTAATTTCGGCATGATTAGTATCGATAGAATGCAATAAGTCTTCATGAAATTGGTCCATGCCGTTATCGCTAATAGCTATGACAATGCCGGTGTTGCCATCCTCGATTTCCCATGCCTGATAAGCACTAATTGTTTCCAATAATTTTTGAAAAAACCTGCCCGGGTCGTTGGGCTGCTGCGATTCAACAATTCTATTCATATAGCAAGGCTCGGCGAATTCAATTTCGTCGATGTTGGCCATGATATTGCGGCAGAATTGTATTGGGTTCTCTTCGGAATCATAATCGATGAAATAGGTTCTGAGCAGGGGTTCCTCGGCTTTTAGGATTTTATCCAGACGTGCGGAATTAATCATATTTCTATCAGTGATTTTAGCCGGATTAAGCGTCAGGCTGGATTCGGCAGGCAATACCGGCTTAATAACTTCCGCTGCCAATTCCGATATAATACTATTTGCTCCGTCCTGATGATAGACCTTGCTCTTGAACCGGACAACAATCCTGTTTTTTATCACATCTATATCGATCCCTTTGCTTCTAACGGTTATAACTTCCGGGCTGGCAGATTTTGCATTCGCCGGATTTGATACTAATGTAAATGTGAATAATATCGCTGCAATAGTTAATTGTCTTTTCATAATTATTTCTTCTTTTTGATAAATACCGATACAAAGACTGTTTGAGATTCGACTACATATAAAGACACTTCAAGTTATAAAAGGTAACAGATATAAACAATAAAATGTTCGAAATTCGGCTTGGCTTTGTATCGAAAGCAGAAACCCCTGCCCGGCAAGCCAAGCAACAAAGTCAATAATCAACAATTTTCCCGCAGTCTAACCCGCATTATTCATAAAATATCCAAAACACATGACAGGCAATTGATTACAGATATTTAAGATAACTCTATTTTGAGCCAATAATAATTTCTGCGGTTTCTGTCTAACTTTCATATTTCCTGATAGATACGAAGCTAAAGGAAAAAAAGACCCGAAATGTTCGGGCTAATTCCCCGTAATCTTCATAATGTAGTTAATCGTTCTCCCCGGCTGGTCATGCAGTTCGAGTATTGGCTCCGGCGGATAATTATTTTCATAGCAATAATTTCGTATGGCCGGATAGGCCTTGTAGTGGCCGGCAAAAATTGAGAAATGATTCGTATAGGGGAAGCTCGCCACGATGCTGTATTGCCGGCCAATTAGCTTATGCCGGAACTGCTTGCCTGCCCTGCCAATTCTGATTATATCCTGCGGCTCGACAACCACGCCTATCATACATTTTCGGCTGCCGCCCGAATCCCGGCCTTCATTTCCATAAAACATCACAGCGCCCAGCCGGACATCATAGCCTTTGCTGCTAAGTTCGGCCATGATAATCTCTAACTCACTGTCCGCCTGGGGATAATCGATTATTAATTCCCTGTATAATATATGGAAAGGCCCGGTTTGCTTTTCCTCGATCTTAATCGTAGAAAAGAACCCGGAATACCAAAAAAAAAGCAGAAATGAGACTATAATGACAAGGATGGAAATTAATAATATTTTGATGAACTTCATATTGATTTAGCCCTTAAGCGGTATTATTCGTAGTCGAACCCCGTTCCGAATAATTGCGGGAGTTTATAATCATGGCTGCCAAAAGCTGAGAATAATTGGTTGGTTGTGAAAATAATACCTCCAAGCTTTCTGTTGTCGAAATTATAAGCAAAATCAATCCTGAATATGCTTGTTTCCCCGGTTAGTTTATTGTTGTGGAAACGAAGCCCAATCCCGGCTGAATTGTGAAATCTTGCATCAAAGATTTGTGTGTTTTTATTCCATACCGTCCCCATGTCATAGAACAAGGCGCTCGAAAAGCTGAATATCCAAAATTCAAAGTCTGTAAACATTCTTAATTCCAGATTGCTTATAATCCTGTTATCTCCCGAAAGCTGGTTAGCTTCATAACCTCTCAGCCCGGCATCGTTATCGAGGATTAATTGCCTGTTCGCCGGCCAGTTCCAAACCGATTGCTGCCTAATTCTTGAGGCAAGCAGAAAATTGTCGGACAGCCTATAGAAACCAACACCAAAGAATTCCTGATAAGTATATTTGGCAAAGCTGCTGACAAAACCGCTTGCGGCTTTTAGCCTTCCATAAAGGTAAAGATCGCCGTCGTAATGGGATTTCTCGCCCTGGCCGCCAATATAATAAAGGGATTCGCCCCTTGAACCGATTGGGAACACTTTGCCCAGCGTAGCGCTTCCATAGCCGCCGAGAACCAAGTCATCGGTAAGGTAGCTGTTTATTCTTCTAACGGTCAAAAAGTCCTGCGAGACAGAAGAAAAGGAAACTAATATTTTCCCGGTGTTATCGAAGGCCTGCCGGAAAGATTCATTATATCTATCCACTTCGTCATATCCGGCCAAAACGGTAATAAATACACGATCTACATCCAGCCATGCCCTCGAAAACCATCCGCTGAGCTTCCTCTCTTTGAAGGATATTAATTCTGTTGAATCGGAGCTGCGGAACAAAAAGTCATTGCCAAATGAATTCAGGCCGGACAGTCCGTAGGAATACTCTGCATCTAAGGTTCGGTATGGCTCAAAAATGGATAAAGTTTGCGTTGTTCTGAATCTATTAGATATTATACCTGCGTTGAAAACAAAATCCGACCTGAGAAATCGCCTGAAATACACCCTTCCGGCTCCTTGCCAGCCAATATCATTCTCAGTCCTTTTCAGGCCTTCCGCCATAACGCTAACACCATGGCCCAATAGGTTCAATTCTTCAATCCTGCCGCCGAAAACGGTTTCACCGCCGCCGGAGCCCAGCAGAATACTTGGCTGAGTTGTCCATCTTTCCCGTGCAGTGATGTTAACATCATAAATATCGCTGCCGACCGAATCAAGCGTTATCCGAACATCGGTGAACAAACCGGTCCTTCTTAGATTCCTTTCCGTTTCTTCGATTAATGAAATATTTAACTTATCGCCGGAATTAAAGAGTATTTCGTCTTCGATAATATATGGTTTTGTTGTTGTGTGCAGAGAATTTACGAACCCTGAAGCAAAAAACCAATCCGTCTGCGTTGTATCGAACACTTCACGCTGGTCAAGATATATATCGCCAATATAATACTGGCCGAAAGTATTGCCGGTTGCTGCTATAATTACTGCTATCAATAAGCAAGTCGAAATGAAGATAGTTTTGATCATAAATATTTGATACAGGTTAATATATTATTTTTATTACCTGCCTATATTTCCAAATAAATTTCCGGCCCCGACACCAATAATCGAGTAATAACCGCCAAGCTCGAATTCTTTATAATATACAAGAGCTATGTAAGTATGCCCCGTACGCGAGGTGTTTCCCTCATATTCATCATAGGAATATTTCTCAACCCTGTTCTTGTCGATATTTAAGCTTCCCGTAGCATAAAGGTAATTATGGTTTCCTCTTCGAATCCAGCGACTTAGCTTATATTCACGAGTTTCTTCATCGAAATACATCTGCCATTCCGGGCCGGGCAGCCATCGGTTAAACGAGCCGGATACGAATACGTCATATTCCGAAATCCTATCCTCCGGATCGAGTATGAATTCAATATTGACATAATCATCATTGTCCGGATTCAGAAAGCTCGACAGCATTACCCCGCCCTGGTCCGTATATCGAAACGACCCGTTCCGCCGGCGGTCGGCAAATGGCTTCTGCAGAGGATAAGAAACCCTCGGATAGGTGGCCAGGTCGGTCAAATCGAGTATTCTGTAACCGTTTTCGGCCGGTATGCCGTCTATCCTGAACCTTTTCTCGAACGAAATAAATCCTGCGGCCGAAGTCTCATAATCGTACCTATACAAGTAATCGAAAGTCTCGATGCCGGATGTTTGGCTGATTATATACGGCTCGTACCATCTGGCGTTGTTATATACTACAACGGAATTTAATTGATTTTCGAACAATTGTTCTTTAGTGGTCACCACAGCCTCGACCATAACGGATGTATTGGTTACGTTGAAAGCCGGATTGTAGAAATCGGAGAATACATAAACTCGGCAGTCTGCCTTAGGCTCGGCCACAAAAAACCTGCCTTCTGCTATGGGCCGGTCGTCGCTGTAATACTCATAGAACTTCACCTTCCAGTTGCCTGAGTATTTGAATTTAATCTGCGAATCGGGGACTTTCAACTCCCCGCGGTAGGAGAAATACCGGCTCATAATCGGTGCTGCTTCCCATTGGATATTGCTCGTGCGGCTATGCACCAAGTCGTTCAGAAAGACGTTGTCATCTTCTTCCCAATCGATCGAACAGTGGACAAACTTAGCATAGATATTCGGCGGCACTCGCGAATCCACATCAAGTTGAATTGTGATGAAACTTTCGCCGAATGCTGCTCTTGCCGAATATTTATCTTGGTTGATTAGGATTAGCGGCGGTTTGGTTTCGTCATTTCCGCCAAATATTCTGACCATTCTCGCTTCGGTTGGCATTTCAAATTCGTCATCTTGGGCGATAACTCCTAAGGCCTGACAGAATATAAAGGAAAAAATAGCTATAGTGAATGATATTGGAGTATGGTTTTTCGGCATTTTTGTTTATATTATTGAATCCGTAGTGTCCGGTTAAAATACTGACAAATAGTGAAATTCTCAGTAATAAGCCATGTCTTGCCTTATATTGTGCTGATTTGGATATAATTTCGGATTTAGCATAATATTTACTTAAGTGTGGCATGCCGGACCCCGATCCGGCATCCATCTTGAAACTATCAAATAGCCCATGAATACTGGATTCTGAAACAAGTTCCGCAATGACATATCATAGTTATCAGGTATTCATTTAAAATGATTCACATATTTAACCGGACACTACTGTTATTAAATACAGTTTAATTTATAATAACACCTAAATGGCCAAAAAAGTGTAATTAATAACAATAAAATAGTTCTCCCTTAGAAGGGAGATTAATAGAGATCATTACTGTCCGGTAAAAACGAGAGCTGCTCTTAACTAATATCTGATTAATATGACTTGTCATCCTGAGCCCTTAGGCAGTCTATCCTGAGCCCTTAGGCTTCGCTCAGGATAAACTATGTTGAAGGACTCAGGATAAACTCAGTCGAAGGATCCAGTTTTTATAGGGTTTCTGCCAGTATTAAGATGGATTCTTCGCTACGCCACAATTGGCTACGCTCTGAATGACTCCATTTAGTATTTTTTTTGCTAATATCAAAATTACATCCATAATAGCACGATATAGGCTAATATACAGTAATAATCAGTAATGTCCGGTTAAAATAAGAGCGGCTCATAATTTATACTCGAATACTACGTTATGTTATCGCAAGTTGCCAATAACAGAATAAGAATCGTAGGGGCAGGTTCCAAACCTGCCCTAGCAACACGACAATTATTT
>JAJRTW010000238.1 GCA_024278075.1 Bacteroidota bacterium | reverse complement strand
TTGGTAATCACAGTTATAGCCTGTATTTTGCCCTATATAACGCTGGTTTAGATACAATTTCGTATCATAGCAATTATAATAATATTACTTGTCATTCCGGACCCCGTCCGGAATCCATCTTAATATAGCCACATAGCACGTGAAGACTGGATTCTGAAACGAGTTCCGCAATTACAAATCATAATTATTAGGTATAAATTAGGAACGTCTCTCATTTTTAACCGGACACTACTGCTCCCATGGATAAAAATATGTCCTAACCTTATCTTCCTTATCAAAATGCTCGCCCGGGCCAATAATAAAAAATCCGTTCGCCTCGGAGATCGATGTCAGCATATACGAATCCTGGTTTTGAAGAGGCTCGACACTATAATCTTTATTCAGGCCACTCTTCTTTATCCTTGACCTTACGAAAACACTGCGGTCGCCGTTGTTCTGAAATCCTTCATGTATCTGCCCGTCAACACAATGCCAAGAAAACTCCCTGCCCAATAAATCGCAAATTACAGGATGAATATAGAAGGCATAGCAATTCAACGCCGATACCGGATTGCCGGGCAGGCCGAATAAGATTCTATCCTCGAAGCGGGCAACATATAACGGCTTGCCGGGTTTCTGCCTGACTTTCCAAAAAAGCTGCCTGAAACCCAAATCCGCCGATACCTGCTTTACATGGTCATGCGGTCCGACGGAAACACCGCCGCTTAGAAGAATAATTTGAGACCTGTTCATCGCCTCAATTATCTTACACCTCAGGCCATCCGGGTCATCATCAACAATTCCCGAATAAGTGATATTGCCGCCCGAAACCCTTACGGCCGATTCCAGCATAATCCCGTTGGAGTCACGTATCCGGCCGTCGCCAATGTCCGGCCCCGATGCCGTAAGTTCGGTGCCCGTTACCAATATGCCCACATCTGGCTTCTTATAGGCGCTGACATCTTCAATGCCCATTGATGCAAGCAAAGCAATATTTGCCGGGTTGATAATCGTATTCTTTGCTATTAAAATGTCGCCTATATTTATTTCCTCTGCCCGGAAGCGAATGTGCTTGTATTTCTTCGCCACAGATTTAATAATTATTTTATCGTCAAATATATCTATGTCTTCTATCGGCACAACCGTATCCGCATCCGGCGGAACAACGGCTCCGGTGCTAATCCTAATAGCTTCTCCGCTATCAATAACACCTGAAAATGGAACTCCCGCCCTGCTTTCGCCGATAACTTTCAATGTGACAGTGCCACCGCCGGCCACCATAAGCACATCATCCCATCTAACAGCAAAGCCGTCCATTCCGCTATTGTCGAACCGCGGCGATGGCTCGGGGGCGAGTACACCTTCCGCCGTAACATAGCCAAGAGACAGGTTTGTTGCTACCGCCTCAATCCCGGGAGCTGGCATGTTATCCTTAATAATATTCAGTGCTTCATTTATTGTTATCATATTATTTATAACCCAATGAATTATCGGATCGTGATTCGTTATTGAATAAGTACATATCCCTAAAATTTTCTTAAAGAGGGGACTTTTATATATCCCCAGTAAAATGCGGTGTGGGGTGAATGGCAGTTCGCTCAAAGCCCGGAACCTATGACCCAAGATTGAAGACTAACGAAGTTAGTGGCCGCCGCCCCAAAGCATCGGGAAGGCATGCAATATGCCCGGGAATAAAGCCTCCATACTTTCTTTGGCCCCGCGGGAGCTGCCGGGCAGATTGATGATTAGCGTTTTGCCCCTGACGCCGGCCAATTCTCGCGAGAGCATAGCAAAGGGCGTACGGTCCTTGCCATGCTTGCGGATAGCCTCAACTATTCCGGGTGCGTCTTTGTCGATTATCTCGGCAGTGGTTTCCGGTGTGTAATCCTTGGGGCCGAGGCCGGTTCCGCCTGTTGTTATTATCAGGTCAATCTTTTCCTTGTCCGCCAATTCGACAATCCTGGATTTAATCTGCTCAGGAACGTCCGGCAGAATATCGTAAACCGCTACATCCACTTGCTTTGACTTCAAGAACTCCGATATTATCTTGCCGGATTTATCCTTGCGAGTGCCGGCATAGGTGGAGTCCGAAATCACCAGCACGGCAGATCTGATCGGCTTCTCAAAAGAGTCCATATAGTCGCTTTTGCCGCCCTTCTTTTCGACTACTCTGATTTCGCCAAATGACAAGGACTTGTCGACGGGTTTCATCATATCATAAGCATTCAGGCAGGCAGCCGCTACGGCAGATAGGGCCTCCATCTCGACTCCGGTTTTCCAAACCGAACGCACTTCGGCCGAAATTAGCAAATAATCCTCTTCGGCCGATACCGATACTTCCGCCCAATCAATCGGTATTACATGGCAGAATACTATCCAGTCCGGGGTTCGCTTGGCGGCTAATATTCCAGCGGCTCGGGCCACCTCGCAGACATCTCCCTTTGGGATTTTCTTTTCACCTACCATGCGAATCGTTTCGGGTTTGGCGAACACTTTCCCTTCGGCACGGGCGTAGCGCAGAGTGTTAAATTTCGGGCTTACGTCTATCATTTTAATTTTCCGTGTTAATTAATTGTTGAATTCTTCTACTCCGTATTATTTTGATAATATATTCGAGAATAAAACCAACCACAAGGGCATAGGCAAGGTTGCCCGAGAAGTAGGATGTTAACCCCACTACGATTGCCGTGGCAATTTCATGTTTTTGATTGAGGCGGGCTATCAAAGAAATAAGGCCCCAGCTAGCGAAAATCAGCAAAGTACCAAGCACCGGTATGGGTATATAAAACAAAAGTTGAGACAGCGGAGGGATGATGGCAAATATAATTAGAACTCCGCCCATTATTATTGTTGTGCCGCCGGTTCTGCCGCCGAATTTTGCATGAGCCGCCATGCCGCCCGCCCCGTGGCATACGGGGAATCCCCCCATAAGGCCGATAAATATATTATTCAGCCCAATTGATATGCCGAGTTTTCTTGGTGTAACTAAGCGTGATTGCTCCTTCCAGTAATGATGGCTGGTGTCATTTGCGGCGTAAACAGCATTCCCGAGCGTTAACGGCAACTGCGGTATCATCAATAAAATAAACGCATTTACCAAAAAGCTCCATTCCGGGAATGTGAAATCTGCGATTGCGCCGGCCGGTGAAGCATGTACGCTTGCATCGCCGACAAATATTGAGATAATGACACTAATAATAATAATGAAAATTGTTATTGGCTTTTTGAGTTTGAACTGGAACAAGGCCATTATAATTATCAGGGCTAATGTAATAGAAATATTGACCACCGGTTCCTGCTCTTCAACTCCGAAATACATGCCGGAATTTATTATCAGGTCGAAGGCTTTGTGGAAAAGAATTAGCCCGATTCCAAGCTGAATACCCCTTATTAATGCTTTTGAGAAAATTTTCTCGAGATATCCTATTATTCCCGTTAGCGACAAAATCAACAATAACCCGCCAAAAAATACTGCGGTAGATGACAGCTGCCAGACAGTAAAGCCGGAGGCAAATGCGATAATTGCCATGGCCTTAAGCGGCTGAATCGAAATTGGCACTTTGAAATACCATCCGGTGGCAACGTAGGCCAGCCCCCATAAAAAGAATATTCTTTCCGGCGGAAATCCGTTGAAGAGGATCAAGGCATAAGCAATCGGAAGGATGATTCCCAAATCCCCAACCGCTCCGGACCACTCATGCAAACGGAAAGTGTTTCTTAATTTTGCATTTTCCATCTTCAACCTCCGATAAGCGACATACTTTCGGAAGGATGTGATTTAATTTGACGGCTGGCAGCAAATCCGTCTTCTAACTTGCCGCTCACTGCTTCGATTATCGAATTCTGAATCTCACAATCATCATGGCCGCCCCTAAGCAGATTCCTTATATCCAGCACTCGCCCGCCGTAGAGGCAGTTTTTTAATTGGCCGTCGGCGGTTATTCGGATTCGGTTGCATCCGGAGCAGAATGTTCGGGAATATCCGGCGATGACTCCGATTCTGCCTGCGAATCCGTCGACTTTATATAAAGCGGCAGTCGAATTATCTTTTCGGGATACGGGAGTAATATTATAATGCCTATCAAATAAATTTATTACATCATCGGCACTTAGCTTGGGTTTGAATGAATTTGAATTGCCGCCAAACGGCATCTCTTCGATGAACCGGACATCGACGGGATTGGTCCTTGCCAGCTCTGCGATTTTAATGATTTCACTTTCGTTAAGAAATTTATTCAATACGGTATTGGTCTTTAATCGTATACCGCTGTCCAGGATAAACTGAAAGGCATTCAAAGCTGAGTCCAATTTATTTTTGCCGGCAATTCTCCTATACAAATCCGGCGAAACCGAATCTATGCTAAGGTTAATACCCGCAATATTCATTCTCTGAAGGCCATTTATTGATTTAGGCAGTTCCGTGCCATTTGTTGTAACGAAAATTCCTTTCAGTTTGGGATTTCCCGATATGGATTCAAGAAACCGGGGCAGGCCCTTGCGAATAAACGGTTCGCCGCCGGTGATTCTTAATCTGGATATGCCTAAATCGGTGAATATGCCAACCACCCGTGCAATTTCTTCCCATGTCAGAATTTCGCTGCGTGGCTTTAGGCGGATGCCTTCCTCCGGCATACAATAGCTGCAACGCAGGTTGCATCGCTCGGTTACAGACAATCGCAGGTAATCGATTATCCGGCCGTGCGAATCGATTAGAGAATTATCGGGGATGATTTCTGATGAGAATGCGGTTTGTTTCAACCCGTTGTGTTTTAGCACATTATGTGCTAAGTCAATGTTGTCCAATGTTACTCCTTTCCAAGTTCGGGAGGCCCTGCTGTTTCCGGCAAAACCCTATCGGCCTTAAGCCATATCGATTTGATTTAGGCTTTTTGGCTCGGAGATTTTATTAAATTATCGTACTAATTAATATAAATTTACAAAAATATAATCAAATAATAAAGCAATAGAGTTTGGTTTAGCACAAAACGACAATGCAAAGAAAGATATTAGTGACGTGTCAACTGTTCTATGTCATTCCGGACTTGTTGAGCCCAGTGAAATCCCGCTATCGGGAATCCGGAATCCATTTTGATACATCCAAATAGCCTGTGAATACTGGATTCTTCACTGTGCCACAAGTGGCCCGGCTCCATTCAGAATGACAAGAATGTCCGAATTGTTGAATAAATAAATTCACCAGAAATCGGAACTACTCTCCTATCTCGCAGGTCAGCATATATAATCGCTGGTTAATCTTGCCGAGCGATTCATAGCGGTCGTCCCGCCAATTATACCTGATATAACTGACCTCGTCGACCATCATGCCGGCATGAAGCTCACGGGATTCGAGAAAACGAACAATCATGGCCGCCCCAGTCGTATAGGCGATAGTTCCGCTGCCGGGCTTAATCGCATATTTCTGCCTTACATTGATGTCATTATATATGACGTATCTCCTGCCGTTAATATTAGCAAAGCAATCGGAGTCGCAGCCTACAAATAATAAATCCATGCCGTCATGCGAAAACATGGGGTTGCCGGTGAACTCGCCGCCAAAGAATTCCGTGCTGTTGAGCACGACGAAGTTTATCCCATTATACATCGCATTATATGCTATTAGAGGTAGTTCTGGATGAATGGCCATGCCGTAAATTGCATCGTAAGTTTTGCCAATTAGCGGGTCATAGTAATCATCCGAAATCATTACGCTTGCTTTTCTGCCGGACGCCAAGGTAGCTATAAAAGCCGCACACGTGCCGTTCAGGTTTATTGAAACCTCGGATATGTCGAAGTATACATCGCTCAGAGGATTA
Organism: Bacteroidota bacterium; assembly: GCA_024278075.1. Lineage (GTDB taxonomy): Bacteria > Bacteroidota > Ignavibacteria > Kapaibacteriales > UBA2268 > JAJRTW01. Next base: position 1,206 of record JAJRTW010000238.1, on the reverse strand, counting down.
TCGCCCTTGTAAATCTGCCACGAAGGAGAGCCGCCGGCGGCGTAGAGCATCTGCCCATTATGCCAAAAGCCAAAAGGGATAATCGTGTCGAATGGCTCGGATTCCCTGCCGTTGACGTTCAAAACCATACTCCTGCCCCGCCATCCCATGAAAGCCAATTTTTGTCCGGTTTGGCTAACAAACATCTGACCGGTGCGGTACAATACCTCTAAGCTCTTGCTGCCAAAACGAATAATCTCAAGTTCGGATTCATAAAAAGAATAAGCCATGGTTTTCGAATCTGCGCTGTAAACTATTTCTCCGGCCGAAGTGGCAGGGAGGTCAATGACCTCGTCTTCGGTGAGCAGGAACCACGAGCTGTTATACAAGCCGAAGCAAGCCCAACGGCTTCCGTCCGGAGAAAACACGGGCCGCGTTATATCATCGAAAACATCCGTTTCATTGCCATTGACTATCAAACGGTATCTATCCTGAAAGGGGCTTGTTATTGCCCACCAATTATCGGTCGTGTCCATTGCATAGCCGACTATGGGTTCGCTGCCGTCGAGAAGAAGATAATCCCGGCACAGTTCCGCATCGGTTCCCTTGAATGTTGATATATTGCAAAATAACAACACTAACAATATACATAACCTGAAAATAACTCTCATAATATGCCGGAATTTAGAAATATTCGAATGTGACTACAATTTCATTACAAGATTTGTTCAAGATAAAAGTCAATATACTTAAGATTTTCTTCAAACCAATCAATTATTTGCACTAATTATATCTACCACTATAAATACGTGCATATCCCCACCAGTGTTTCCCGGTTTTTTTATACTTGCTGAGTTTACGTTGCTGAGTTTCAATTATTTGATTGCAACAACATAAAGATTATAGAATCTCTGTTGATACTACGATATTAGTAACAATTACTATATAATAATTGTTTACATATCAGTAGTGTCCGGTTAAACATGTGAATCATTTTAAATGAATACCTGATAACTATGATATGTCATTGCGGAACTTGTTTCAGAATCCAGTATTCATGGGCTATTTGATAGTTTCAAGATGGACGCCGGATCGGGGTCCGGCATGACACACTTAAGTAAATATTATGCTAAATCCGAAATTATATCCAAATCAGCACAATATAAGGCAAGACATAGCTTATTACTGAGAATTTCACTATTTGTCAGCATTTTAACCGGACACTAC
>JAJRTW010000237.1 GCA_024278075.1 Bacteroidota bacterium | reverse complement strand
GCAAAGCGAGCAGGGGGTTGTCCTACAATCTGCAAGGCATAAGGGCATAATAAATCCATTTCCTTGCACTTTCTAATTGAATAGTTTTCGTAATTACTATAACAATAAACAGTTAGTACTTTTTGAGGGCAATCTAATTATGATTTGTCATTGCGGAACTCGTTTCAGAATCCAGTCTTCACGTGCTATGTGGCTATATTAAGATGGATTCCGGATTCCCGATAGCGGGATTACTTCCCAATACGGGAATTCGCAGGCTCAACAAGTCCGGAATGACAAGTAATATTATTATAATTGCTATGATACGAAATTGTATCTAAACCAGCGTTATCTAAGGCAAAATACAGGCTATAACTGTGATTACCAATTATTCACTGCTTTTTAACCGGACACTACTGACAACCTGTAACTAAATCTCTGTTTGGTTTGTCATAGTTTTAGGAATAATCATTCCCAAAATCTAATACTCAATAATTCATAATCCGGGGCGTACTATGAAAAAAACTACTCGACTCATTGTTTGCAGCTTATTGTTTATAGTATTATTCCATGCCAATGCCATCTCATCAGACGATACCGCAAAGAGTGGTAATTCAATCCAGAGGGAATCGACAGGCTTTTTCGATCTCCAGCATAATACAGTTAGTAATATTGAATTCTATATGATTAACAATGGGATATTCGGGTTCAATGCTGCACAAGGCAAAGGCGGTGTATATTGGCCAAGAGGCTCGATGAATCAATATATCTTTGCCGGTGGCCTATGGTTCGGCGCCCAAAAATTCCGTCCGGATACGGCATTGATGAGAAAATATGTAGTCATATCGTATAATCCAAGCAACGGGCGGTCATGGTTTGTCCCCGGCAGAGCTGAAAATGGAAATGATGCTGACCCCGATGAAACTAAAAAATACAGAAATTACTTCTCAACTGATTTCAACAAAGCAACTGGATCACCTTTGAACCCGAGTGACGGCCCCAACTGGCCTATTTGGGATGCAAGTGTAAACGATGGAGATACCTTAAGGAAAAACAGGTACTTTGGTAATTATATCAATGATGAATCAACAAGAAACACAGGCTCCAATCCGAAGGGGCCTGCATTTATATCTGAAGAAGATGTTTTCTCTACTTATAAAGATACCGACCTGACTTATTATGATGGTGGAGAAGACAAAAGAAAACAGGAAGGATACCCGCTCGGGTTGCAGGTGAATCAGACTATTTATTCATGGGGAAGTGAGGATATGAAGGATATGATTATAATCAGATACGAAATAGAAAACATATCGGATGAAGTATTGTATGATTGCTGGTTTGCTCCTTTATTCGATGTTGACATTGCCCGCGAACCAAATATTTCTATTGGAGCCAAAAATGACAGGGTGAAATATTACGAAGCTGATACTACTTTAAATACTTGTATTGCCTGGACTGATACCGACGGAGGAGAGGCTGGCTACGGATTCGGTTATATTGGGTTTACTTTGCTTGAAAGTCCCACTGTAATTGAAAGTGGAGACAGTGCGATTTTCATTAGAAATGACAAAATTTCTTATGATTTGGACGAACAGTTAGGTTTAGTAACATTCAGGAATTGGGCCTCGCAGGAAGATATTCTTGACGATGAAAACAGGTATAATTATATTGCCATGGGTATAAGGGGTGATGATATGGGACCGGATGACAGGAAGCTTCTTTTTGCCACAGGCCCTTTCCACATGAGGCCGGGCGATGTTGCAAAGGCGGCTGTTATGATAACTTTTGCCAATACGGCCAATGGTGGTGAAGCCGACGGGAGTGATGATGATTTGGAGAAATTAATTACTAAGATCAGGCGCGGGATTGTTTATTATTACGAAGATTTACTCAGCTCTGTTGAGAACAATTTATCCGGAAATGAGTCCGATCTGTCAATCAGCCCCAACCCGGCTGTTAATCATGCCACGCTGTCGTTGAACATGCTGAATCCGTCTTCGGGCAGGGTCGAGATAGCCAATGTGATAGGCCAGCCGATATATAGAAATGAAACCGAATTCACATCAGGACTAAATAAAATCAATATAAATACAAGCAGTTTCCCGGCGGGAATATATTTTGTAAATATCATTTCGGGGAATTTCAGGATACAGAAGCAGTTCGTTGTTGCAAGGTAATCGCTGGTCGCTGGTCAATAGCCACGAGCTTTAGCTCGTGGAAAAATGAATAGAATTGATATTTGGCCTTAGCCATAAACAATAATATGAAGCGTTGGCCCCGATTATTGTAATTGCCGGATGCAATCACCATCAGAACTGAAATAAATTAGGAAAAAATTGTATAGGATGATATTTATCACTATATTTGGGACTAAATACGGACTTGATTATAGGCCGATGTCATAAGAAGCAGGATTTTATTATGAGAACTCTTACAATATCCGACGATATAATACCGGTCGGGGAATTTAAATCCGGATTGTCGAAATATCTTCGCAGCGTGCAGCAATCAGGGCATCCGTTAGTGATTACACAAAACGGCAGGCCTGCCGGAGTGTTGCTGTCGCCATCTGATTACGACGAACTCGTTTATCGTAAATCATTTTTAGAATCTGTGGAAAGAGGGATTTCCGATGTAGATTCCGGTAGAGTATGCAATACCAAGGAGCTTAAGGAAAAATTAGGCTTTGGACAGGCCGATTGAAGTATGAAGATAATCTGGACAAACGAAGCCATTAAATCACTTCAAGATATTAAAGATTACATAAGCCTCGATAATGAAAAAAGAGCTAATGATTTTGTTAATTATCTCATTGGCCGCAGTGAAATCATCCGGCAAAATCCACAAATCGGAAGGGTAGTGCCTGAAATATCAAATTATTTTATCAGGGAATTAATTGTAAAGAATTATCGAGTGGTTTATAGAATTCACGAAAATATAATTGAAATATTAACCATATTCGAAGCACATAAATTATTAGGTTTGAGCAATACGGAGTAACTAATTTTGGTTTTTATATACACTGCAATTCCATAATTTTGTTCATTGAAATAATTACAATTTAAATTGATCCATGAAGATCGACTACGACAAATACCCATTGCCGCGAAGATTCCGGCACCACACAAACCCGCTGCTTTACTTCCCGGCATCGGAATTGAAGATAGTGCCGCCGAACTATCCGCCCGTCTATGATGAAATTAACTGGCAAGAGCATTTCAGCAATGGCGCCCCGCCCGACACGCTCGACATAGGCTGCGGGAAAGGCACGTTTTTGCTGGAATATTCGGACCAATACCCCGGCCGTAATATATTGGGGATTGAGGTTCGCAAAACTCCAACCGATTGGATACGAAACTACATCGATGGCGAGAACATAGGAAACTGCTCGGTTTTGTGGTATAGCGTTGTAAACGGGCTGTCCTTCATAGGGGATGAATCTGTTCGGGATATTTTCTATTTCTTCCCGGACCCGTGGCCGAAAAGGCGCCATCAGAAGCGTAGGGCTTTTAATAATCTGCTGCTCGACGAAACAGCGAGGACTTTAAAAAAAGATGACCGCTTGTGGCTGCAAACCGATGTGGCCGAAGTGGATGAATACCACAAGGATTTACTGGATGGCCATGCTGGATTCGAATACGAAATAATTGAGAGCGACAATGACTGGAACCTGCCGGTTACCAATAAAGAGAATTTCTGCAGAAGAAAGAATATTCCGTTCTTCAGAATAGCCGCCCGAAAGAAATAACACAATAATTCCATGTTGTGGAAAATATTTATTAGCTTACACAATCTGAATATCATAAAGTTATTAATCAACCGGTGTATTCTATGCTGGAACACTACTGTCCGGTTAAAAAGCATTGAATAAGTTCAAATCATCGATTATTACTACATATTAGCCTATATTGTACTGTTTTGGATATACTTTTGAAATTAGAGAAAAAAAGTTAAATGAAGTCATCATATGTTGCAAAGGACAAATATATTGAAGTGTAGGGGTGAGCTACTCCCTAAAATTTGAACAGGTAGTTAAGTTGGGAAAGCCGTAAATTATCTAACCAAGAAATGAGGAGAGAAATGACAAGACTACGCAAGAAATACAGAAGCAAATTTTAAAAACAAATTGCTCTGGAATCAATCAAGGAGCTTAAAACGATCAGCGAAATATCTGCCGAATATGGGGTGCACCCAAATCTCATATCAAATTGGAAGAAACAATCTT
>JAJRTW010000236.1 GCA_024278075.1 Bacteroidota bacterium | reverse complement strand
ATCTAAACCAGCGTTATATAGGGCAAAATACAGAGTATTACAGCGATTTGTAATTATTCACTGCTTTTTAACCGGACACTACTGATCTGAAATTAGGACTCGCCATCGGAAGCTAAGTTGCGCTTAATAATCTCATGCACACTATTCATCAATACTTTTTCCTCTAGCCTGCTGATATCATCCTTATTTGCAATCGGCTTACCAATGATAACACGGATTGAACCACCCACGAATTTAAGCGAACCTGCGGGTAGGATTTGCGATGACCCAATAACCGTAACCGGCACAATTGGCTTGCCTGCACGAGCCGCCAATAGGAAAGCGCCGCGCTTGAATGAAGACAATTGCCCGTCCTCCGACCTGGTTCCCTCGGGAAATACTATAACTGATGCCCCATCCCTGATCGATCGTACGCCCTCATCTATACTCGCCATGGCTTTGCGGGGGTCAGACCTTTCGATTGCAATAAAAGGAGAACGCCTAAGGCCCCAGCCAAAAATCACGATTTTCTCCAGCTCTTTCTTATAAATAATATTCACATTCCCGGGCAGCGATGCTATCAATACGGGGATGTCGAACATGGAGGAATGGTTCGATACGAAAACGTAAGAAGAATCATTTCGTATGCCAGAATCCAGGTCGATTACAAGCTCCACCTTCGATACTTTAAGGATCTTTCTTGCCCACCGCTTTGCTTGACTATAAAAAATAACTTCGCTTTTATTGTAAGCCATCGATGCTACTACCCGGATCGTATCAACAACTGTATATATAATAATCAAGCTCATCCGGCAGGCAAAGCCAAAATACTTCGGAATATGTGAAATAATAAATGTCATTATATGAATTCGTCGGTTGTGCAAAGCAAATTGCATATTTTAAGCACAGTGAAATCGCTCACCCTATAGTATCTTTTCAGCCCTTGTTGCCTGCATTCCAATATTCCGTTTGACTGCAATATCTTCAACTGCTTGGAAACGTTCGACTGGAGCAAGCCTGAGGATTCTATTATATCGCCAACACACATCTCGCCGTCGAACAACAGGCTTAAGATTTTCAAACGTGAAGGTTCGGACAGTATCCTGAACCTTAGAGCTAAATTCTCGATGTCTTTATCTGTAAATTTCTTCTCGGTTTTTATCATGATTATTGTTCTTGTAAGATACAAATCAATATGGATTATCTGCTAATTTAATTATAATTTAATAATCATTAGGCAATTTTCTAAATATTTATGCTAATTATTTAAGAAAGGACAAGGCAATGGGTGAGTATATGCGTTGGGCGGGATTTTGGAAGCGGTTAAATTTGCTATTATCTCGGCTATTATTTTTATACATTGTTAGCGGATATTTTCTTCGTCTTCAACGTTCATGTATATGGAATAGAGAAACTTACCCTTAATATTCAATCCTCTAATATCGATGTTTGAAGAGCTGGGAATTCGTTTTGAATCCATAGCGTTGACGAACCTTAAATAGTCTTTGTAGTTCTCTATGCCTTGCACTTCATCATAGAGTTTTGTCTTAAAAACCATGATCAACAAAATTGAAATGTCGGCTTTTTCTTCGTTCACAATTGCGTCCAATGTTCCGACAGTTGAGTAAAGTAATTGATACCTCAAATCAAAAAGCTCGGGCGTTACTTGATTGAAATTTCTTTTCAACAGTTCTTCAATTCTTTTGGCTCTATTCGTTGATATTCCAGAAAGAACTTTTGATTTAGCCTTAATATAGACTTCTGAAATTGTCTCATTGAAAGTTTCATCAACCTTTGCTTCTAACCCAATAAATATTTTCTTGTTTGAAGTAATTGTACTGCCATAGATACCCAAATCATGTTCACGCCCATGTCCATATTTATCAAACCTAATTTCTAATTCAGGAATAGCCTTTTCAAAAACAACGCTTTCGGATAATAGATTAGAAATTATACTATTGATAACTGCTTCTCCATTCCTGTTCATCATATAGTCAGCGATAGCCCATGCACTTCGTCCAACTTTCCAATGCTTTTCCCTTTTCCCTGATTTAAAGATATGATTTTCCCAATCTTCAATATCCTTTATTGAGTTACTATGTGCATCGAAATACTTCATAAGTTTTTGTTCTGAAGGATGAAAGTTATGCGATTACTCAGATTAATTACCCAAACAATAACACCTGCATAAACACAATATAATAAATATTGCCATAATAAGTTGTTTTTTTCAATTTATCCAACGCAAATGAAGTTATTGGACGATTTGATCAGATATTAATTAGACACCTAACAGCCTAAACACCTAACAGCCTAACAGCATAGACACCTGAGTAGTTACCAAATCACAGCCCTCTCGCCATCTTTGAGGTACATCTTGTCGCTTGGTTTGATATTAAAAGCTTCGTAGAATGGCCCGAAGTTCATCAATGCACCATTTGTGCGAAACCTGCCGGGCGAATGCACGTCTTCCTTCAGCCGCCGCTTCAATTCCTTATCGCGGATGTTCTGCCGCCATACCTGGGCATAGGACAAGAAAAACCTCTGGCCGGGCGTAAAGCCGTCAATCTCCGCCGGGGCCGGATTCTGCTTCAATGCCTCGTGCAATGCCTCATAAGCAACGGTGACGCCGCCGAGATCGGCGATATTCTCGCCAAGGGTGAGCTTGCCGTCTACCGTCAAATCTTCTATTGCAGTAAATGAATTATATAGGTCGATAAGTACCTGAATTCGTTCATCGAATTTCTCAGTGTCGGTTTCCGTCCACCAATCATTAAGATTGCCGCTTTTGTCATACTTCCGGCCCTGGTCATCGAATCCATGGGTAAGCTCGTGGCCGATCACTACGCCAATAGCGCCGTAATTCACCGCATCGTCGGCGCCCAATGTAAAGAATGGATACTGGAGGATTGCCGCAGGGAACACTATTTCATTTAAGTTAGGACTATAATATGCATTTACTCTCTGTGGATTCATGTGCCATTCGTCGCGGTCCACCGGTTTGCCAATTTTGTCCAACCTATAGCGGAAATTGAATTTACTGGCCGAAGCAATGTTCTTTAAATAAGAATCCCGCGAGACCTCGACACCATCATATTTTCTGAATTTATCCGGATATCCGATTTTAACATTGATGGTAGATAGCTTCTCAAGAGCCTGCTGTTTGGTGGAATCGCCCATCCATTCAAGATTCTCAATTCGGCTTTTGAGTGCTTTTTTCAAATTGCCAACCAATTTCAGCATCTGCTCTTTTGCTTCCGGCGGAAAATATTTCTTCACATAAATTTCGCCAACGGCCTCGCCCAATGACCCATTGACCGCACCCAGCACACGTTTCCATCGCGGTTGCAGCTGTTTCTTGCCGGACAATACCGTACCGTAGAAATCAAAATTCTGGTTCTCAAAATCGGAGCTTAGATATGATGCCGCATCATTAATCAAATTCCAGCGCAGATATGTTTTCCAATCATCAATCGAAACATCTGTAATCATTTCGCTTAGTTCTTCGAAAAATTCCGGCTGGCCCACGTTAATATCACCCGGGCCTGCAACTCCAATTCCTGCAAAGTAATTTCTCCAGTTAATATTCGAGCTTAATTCTCCAAGTTCTTCGATTGTCATCTTATTATATACTTTATGCGGATCGCGCATTTCAAGCCTTGTCATCGAGGCCTTTGCCATTCTTGTTTCAATATCCATAATTATTTTTGCCGCTGCTTTGGCTTTGCCTGCATCAACGCCCATTAGACGGAACATCTTCTCCAAATGATCGAGATAGGCGGCGCGAATTTCCTCGGACCTTGCATCTTCACTAACGTAATAGTCCCTGTCCGGCAGCCCTATGCCGCCCTGCCACAGATTAGTAATCACCATCTCGCTGTTCTTCTCATCCTGGCCGGAGAAGATATTGAACATCGGGAAAATAGTTTCCGAGTGCATATAAGCCAAATGATTCTGTATGTCTTCCACAGTCCGGATGGCATCAATCTTCGCAAAGTCCTCGCTAAGCGGCGTTATCCCGGCGGCTTCGATTGCAGCGGTGTCCATACCGGCAGCGTAGAAATCACCTATCTTTTTCATTATACTGCCATCTGCGGCTTTTACGTTTGCAGCCTCTTCCATGAGCGACTTAAGGTTCTCCATGTTTGCATCGTTAAGCTCATCGAAAGCGCTATACCTTGATTTATCGTCCGGTATCCGGTTGTTTTTCATCCATCCGCCGTTAGCGTAGGCAAAGAAATCTTCGCCCGGAGCAACGGCCGTGTCCATGTTTGCCCTGTCTAATGCTTTTATTGCCATCGTTTCATTTGCTTCCTCAGCATCCTTTTTGCTGCACGATTTAAGTGCGATTAAAGAAATGCTAATTATTAATAAGATAAATAAACTTGTAGTTCGAAATTTCATTGAATGTACTCCTTTCCGGAATTAGTTGAACGAATAAGTCACTTGATATATTTATAAAAGTATTCCTTTTTTACGAATTAGCTATCAATATATTTATGAATGACTAAAATAATTTAGGGAACACCGGATACACGGTTGAGCTTCGCTGCTTTTTCGCCGCCAATGGCTTGACAATATGTCGATTGCTCAGAAGTCTCTATGATATATCATTATTGTCCGGTAATAAAGCAGCAAAATGGTTTGAAGCATAGCTATATGGTTTGTTTTGTCCCATAATCTACTGGGTTAGATGCAATTTTCTTGTTCTGCCATTTGTTACAACTTGTAATTTAAGAACTGTCGTTTTCCGTCGGTTGTAACAACTGACGGAACATTATAATGTGTCATTCTGGACACCGAACCGGAATCCTAATCAAATAGAAACCCCCGGTATCTACGGAACAATAGTTCCTTAGACGCCACCCCCTTTGAAACAAGCTCGCTTGGCTAATGGGTTTAAAGTCTCCCTTTCTTAAAGGGAGATTTAGAGGGTTTTCTTATTTTGCCATGGCATTATAGCTTCATATCCTGCATGTTTAGAACAGGATTCCCGCTGGAGTTTATCCTGAGCCATGCCGATCGTGTCTATAGTTCGACTCCGCTCACTATGACACTAAAATAATCACCCTGAGCCCAAGGGCGGCAATGACACGTGGCAGTTCATGTAGGTTGTATTCAGCAAGACTCTCGTTTTTTAACCGGACTCTGCTGATATTTTTAAAATTTATTAAAGAATTAATATGTCTGAATCAATATTTACTAAAATAATTAACCGCGAAATACCAGCAGCAATTGAGTACGAAGATGATGAGATTATTGCATTTAACGACATTAACCCCCAGGCTCCCGTACACATATTAGTTATTCCGAAAAAGCCAATTCCAACGATAAATGATGCCGAAGCGGCAGACTCCGAGCTTTTGGGCAAAATAATACTAACTGCAAAAAAGATTGCAAAGGATAAAGGAATCGACGAAAGCGGCTACAGGCTTGTGCTTAATTGCAACGAAGGAGCCGGCCAGACTGTCTTTCATATACATTGCCATTTGCTGGGCGGGCGTATAATGAACTGGCCTCCGGGCTGATTGCTTTCATATAGAATCATAATCCTTAAATCAGATGTGTCCGCAACGCAATGCCACCGCTCAATAGATTTGTTTTGTAAGCTGGCATAGTTTATTTTTGCATCATTAATTCCGGCAATTATTTAAGAAGAGCTATGGATATAATCAAAGAAGCGAAGAGGGTAATCAACGATGAAATCATGGCGCTGCATCAAGTGTGTGATAATATTGACGATAGCTTCGAGCAAGCTGTTGGTATAATCGACAAATCGAATAAAGTAGTAGTGACTGGAGTTGGGAAATCGGGGTTAATCGCCCAAAAAATAGCCGCTACTTTTTCAAGCATAGGCGTTCCTTCGGTTTTCCTGCATCCTCTGGACGCCCTGCATGGCGATATAGGGCAAGTGCAGGCGGGCGATGCGGCACTCTTGCTGTCGAAAAGCGGCAGCACGGTTGATATTATTAAACTTATGCCATATTTGGCCAAGAGAAATATTCCGATTATTTCTATTGTAGGCAATAAGAACTCATATCTTACCCGGGCCAGCGATGTTGCAATTAATGCTTCAATATCGAAGGAAGCCTGCCCGCTGAACCAAGCCCCAACCTCGAGCACTACTGTTGCCCTGGCCATAGGAGATGCTCTGGCGGTTTGCCTTATGAAGCTAAGGGATTTCACGCCCGAGGATTTTTCGAAGCTTCATCCACTGGGGCAAATCGGAAGGAACACTACTGTCCGGGTGCGTGATGTTATGCACAAGAACAGCGCTTTGCCGATTGTATTTGAAGAGTCTGCTTTCAAAGATGCTATTATCGAAATAACCGACAAAGGGCTCGGTTGCGTTTGTGTTCTGAACCGGGGCAATAAATTAATTGGAATAATAACAGACGGCGATGTAAGGCGGGCGCTGCAAAAAAATGATAATATCAGCACTCTGAGTTCAACTGATGTTATGACTCCACGCCCGATTAGCATTGAACAAGATTTATATCTCGGCGAGGCAATCTCGATAATGGAAAACCGCGAAAGCCAGATAAACGTTCTCCCAGTGGTCGACAATCGGGCCAAGTGCATCGGGGTTGTGCGTGTGCATGATATTATTAAAAGCGGGTTATAAAAGCAATGGCTCTGCGAATCATTGGTTCCGCTTCAGAATACTCTTGTTTTGGGTTTTGATAGGAGAAGGTTCGATCATTTTAGGGACTTTTCTCTTGTCAGCCTTTTTCGTTTTTCTTTTTTGCCAGGGTGATTGAGTAACAACTTCATTTTGCATGATTTTAACATTTTTTACAACACTCCCCCGGCTTCCGAAAGGCTCCAGAAGTTTATCAGCCAAAGTGAATCGAATAGCCCCAACATTGCCCTGGTTCACAATAAAATATTCCTTGGCCGCCCATCGCCGTTCCATTCCGGGCAGCATTAATACTTCCGAGACTGCCCTGCCGTCGATGTCAATCCTGAGCCAGGCGGTGTCGGTTGCTTTGCCATGCAGAATCAAGCTGTCGGGTTTGTCAAACATTGCGAACAGACCTTTCTCTTCTGGTTCAATTATGGCGGTGTCCTGGGCGGCACGGCCGGAAGCAAAGTCAATTTCATCGGCTATGTCAGAGTCATTGCTATTTGAAAGAAAAGTAAAATACAGCAGCCCGAAAATCGATAGAATGATAGCAGCATAAATCAATGAGTTCACAATATTAACATTCGGAAGTTTCTTTGTCTTTTGTTCTTTGAATATTTCCTTGAAATTCGATAGTTTCTTCATGGCGGATGAAGTATAATCCGTGGATTCGAATCGCAAATTAGAACTATGTCCCGACTGCTGTTTAGCAGATAATCTCTTAAAAGCATCAGCAAATGATTCTTCGTCTAAGTCAAGGAATTGGATATAGGTTCTAAGAAATGACTTTCCATAAACCGGTGGCAGGGCAGAAAAATTACTCTCTTCCATAGCACGAATAATATATGGCCGGATTTTTGTTCTTTCGCTAACCTGCGTTATTGAAAGCTCAAGTATTTCACGAGCGTCCTTGAGAATTAATCCAAGTTCTTCCATTCCAACTTCTTATGAGTATTTATTGATAATATACGAAATAATCGAATTATTTCATAACCACATCAAATCTTGCGATATGGCTATTTTGTTATCCGAATAATTACTAATTTTCGATCCTATGCTTTACAAGAAAACTATCAATTATTCGAAAAATAAACTATAAATTGCATGATACTTTGCTTTTAGTATTCAATAGCAAATATCAAAAATCGAACCAAACTTGATGGCAGAATAAATCTATGATATTATATATAGTTAGAACGTGCCTGTTTATACTTATTATTGCGAATAATCTCCATGCCTTTCAAAATGCAGGCTCCTTGGAGGGCGATTCTTCATTGCCAGGCGATAACCTGCTGGAGGAAGCAATTCCTTCTGATACAGCAAGTGGCAGTAAAAATGTGGTGGCAACAGGAAGTACCGACTCTGCCAACTTTGTCAGTTTAAGTGAATTTATCTATGCCGGGACACGTCGATATACTATCGATGGCAACACCCCTTTGAGAAATACGAAAATGAAGCCGGTAAATTTTGCTATCTTCTCCGCGGGCCTTATCGCTGCGTTCTATGCCCAGCACCAGCTGCAACTTGGTACAATCTGGCAGGACATGGGTGAGTTCCGTTTTGCCGAAGATGGTGCTTATGCCCTGTATGCCGACAAAGCCGGGCATGTCTACGGGTCATATATCACTTCGTATGTGCTCAGCGAAACTTTGATGACTACAGGCCTAAGCTGGGACGCCGCAACGGTTTGGGGAAGCGTCCTGGGATTAAGCTATTCTACTTATATTGAAATTCTGGACGGGTTTGGAACTAACTGGGGGTTCAGCCCCACGGATTTTTATTCGAACGTGGCCGGCGCCGCTTTGTTCCTCGGACAGCACTATGTTCCTTTTTTGCAGAATTTCACACCAAAGTTTACGTACTTGCCGGCCGAATGGTACGGAGAAAACAGAAGAAAGCCATCGGAAATGTTCAACGATGACTATAGCTCCCACACTCTTTGGCTATCGGTGAATGTACATAATCTGCTGCCAAAGTCTATGAAGGATTACTGGCCGTCGTGGCTGCAACTCAGCTTCGGCTATGCTGCCAGAAATCTATGCGATACGTTGAATCCGTTAGCTTATGATTGCGACCGTTCGAAATCCGTGCATTTCAGGGATGGTTATTTCGGCAGCCAGCGGTTTATTATTGCACTGGATTATAATTTGGCCGAGTTACTGCCGGAGGGTGGTAATTTCTGGAATTGGATGCGGCAGTCGTTAAATTATTTCAAGTGGCCATCGCCGGCAGTTGAGTTCGGCCCCACAACCCGCTTCTTCCTTATCTACCCGTTTCATTTTTAGGCACCAGGTGTGCAAGGCCTGCCTAATCGTAATTCAATAGCCTCTTGCTTTTGCTCGTGGTATAAAATCACAAATACATTCGTAATATTACTTCCCTTTTTGGCACAGGCTTTGTAGTATTGATTGGAACATATTAAATCATCTGCATTAATCTTTAGAGGGGCTTGTTATGCCTTGCCTTGATAAAATTCTTTGTTACTTATGCGGAAGAATATACTTCAATTGGTTATTATTCTGCATCACAGGGTTTTTTCTTTCATCTTGTTCATCGCGCAGCGTCCGAACCGGGCTGAGTTCGCTGACGCAAAACAGGCATAAAGTTGAGAAAACAACTGAGGCCGTGCCTGCCGAATCGCTATCTGAATTTTCCGAACTGCCAGCACCACCGGATAAGAATGCTGACCGGCAGGAGACAATAGTTGAAACTAAACCGAAAAATGCCCAATTGGCTGCCCTGAGTAAACAACTCCGGTTGATTGAGAATAATCACGACAGCCTTGATGGAAAGGTAAATGATATTCATACAGACATAGCCGATCTGAGGAATTCTATCGAAGAGATTAAGGATGCTATTATGTTTTACCATGAAGGCAAAAAAGATGTGGCTCAAACCGGGCCGGAAGACCTGGCCGAACAGAGTATAAAAGAGACATACATGGATGAGGCGGATGAATTTATTATTCTACCCGACGAGGCACTGGAAAAGAAAACATCAGTTAAGAAGCCCTCGCCGAAGCCAAAAAGAAGAAAAATCAGCAAATCCGGCGCCGCTCATCCGCAACAGAAGCAAGGCAGTACGGCTGAAAAAGTTAACCTTCTGCCATCGGGCTATTCTGCCGGCAATGAACGTACACTCAGCCCTGAACTGAAGGATGCATTAAAATATTTCACAAGGAAGAATTATCACAAAGCAATCAACCGGCTGATTGAAATTGTCAATATTGAGCAGGACCCCGTGGCTAAGAGCGACTGCAATTATTGGCTGGGGGAATCTCATTTCGGATTGAAACAATTCGATAAAGCGATTATATTTTTTATTAAAGTAGTCGACAATGTTGAAACGCCTAAAAGAGATGATGCTCAAATTATGATTGCCGAGTCTTATGTAAGGTCGGGCAAAATTGATTTGGCCAAAGAAGCCTTTACGAAATTAGTTACTATATTCACAAAAAGCGAGTATAATCCACGGGCCAGGAAGATGCTTCAACAGCTATAAGAATCGATTCATCCTAATCAATTCCGGCGGGGGCAAGCGGGGTTGAATAGTCAACTTTGGATGAATATCTTAGGGAAAGGCCAAATGATATAGCCGACACCGCCCAGTCGTTATGCTTGAGGACAGAATTCAACTGGCTGGAATAAAAAACACCCGGAGCAAGAAAGAGGGTGCCGCTTTTATTAACCGGGAACTCGTAGCTGATGCCAGCGAATAATGAATACAGCAGGCTGTTTGATTCGTTAATCGTTCCGGACTGCTCGTTTCTTATTCTTCTGCCATTCTCGAACGTCCCTGTGTCTTTCGGCTTGACTAATATTTCAGACTGCTCGAATTGCTTCGAAAGCAAATAATTAATTCCGATTCCACCGGTAATTGATAATCGGTTGGTAATCATCAATTGAACAAAAGGTTCGAATGATAATCTGATGAAATTCGCCTTTAGTTCATGCTCGATTTCTGCCGGTTCCATAGAATTTCCAATAATGATTAAAGCCGTATCCGGGACGTTATAGTCTCCACTGAATACTCCTATCCTGAGGTTAGAGCCAATCCTGAATAATTTGAATAAATTGTAAGAATAATATGCACCGGCATTAAACCCAAAACCATTTCCGGATTTATATTCGGGGCAACAGTTCTCGAAACCCGGAATGCTGTCGAAATCCGAATCGAAATTAACAATCTCATAATTTGATGAAATTCCATAGCTGTGCGGAATATTTATTCTGTCCTGCGCCGAGGCGGCAGATATATTTATCAACAAGATAGCAATATATATCAATATTTTCATAGTCGATTTATGTTAAGTGAACTTATGTGCTTCGATATATTGCCAAGATAATCAATAATTTGTAAATCAAAGAAAAAGGGTTAATAAAATTGATT
Source organism: Bacteroidota bacterium (assembly GCA_024278075.1). Lineage (GTDB taxonomy): Bacteria > Bacteroidota > Ignavibacteria > Kapaibacteriales > UBA2268 > JAJRTW01. The sequence goes on along the minus strand of JAJRTW010000236.1, from coordinate 9,515 downwards.
TAATGAGTTCAAGATAGTAGTGTCCGGTAATAAAAGAGAAACACTCAGAATATGTACCTGAATATTATATACTGTCATCCTGATCCCTTCGGCCTGGCTCAGGATAAACTCCGTCGATGGATCCAGTGTCTACGACTCGTTTGGCAGTATTAAGATGGGTTCTTTGCTACGCTCTGAATGACAGTTTTTCGTTCTGAAGGTTGTTACAACCGGCAATTCGATGAAGTTGAGTTTGGCAGTGGCACGGCATACCGCGCCACTACTTTAATATATTTGTCCTTTGCAACATACGATGACATGATTTAATATTATTTTTCACTAATTCAAAAATTGCATCCACTATAGCACAATATAGGCCAAAAAGGAGCTTATTACTTCGATTATCACAAATTGGCTGCATTTTAACCGGACACTTGTGAGTTCAAGATTCTCCTTAGTGCATCATCTCAGAATAAATTAATATCTTACGTTCCGTCAGTTGTTACAACTGACGAATGGCGGTAGTTTCTATATTGCCAGTTGTAACAACTGGCAGAACATAAATTCAGGAAGGTTGTGAACCTGCCACTACATATACTACAAAAAATAGTTATCAATCATTTATGAGATGATGCACTGGGTTAAATGTTTCGGGAATCATTCAATAAATAAACACATTGATTAAGAAATCGATACAAATAATACTGTAATTCGTAGTTGTGGAATAATTATTTCTCCATTCCAAATCGGAAATTTGAAATGAGATACGAATTATATCTTAATTGCAAATAATTAATCTCGTAAATTTGTACTCGTATATTTCTAATATTAGTAGATTAAACTAAAACGGAGGAGAAGATGTCAAAAGAATCATTCGATCCATTCAAAATGGCTCAGCGGCAATTCGATGCCGTAGCGGAAAAATTAGGCCTGGACGGACCAACAAAGGAACTGCTTCGCTGGCCGGATAGAGAGTACCATTTCAATATCCCAATCAGGATGGATGACGGCACATATAAAGTATTCAGGGGATACCGCTGCCAGCATAATGACTCCCGCGGGCCATGCAAAGGTGGCATTAGGTTCCATCCGCTGGAAACAATCGACACGGTTCGCGCCCTATCGATGTGGATGACATGGAAAACCGCAGTAGTCGACATTCCGCTTGGCGGCGGCAAGGGCGGCGTTATTTGCGATCCGCATAACCTGTCGATGAGGGAACAGGAGGCAATATGCCGCGGCTGGGTAAGGCAAATGGCCGGCGATGTTGGCCCGGATCGCGATATTCCGGCCCCCGATGTGATGACCACCGGACAGCACATGCTGTGGATGCTGGACGAGCTGGAGAAAATTACCGGCCAAAAGCAGCCCGGATTCATTACGGGGAAACCCATCGGCATGGGTGGATCGTTGGGCCGAACCGAAGCCACGGGGTATGGCACTATTTATACGCTTCGTGAGTCATTGATTGAGCTTGGCATTGATATTAAAGGCACTACGATGTCCGTACAGGGATTCGGCAATGTAGCTCAATATGCAATTGAATTATATACCCAATATGGCGGCACAGTGGTTTGCGTTTCCAGTTGGGACCATAAGGAACAGAAATCATTCAGCTTCCGCAAAGCCGCTGGCATCAGCCTCGATGAAATGCTTGCCATCACCAACCGCTTCGGTGAAATTGACCGTGAAAAGGCCAAAGGGCTTGGCTATGAAGTGCTCGGCGGAGATAAATGGATCGAGCAGGAAACGGATATTCTGTTGCCGGCAGCATTGGAAAACCAGATCAATGCCGAAACCGCACTTAAGATAAATGACTCGGTCAGGATAATAGTTGAGGGCGCAAATGGGCCAACAACCCCCGAGGCAGATGAAATTATTAAAGAGAAAAATATTTGGATGATACCCGATTTTCTTGCTAATGCGGGCGGAGTTACTTGCTCATATTTCGAGCAGGTGCAATGCAATATGAATTATTTCTGGACAAAGGAAGAGGTGCTCGGCAAATTGGACGAAAAGATGACACATGCTTATGGTTCGGTTTCCAATCTTGCCCGGAGCAGAAATATTTACATGCGCGATGCGGCCTACATGATTGCAATATCGAGGGTAGCCGAAGCGTGTAAGATGAGAGGCTGGGTGTAGCGGCCATTATTGGGGCTTTATTGTCTTAAACACGGATTTTGCGATAGAAAATTTTCTTATGCTTCTTCTTTCAATAGCCACGTGCTCGCAATAGATTGCTTTAGCTTGTGGAAAAAGAATTGATTTACTATATTGCAACAAAGGTGTTGTAACTTCTTAACTGCCTGTCCGTATTAATGGATAGAAAAAAGATGTTAAATTCAATTGTGGAATTATAATGCACAGAAGACTATATAGATCCGAGACTGACAAGATGATGGGCGGAGTGGCAGGCGGGCTTGCCGAGTATTTTGAGGTCGACCCTGTTATTATCCGTGCAGCATTTATTATCAGTACTATTGCCTGGGGAATATCCCTTCTTTCCTACATCGTCCTTTGGATAATTGTCCCTGTCAATCCTGTTGAAGCAGTAGTTGTGGAAGAGGCAGCTGAAGGAAAAAAGCCAGCGGCAGCGGATAGCCGGAAAAACAAAAAAAAACTTGTAGGCTTTATATTTATAGCTGTTGGCATATTTATCATAATGGATAATTTTATTCCTTTCCTTGATTTTGATATGTTAATTGCAGCTATTTTTGTTATTGTAGGCATATATCTTTTATTTAAAAGTGGTCACAATAAAAAGACGGGGGAATTGCATGAAAACGGGTAGATTATTCTGGGGATTTTTCCTGCTTTCTTTAGGAATGTTTTATCTGCTTCGGAATTTTGAAATTCTATATTTTGAAATTGATAATTTATGGCGATACTGGCCTGTGTTGCTTATTATTTGGGGACTTTCATACTTAACCATTCCAAAGATTATCAAACAATCGCTTGCAGCATTATCGGGGATTCTTCTTGCTGTTCTGATATTAAACTTCTTCACCGGCAATTGGGACAGATGCAATGTAAGCCACAGCTTGGATGTCCATTTCGAGGAGTTTGGCCACGACCGCCACGGTCCAACCGAAACCGAAAACTATTCCGTTGGTTATTCCGATTCGGCGAAAAAAGCTGAGTTTTTTTTCGATGGCGGGGCTGGCGAGTTCTCCATTGGCAGCGAATCGCAGAGCCTTGTCAGTATAGATGCGGCCCCAAATATATCGGGCTTAGAGCATAGGTTCGACTCGGCAAGCAGTACTGCTAAAGTCTATTTTAGTTTCGGCAAAGGAAAAATCTGGAAGCACTTCAAGAGAAAAAGATATGCCGATATTAAGCTTAACCCCGGGCCGATCTGGAAGATTGATATAGACGCCGGAGCCTGCGATTTTGACCTGGATTTATCGAAATATAAGATCGGTAGTGTGGACATAGACGCCGGGGCCGCCGATATTGACCTGAAACTTGGTGAACTCTTCGAGACCTGCTATGTTGATATAAAGGTTGGTGCGGCAAATGTTGAGATCGGCATACCTGAAAACGTAGGTTGTGAAATAATCACCGACACCGGCCTGTCGAGCCGCAGTTTTAATGGCTTTGTCAAGGAAGCCGGAAGCACGTACAGAACCAGCAATTTCCTGACGGCAAAGAAAAGAATTATGATGAATATTTCCGGCGGGGTTTCTAATTTTGAAGTAACAAGGTATTAGCCAGCAGAGAAAATTATTGCTCTTACTGCTTTGCCAGCGGCTCCATCAGGCAACTAACCGCAGACATGACGGCTCTGTATACATCAAAAACTCTTCATGCCAGAATAATTCCAGCCTGTGAAAATCTTACAGTAGATAATACTATAGCGCTGGCAAGAGATTAATACAATATAGCTCCCAAAATAATATTGATGAACAAGGGGTTGCGACTCCTTGTTCTAAACATGTTGGAATCGAAGGTTATCACTTCCCAACAACCCGCCGCATAAACACGAAGCCGTTCTTGCGATAGAGCTCTTCCACCTGCGGGTACTTGAGGTATTTATCAGCCGTTTTGTTTTTACACACAAAGAATACCGGTTTGTCAATCTGCCCTTCCAGCAACCACTGCCTTTGTTCGTTGCCGGACATGCCATTGTTGTATAGCGACATCCCGGGCCGCCTTTCAGTGTAAAACAAATGGGCATAACTCTTGAATCCCAATACTTCAACATAACAATCATTGTTCTTGATGCTTTGGTAGAATTCTATCGGGGCGCCCTGCGTATACGGCTCAATTTTGGGTGCTATAATCGGAAGTATCGTAAATACTGTTAATGAAACAGTGCCGAAAAGAACGACGAAACCAGTAAGATAAGATGATCTGCTCAATAATACGATAGCCGCAATTAGGCCTATAAAGAAGATTATGCCCGGAACAGTTTCATAGCCGGTCCACACGACATCGGCCCGGAGTAGCGCATTTGTAAATTTATCGGTCACCTTTGGCAATATCATATCTATATTTTTCATAACAATCGGGAATGCAATTAATGCAAATGCAAGCACAAGGCCAATAAGCCCAAGAATCCAACCTGTTGTTGCCTTCCACCGGAGTTTGCCAAATTCCAGACTGAACATAGCCTTTGCGGCAAGGAAAGTAATCGGGAAATAGGCCAGCGAAGAATAATGCACTATCTTGGTTTTTACAATCGAAAATACTAAGAGAACCACAAACAGCAATATAATATTGAATAAAGAAAAGAGGTTAACCGAAGCAGATGAAGCCGGATCCTTCCTGAAGCCGCGTATCATAATAACCGACGCAGGGAAGCAGCCAAATAATAGAACAAGGAAGTGATAATAAAATGGCCCGGAATGCCCCGCATCGCCTGTGGAAAGCAGCCTTAGATGATAGTCCGTGAAGCTATTGAACAGGTTAACATTATTTACAGTTGAATTGATGGCAAACCATAAGATAAATGGCAATAATGCTATTAATGTGAAGAGAACGAGTTCAATGGCAGGGAATTTATAATCCCGGCGTTTGATTATCCAAAAAATACTCCATGAAAGCATAACGAGTAAATAGCCCACCGGCCCCTTGGTCAAGACGGCCAGGCCGGTTGTTAGGGCAGCCAGCAACAGGTATTTGATGGATTTGATTGATGGATTCTGAAGTTGATCGTAATAAGTAAATAAGAAATATACACCTGCGAACATGAATAAATTGAATACGGGGTCGATGAGACCGGTTTTGAAGTAGAAAAACGGCAGGATCGAGCCAATATACGCAAGCACCCAAAGCAATCCGAACTTATAGCCGATTAGTTTTCTGCCGGCAAGGAATATGAACATCAAAGAGAGAATCCCTACGATTGCATTCGGCAGCCTTGCGGCGAATTCATTTATGCCAAATGCTTTCATGCTCAGCACCTGCATCCAGAAAAACAGTGGTGGTTTCTCGTGGAAGGGCTTGTAATCAATCCTGACGGTAAGGTAGTCTCCGGTAACTATCATCTCGCGGGCGGCTTCGGCAAAGTTGATTTCGTCCCAGTCGAACAGATGAACCTGGCCGATATACGGAATAAAAAGGAGAGTCCCGATTGCAAATATTACAAAGAGGCTCTCGATGTCATTTTTTTTCATTGGTTAAGTTGAATATTAGTATTTGATTCGATGTTGCCCTCATCCCTAAGCCTTCTCCCAGTGAGAGAAGGGGGTTTCGATTTTGATTGATTGCCATCTAACTTCCCTCTCTCTCTGCGTGAAAGAGGTTTCGATTTTGAACAGAAACGTCTGTAAAATCGCTTGAAATCACCCTCTCACCTTAGGAGAGGGCCAGGGTGAGGGGTTTCGATTTTGAACAGAAACGTCTGTAAAATCGCTTGAAATCACCCTCTCACCTTAGGAGAGGGCCAGGGTGAGGGGGGTTCGATTTTGAAAGTAACGTGTGTAAAATCACCCTCTCCCACTTGAAGAATGACCAGGTGATGCCGCAGCACCATTAAATCACCTTCTCCCAGTGGGAGAAGGGCAAGGGATGAGGGCTATGGCATAACTATAATCTTCACAACCTGCCGGATGCCTTTGGCCGATACCCGAACAAAATAAACTCCCGGCGATACTTTCGCCCCGGATTCGCCTGTCAATCCCCAAGAGAAGCTGTGCGAGCCGCTTGCAAGGTGCCGGGATGCCAATTCCCTGATGCGATTGCCGCGCATATCGAATATCGCAACGTCAACCACACCGTCATAAGGAACGGCAAGCGTGATGTTCGAGTAGGATACCGCAGGATTGGGTGCGGCAGTAAATGCAAAATCGAAATCGCCGTTTTCCACATCCGTAACAACTAAATCCTGAATTAAACCTAAGCTATGATTGAAGAACGAGCCGCTATTGGTTTCCTGCAACTTGATAGTTCTAACCATATAGAGTAGAGTGCCTTCATAAGAATAATTATCAGTAAGCGATATTTCCGAAAGTGGCAACTGGTTCACTTTCACCCAATCACCGCCATATTTTGAGCCGGATTCATCAAATTCCGCTCTGAATACATCAAAAAAGAAAATTCCGTCAATTTCGGGTGCTTCCCAATTAAGTTCAACTACTCCGCCTCCGGGTTGAACGGCAGACAGATTCTTCGGGCTGTCTACGGTGTTCATGTACATCCGCAAAGTCGGGTCGCCCATAAGTGCGGTATGAACTTTCTGGTTGCCATAAGCATTATAATAATAATCCCTTTTATAAGGGATATAAGTTGTCATGTTATTCTGAGAAAGGACAGTGGAATACCCGATAGGCTCGCCAAGGCCCATGTGGTGAAAATACCATTGCGGACGTCCCGACCATGCACAAGTAAGTATTGACGGCTCTGAGCAAAGGCCTGCCCTTAAGAAATTATTCGTTACATCCCAATCGCCGAAGTAGGAACCGAACAGCGTGGTAAATATGGAATTAAGAGGCTGGGAGGCGAATTTATTAGTATTGCCAACTCCGCCGGCACCTGTGAAATTACCTCCGCCACAGCCATAGCTCCACAAATAGCTGTCTGTTTCCAAAGTAGTGAGCCAGTCAACTTCCTCTACGTTGCCGGCACCAAATAATGCCCCGAAATTCCTCCATCCACCGGAACCGAATTTCTCCGGATAACCCTTAGTGTTGTCGTCAATCAGTCCGCGCATTTCGTATGTAATTTTTCCCGTTCGGTAATCATGGTCTTTGTTTAAATATCTGCGGTATAGTTCAATTTCGGGCTGTGCCCACTGCTCGTCATGGAAAGCCGGCATATCATATAAATCAACCCTGCCAACCCTTAAATAAACATCATTAAACTCTATCCTACTGGGGTCGAATTTTCCGTCACCCGGTAGATTTTCGTTTCTCGGGCGCTGTTGATTTACAGTATAAATATACGTATCCGACCAGACAGATTCATTCATGTGGCCATAGTACAAATCTGCCGGCCAGGCACCCTTGTGATCAGCATGGCCGTCCGGATACATATCACCCGAATAAGGCACTGCAATTCTCCCGAGAAGGAATACTGTGTTTAGTGTTCCACCGCTTGAATCTTTCACGCTATAAATTATATTCTTGATATTCTTTACTGCGGCACCATCGAAATCTTCGGTACGTGGCACATCTTTCCGTACAACAGCCCATCCCTCGGCTCTCATGTCGTCCATCAAACGGCCAATTTCCATCTCAAGGGGCCCTGCTATTGTTTGGTCGACGAGGAGTAAAACTTTACCGTAAGCTTCTTTTGCCGGCACTTCAATTCCGGCATATATATACCCCGTGGCACTATATTTAGAACCATTATCAGCTTCTGCATCTGCTATCAACTGGTATTCATAGGCCGTGCCGACCTCAACATTATTATCAGTATAACTCAATATCTCTCCCTCAATCCGGGCAATACTATTTCCCCAATAAGTCTCGGCCTTTGTCTTTCGCCAGATTGATATTTGAGAATAATCCGGGTTGGACGGCCATGACAGAGTAATAGTTGCCTGCAGGCCTTTTTCCACTTCGGCGCTTGCCATTATTGCGAAATCCTTGGGCGGTTGGGCGGTTAATTGTGAAAAATTACCAACAACTAATAATAACAAACAAATTGAGATCAATGAAGTAATATGTTTTCTCATATCATACTCTGGGAAATGGAAAATAATTAGTTCTATTATAATAAGAAATAATGTGGGGAAATGAAAGCAGAAAATATATTCAGTTACGAATTAACAAATGCGAATTATGTATGCGGGACAAATTGACACCTGATAACAGAGTTTATGGCTAAAGCCATATATTTAAGTACTCGTTCTTCTTTACCACGAGCGAAAGCACGTGGCTATTTATTTTTTGCTTTTTTAACTAAATATTTAACGATTGGCAATCAATAACCTCATAAATGAAACCTAACACCTATTCATCAAACACAGATTCAATTGCTTCGGCACATTCATCATATCCGATCTTCCTTCCGGCGGCTTCCGATAAAGTTGCGCTGTGGGTTAATGTAAATTCCCTTAGCGCAATTCGTTTGTCTCCGGAATTCGTCTTTATTACATCGGCCAATTGTTCATGCCCGGAATCCAATAGGATTGACCCATGCTGGAGCAAGGTGCCGCCGAACAACCTCTGGGCGCTGCCGGCTATTTTCCTGCCCTCGAATTCCAGTTCATAGCGGGCCGAGCTGGCAAAACACGATACTGACATTTCCGAACGCGAGTAGAAATCACGAAGCACTGGCTGAGATTTTTCGTAGTCAAGTTTCACGCCCAAAGCGCCAAAAGCTTTCATAAGAATTTGATGAATTTCACGATAAGCTTCCCGTGCAGCCTTGCCTTTTGGCAGATTCATTACAACCGAATACGTTAATTCATTGGCATGAAGCACAGCCCTGCCGCCGGTGGGCCGCCGTACCAAATCAAAGCCTTTGCCGGCAAGCAATTCTTTGTCTATATCTTCTGCCTTTTGGTTGAAACCTAGCGACAGGCACCACGGCTGCCAGCCATAAACCCGGAACATAGGTGCGGCATTGCCCTTTGCAACAGCCATTGTGCGGCTGTAGTCAAACTCCATATTATATCTGCCGCTGGAAAATCCGGTATTGCAGAATTCGAATTCGCCACCAAGAAAAGGATGACGCTTTTTATTGGGATGGTTTGCCATAGAGATGGTTTGTTCTATATTATTTGCCATAGATTATTTGTTATAGATTATTTGCTATAGATTATTTGCCACAAGTGTCCGGTTAAAAAGCAGTGAAAAATTGGTAATCACAGTTATAGCCTGTATTTTGCCCTATATAACGCTGGTTTAGATACAATTTCGTATCATAGCAATTATAATAATATTACTTGTCATTCCGGACCCCGTCCGACAAATCATAATTTTTTTGTCAGTAGTGTCCGGTTAAAAAGCAGCCAATTAGTGATAATCGTAGTAATAAGCTCAATTTTGCCCTGTATTGCGCTGTTTTGGATGCAATTTTGAAATGGATTTATCTCCATTGCCAAGTCAGGTGTTACACCTGACGTGATTGAGCTGTCATGTTTT